>VBHN01000037.1 GCA_005881155.1 Chloroflexota bacterium | reverse complement strand
CGACCGGCGCTCCGCAGCTGTCGAGCTGTCGTTCCGGGTAGTCGACGAAGCCCAGCTCGCGCCGGCCGAAGTCGAAGACGTCCTCGAAGGGATTTGCGGAGGCGTCGCGTTGCGTCAGCGGCCGCAGGCCGAAGGTCCGCTCGATCAGGGCCAGGGTGGAGCAGTGCTCGTACTGGGCCGCGCTGACGTGGCCGGGCCGCGCGTAGGGCGAGGCGACGATGGCCGGGACCCGGAAGCCGAGGCCCAGCTCGTCCACCTGGGGCGGCGGCAGGTGATCGTAGAAGCCGCCGTTCTCGTCGTAGCTCAGGACCAGCGCGCTGTCACGCCATTGCGGCCCGGCCGCCAGGCTGTTGATGGTCAGTGCGGCGAAGCGCTCGCCCCAGGAGATGTCGGCGGGCGCGTGCTCGGTCAGCGGGTCCTGGGTGATCACCCAGCTCACCGGCGGCAGCCGGCCGGCGGCCGCGTCGGCCAGGAACTCCGAGTAGGGCCGCTGCACCCTGGGGTCGGACTGGCGGTTGGCGAAGTAATGGAGCGGGTTGTAGCCGAACTCGGGCAGGTGGGCCACGTAGCAGCGCCAGTCGACGCCGGCCCGGTCGAGCCGGTCCGCGATGTTGGTGTCCGGCAGGGTCGCCGTCGCCAGCGTGTTGTTGTTGCCCAGGGTGCCAGCGCCCGCGGCGACGCTGAAGGTGCGGTTGATGATGGTGGGGCCGAGGACGGAACAGAAGTAGTGGTCGCAGAGCGTGAAGCGGTCGGCCAGCGCCCAGTAATAGGGGATCTGGGCGCCCGTGTAGTAGGTCAGGGCCTTGCGGCCGCCGAGCAGCTCGAACCGGTCGGGCGGGTTGGCGCCACCCGCGTACTCGGCGCGCGCGTCCTCGAGGTTGTGCGGCGGACCTTCCAGGCAGAGGTTGCGCGCCGGAGTCACGGGAGCGCAGGGAGGCAGCCCCTCCGCGCCCGGGTAAAGGCCGAAGTAGTGGTCGAAGGAGCGGTTCTCCTGCATCAGGACGACGATGTTCTTGAGCGGCGTCTGCGCCGCCCGGCCGATGCGGATGGCGGGGAAGGAGAGCAGCGCGGCGCCACCGGCCGCCGCTCCCAGGAACTGCCGGCGGCTCAACACTGAGCACTTATGATCGCCCGCGTGACCGGCAGCCGCAGCTTTCCGCCTGGGTTCCTCTGGGCGAACGCCACGGCTGCCCATCAGGTCGAGGGCAACAACACCAACAGCGACTGGTGGGCCTTCGAGCGGCAGCAAGGCCGGATCCACGGCGGCGATGTCTCCGGACTCGCCGTCGACCACTACAACCGCTACCGCGAGGACTTCGCGCTGCTTCGCAAGCAGCGCAACAACTCCCACCGGCTGTCCATCGAGTGGTCGCGCGTGGAACCCAGCCGCGGCGAGTTCGACTCCCGGCAGCTGAGGCACTACCGGGACGTGCTGGGCGAGCTGCGCGAGCAGGGCCTCTCCCCGATGCTCACCCTCCATCACTTCAGCAACCCGCTCTGGTTCGCGGCCAAGGGCGGCTGGGCCGCGCCCGGTGCACACGAGGTGTTCCTGCCCTTCGTGCGGCGGGTGGTGGAGGAGCTGGGCGACCTCGTCAGCCTCTGGGTCACGATCAACGAGCCCAACATCTACGCCACCCAGGGCTGGATCTTCGGATCCTGGCCGCCCGGCCGCCGAAACGACATCCGGGGCCTCTGGCGGGTGCTGGGCAACCTGCGCCTCGGCCACGAGGCCGCCTACCAGGCGATCAAGGAACGGCTGCCGGACGCGGCGGTCGGCCTGGCTCACAACAAGTTCTGGCTGGTCCCGGCTCGGCCCGGCAACCCTCTCGACCGGGTCGCGGCGCAGACCGGCCATCGGATGATGGACTTCTGGCCGGTCGCCGGCCGGCGCATGCTCCGCACGGTCGCCGCCAGCTCCGACTTCATCGGCTTGAACCATTACTCCGGCCGCCTGGTGCGCTTCGACCCGCTCCGACCGGGCTCGCAGTTCGTGCGCCAGCTGAACCCTCCCGGCTACCCGGTCAGCGACTTCGGCGACGCCGTCAAGCCAGACTGGATGCGGGACGCGCTGCTGGACCTGAAGCAGTTCTCCAAGCCCGTCTACGTCACCGAGAGCGGGATCGCCGCCGAGGACGACGAGCTCCGGCAGCGCTTCTTGCCCGAGGTCCTGGGTGAGGTCTGGGCGGCGATCCAGAAGGGTGTCGACGTGCGGGGCTTCTATCACTGGACGTCGATGGACAACTTCGAGTGGGCGCACGGCTACCGGATGAAGTTCGGCATGATCGCCGTGGACCCGAAGACGCTGGAGCGGACGCCCAAGCCCAGCTCCGCCCTGTTCGCCCGCTTCGCCCAGGCCAACGCCCTGCCAGAGGCAGCCGAATAAACTGCCCGTGTGAAGCTCGGGATCAACGTCCCGTACGCCGACTACCTGCCGCGCGAGATGGTCGTCGCCTACGTGCAGGAGGCCGACAAGCTCGGCTACGACACGGTCTGGGTCGCTGAGGCCTACGGCTGGGACGCCTTCACGATCTGCACGCAGCTCGCCTGCACCACGCAGCGGATCAAGATCGGCACCGGCATCGTCAACGTCTTCTCGCGGACCCCGGCCCTGCTCGGCCAGACCGCGGGCTCGCTGGACCTGATCTCGGACGGCCGTTTCATCCTCGGCCTGGGCACCTCTGGCCACCAGGTCATCGAGGGCTGGCACGGGGTCAAGTTCGAGCGCGGCGTGCGCCGGATGCGGGAGACGATCGAGATCGTCCGCCTGGTTCTGAAGCGCGAGCGCGTCAGCTACGAGGGCGAGATCTTCCACCTCGGGATGGGCTTAAAGCTGATCACACACCCGCTGCGAGATTCGATCCCGATCTACCTGGCCACCTTGACACCGAGCGGAGTGGCCCTCGCCGGCGAGCTGGCGGACGGCTGGCTGCCCGTCTTCTTCTCGCCCCAACACTACGAGAAGGTGATTCGACCAGGTCTCGAGAAGGGAGCCCAGAGAGCGGGCCGTCCACTCTCCGAGCTCTCCGTCTGCCCCATCCAGCCGGTGGTGGTGACCAGCGACCGTAAGGCCGGACGCGACAGCACCCGCCCACACCTCGCGCTCTACATCGGCGGCATGGGGTCGCGGGAGAAGAACTACTACAACCAGCTCTGGCGGTCGTACGGCTTCGAAGACGAGGCCAAGCACATCCAGGACCTGTACCTGGACCGGCGCAAGGACGAGGCGATCGCCGCCATCAGCGACGAGATGGTCGACCTGGTCACGATCATCGGCCCGGCCCAGGAATGCAAGGAGCGCCTCGAAGAGCTGGCCAAGGTCGGCGTTTCGGAGGTTTCGGTCGCGCTCAGCGTGCCCGGCAACGACCCCCTCGAGACCCTCGCCGCCCTGCGGGCCCTGGCGCCGAGCTGATGCTGCTGCGCTGGGGCGCGGTGGGGGCGGTGCTGGCGGCCTGCCTCGGCTACCTCGTCTTCAGCGCCACGGCCGGCAACGCGCAGTACTACCGGACGGTCGCCGAGCTCAAGCGAGACCCCGGCGTCGGCGAGGCCCGGATGCTGGGCACGGTCCAGGACGACGTCCAGCGGCTGGACGACGGCCGGGAGGTGCGCTTCAGCGCCGCCCAGGATGGCGCGACCATCCCTGTCGTCTACAGCGGCCAGCTGCCGGACATCTTCCGGCCCGGGATCCAGGTCGTGGTCGAGGGCCGGGTGCAGCCGGACGGAGTCTTCCTCGCCCGGACGCTGCTGGCGAAGTGCCCGTCGCGCTTCACCGCGACTCCGACGAAGTAGCCGCTGATGCTGCTGGCCGACGTCGGCTCCGGCGCTCTCCTGGCAGCCCTCGCGCTGAGTGCCTTCGCGGCTCTTTTGGGGTTCCTCTCCGGCGCCCGGGGCCTGGTCCTCCAGGCGCTGGTCGCGCGGCGTGCGCTCTGGGCGGCGGCCGGGGCCGTGGTCGTGGGCGCCGCCGCCCTCGAGGCCGCCTTCCTGACCCACGACTTCGTGATCGCCTACGTGGCCGAGCACTCCGACCTCGCGACGCCCGCGCCACTGCTCGCGGCAGGCTTCTACTCCGGGCAGGAGGGATCGCTCCTCTACTGGACGCTGGTGCTGGCCGTGATCGGGGGCCTCTCCCTGGCTGGGACCAGCGGCGGCCGGCTGCCGGCCTACGCCATCGGCGTGCTGGGCTCGATCCTGACCTTCTTCCTGCTGGTGCTGAACTTCGTCGCCGGCCCGTTCGCGCTGCTCGGCTTCGTGCCGGCCGACGGCGCCGGCCTCAACCCGCTGCTCCGGGACGGCGGCATGCTCATCCATCCGCCCTTCCTGCTGGCCGGCTTCGCCTCCTTTGCGGTTCCCTTCAGCTTCGCCATGGCGGCGCTGCTGGCCGGGCGAGCCGACGCCGCCTGGATCACCCTGACGCGGCGGCTGGCGCTGCTCGCCTGGGGGCTTCAGAGCGCCGGTCTGACGCTTGGGATGTGGTGGGCCTACCACGTCCTGGGTTGGGGCGGCTACTGGGGCTGGGACCCGGTCGAGAACGTCGCCCTCCTGCCCTGGCTGGTGACCACAGCCTACGTGCACTCCTCCCAGATCCAGGAGCGGCGCGGGATGTTGAAGGGCTGGAACCAGGGACTGGTGGTCGCGGCCTTCCTGCTCGCCGTCTTCGGGACCTTCGTCGTGCGGAGCGGCGTCATCCAGTCCGTCCACAGCTTCGCGATCAGCCCCATCGGACCCTGGTTCCTCGCCTTCCTGGCCGTCGCGGTCCTCGCCTCCGGGCTGCTGCTGGCGGTCCGGGCGCCGCTCCTGAGGGGCGACCGGTCGCTGGAGAGCAGCGTCTCCCGGGAGGGCGCCTTCCTGCTTCAGAACCTGCTCTTCGTGGCCCTCGCCTTCGCCGTCTTCTGGGGGACCGTGCTGCCGCTCGTGTCGCAGTTCATCCAGGGTCGCGCGGCCGCCGTCGGGCCGCCCTTCTATGAGCGCGTGACGGCGCCCTTCTTCCTGGCCCTGCTGGCGCTGCTGGCGGTAGGTCCGCTGCTTCCCTGGCGACGCGCGGGAACAGCCTGGCTGCGAACGTTGAAATGGCCGCTGACCGCCGCCGCGGCGGCCCTCGCGGCGCTCCTCGGAGCCGGCCTTCAGAACCCGGCGGTCCTGCTCGCCGGCCCGGTCCTGGCCGCCGGCGCGACGACCTCGATCCTGGAGTACGCGAAGGGCGTGCGCTTCGCCACCCGGCTGCCGGGCTCGTGGCCGGTGGCCGCCGCCAGGTTGGCGATCCGCAACCGGCGGCGCTACGGCGCCTACCTGGCGCACCTAGGCATCGTGGTGGCGGCCTGCGGCTTCGCCGGCTCGCATTTCTGGCAGCAGGAACGGCAGCTGACGCTGGAGTCCATCGGCAGCGCGTCGGCAGCCGGGACCACCACCACGACCGCCTTCCTTTCGCTCGGCGACGGAGAGTCGCTGACCGCCGGCCGGACGGTCTACGACTCCTTCGGCGGCCAGTCGACGACGCGGGTGGCGATCCGGAGCTCCGCCTTCGAGGACCTCTACATCGTGCTCCAGCCAAGCACCGGGGCCGGATCGGTCAACCTCACCGTCTTCGTCAACCCGCTGGTGGGCTGGATCTGGACCGGCGCGGCCCTGCTGATCCTGGGCGCCCTTTCCGGCAGCTGGCCCGGTGGCCGGCGCTCACCCGAGCGGGTGGCCGCCCCAGCCCGCCGGCCGGCGCTGGCCGGGAGCGCGGAGTGAAGGCCTGGCTGGCACCGGCCCTCTTCGTACTCGCCGCCGGCCTGGCCGGCGCGGCCTTCGCCAGGGCCTACGGCCCTCCGCCGCCGGCGACGCCCCAGCTGGCGGTCGAACAGCGCCTGATGTGCCCGCAGTGCCTCCAGACCCGGCTTGACGTCTGCGACACGCCCGTCTGCACCGACCTGAAGGCCGACATCGCGCGCCGGCTGGCTGCCGGTGAGTCCCAGGACTCGATCGTCGGCTCTTACCGCGTGGCCTACGGCTCGACGATCCTGTCCTCAGACCAGCCTGGCGGGCTTGCGGGCTGGATTCCCTGGACCGTGGCCGCGGCCGGCCTGTTCGCCCTCGGCCTGCTGGCGCTGCGGCGCCGGCCGGCGCCGCCGAGGATGGCCGGGGCGTGATCCTGGTCGCCACCGCCGCCCTGCTGCTGGCTCTGCCCTTCCTGCTCTGGCCGCTGCTGCGCCCGCCCGAACCGGCCGACATGGTTCCAGACCAGGCGGACGAGCAGGACGAACTGCGCCGCCGGGCTGAGGAGGTGCAGCTCGACCTGGCCTCCGGCCGGCTTGACCGCGCCGAGGCCGAGCGGCGGCTGGCCGAGCTCGGCGCCGAACGCGGATGAAGGCGATCGAGGCCGCCGGCCTTCGCCAGCGGTTTGGCACGCGGACCGTGCTCGGCCCTCTCGACCTCAGCCTCGAGTCCGGCGACTCGCTGGCCGTGCTGGGCGAGAACGGGTCCGGCAAGACCACCCTGCTCCGGCTGCTGGCTACGGCCGCGCGGCCCGCCGGCGGCGAGCTGCGCCTGTTCGGGCTGGACGCGACGAGGGAGCGCACCGAGCTGCGCCGCCGGATCGGCTACCTGGGCGACGTGGCCGGCCACTACCCGGCCTTGAGCGCGCTGGAGAACCTGGAGTTCTTCTGTGACCTCCAGGGCGTGGAGCGCGCCCGTGCTCCGCGGCTGCTGGAGCAGGTCGGGCTGGCGGCGGTCGCCCGGCGCCGGGCGGGCCAGCTTTCCCGTGGCATGGCCCAGCGTCTCGGCCTCGCCCGGGCCCTCCTGCACGCACCCGAGCTGCTGGTCCTCGACGAGCCCGACGCGGGCCTTGACGAGGAGGGCCGGGGCCTGCTGGAAAAGCTGGTGGAGGGCCGCAGCCTGGTCCTCGCGACGCACGACCGGCAGCTGGCCGGGCAGCTCTGCCGGCACACGCTCGACCTTTCGCAGCGGGCCCTGGAGGCGTACCAGTGAGCTTCCTGCGCGTTGCCGCCGCGGTCGCCCGCAAGGACCTCCGGACCGAGCTCCGCAGCCGGGAGACGCTCCCGGCCCTGGGTCAATTCGTGGTCCTCGCCCTGTTGATCGCCAACTTCGGCTTCGACGTCGAGACCGGCGGCGCCAAGGTCGCCCCCGGTGTGCTCTGGCTGACGGTGACCTTCGCCGGCCTCGTCGCCTTCGGCCGCACCTTCGCCTCCGAGCGCGACCAGGCCTCGCTGGAACCGCTGCTGCTGACTCCCGCCAGCCGCTCCGCGATCTTCGCCGGCAAGGCGCTGGCCGCCGCGCTGGTGCTGGTGGCCTGCGAGGTCGTGCTGGTGCCCGCCTTGGGCCTCTTCTTCAACACCCCGGTCTTCTCGCTGGAGCTGGCCGCGGCGCTGGTCCTGGCCACCATCGGCATGGCCGGCCTCGGCTGCCTGTTCGCCGCCCTGGCCGCCCAGACTCGCGCGCGCGACCTGCTGCTGCCGGTGCTGGCGCTGCCCCTCTGGGTCCCCTTCGTGGTGGTCGGGGGGAGGGCGGTCCAGGTCGCACTCGGCGGCGGCGGCTCCCTCAATGGGGCCCTGGCGCTGCTCCTGGACTTCGACATACTCTTCGTCGTGGTCGCCTCGCTGGCAGCCAAGTTCGTGTTGGATGACTGACGTGGCTTCCACCCACGTCTCCACCCTCTCGCCGGCGCGTGCCGACCTGTTCCGGATCGCGGCGATCGTGGACGCGCTCCTGCTGCTCGCGGCCGCCGCCCTGGCAGTCTTCCACGCACCGGCCGACACGGTCCAGGGCGTGGTCCAGAAGATCTTCTACCTGCACGTCCCCTCGGCCATCGCGGCCTACGCCGCCTTCGCGGTGGTCCTGGCCGGCGGCCTCGTCTTCCTCTGGAACGAATCGCCGGCGGCGGACCGTCTGGCGCGGGTGGCGGCCGAGGTCGGGCTTCTCTTCACGACCGTGATGCTGGTCAGCGGCTCGCTCTGGGCGCGGCCGATCTGGGGCACCTACTGGGTGTGGTGACAGGGCGAGGACCACGAATTGACCCAGGGCCGGGAGCGTCTCCCGGCTGCGGAGCTCGGTCCGGAGGTCCTTGCGGGCGACCGCGGCGCCCGAGGCGCTGCCGCCGGAGATGCTGCTCACCTTCGCCGTGAGCATGGTCGCGATCCTGCTCCTGGCGGCAGTCCTGCTCGGCTACCGCTACCGGGTCGAGGTGCTCCGCGACCGCCTCCAGGCGGCGCTCGACCGATGAGCTACCTGGCCGGGGCCTACGCGTTCGCGATCTTCTCGATCGCCGGCTACATCTACTACCTGGTCAGGCAGGCGCGGGAGACGGCCGCCCGCATCCGCGAGCTGGACGAGGAGCAGGCTGCAGCTCGGGGTCGGTAGCGCAGCGGGAAGGCGACCAGGTCGGCTACATCCTGGGGTGAGGGCCGCGCTCCGGGCTGTCAGGCGGCCGCCAGGGCTCCCCGGAGGCGGGGCAGGAGGTCCG
>VBHN01000036.1 GCA_005881155.1 Chloroflexota bacterium | reverse complement strand
CCAGGAAGGTGCCCGGGTAGAAGAGCATGCCGGCCAGGCCGATGGCGACGGTGAGCCCGGAGAAGGTGACCGCGCGGCCCGCTGTCGCCATCGATCGCTCCAGTGCTTGCTCGGTGGTGGCGCCGGCTTCCAGCTCCTCCCGGTAGCGGTTGACGATGAACAGGCTGTAGTCGATGGCCACGCCCAGGCCGACCAGGGTGACG
This sequence comes from Chloroflexota bacterium, assembly GCA_005881155.1. GTDB lineage: Bacteria > Chloroflexota > Dormibacteria > Dormibacterales > Dormibacteraceae > CF-105. The sequence continues at coordinate 26,317 of VBHN01000036.1, read as the reverse complement.
ATGTTGAGGGCGTACGTGGAGACGTCCGTGAAGCGGGCCAGGAGCAGCGTCCCGGCCACGCCGCCGACGACCGCCGCGGCGCCCACGCCCACCGGCAAAAGGGCGGCCACCAGGGTCCCGAAGACGATCAACAGCAGGATCAGCGAGACGGGGATGGAGGTCGTTTCGGCGCGGGTCAGGTCGGCCGCCAGGTAGGTGTCGAAGTCATTCCCGATGGCGATCCCGCCGGTCACGTAGGTGGTCAGTCCGTCGTGGCCGTGGATCTCTGAACGGACCTGGTCGAAGTACAGCCGGGCCTTGTTGAAGCGATCCTTGACGGTGACCACGGCCAGCATCTCCCGCCCGTTGTGGGAGATGTAGCTGGCCGAGCGATCGGAGGGCGCCGAGTACGCGTCCTGGATCTCCCCGACCCGGGAGTCGGCGCGGAGCGGCTGCAGCGTCTTCTCGACCGCCGCCTGGTAGGCCGGGTCGGTGACCGCCAGGCTGGGGCTGCTGAAGACGATCTCGAAGCTGGACCCGCCGCTGCCCGTCTTGGGCAGCTGTGAGCTCACGAGGTCGGCAGCCTTCTGGGACTGGAGGTGGACGTGGCTGGTGTTGTTGAGCTGGCCCTGGAAGCCGAAGCCGGCGCCGGCGACGGCGCCCAGCAGCAGCAGGGAACCGGCCAGCACGAGCCACTTGCGGCGGTGGACGAACCTGCCCCAGGCGGCGAAGATCGACATCCCGGCATCCTACTCAGTTCCGGCCCCGCTCCCACCAGTGCGGGAGGGGAATACTTAGCGAGGTGCCGGCCCTCGACCTGTTTTCCGCCCCCGCGCGCGCCTGGTTCCAGGCTGCTTTCGCAGCCCCGACCGAGGTCCAGGAGCGCGGCTGGCGGGAGGTGGCCGCGGGCCGCCACACGCTGATGACGGCCCCCACCGGCAGCGGCAAGACGCTGGCCGCCTTCTTCTGGTGCATCGACCGCCTGGCGGCCGAGCCGCTGCCCAGCGCCGACCGCCGCTGCCGGGTCCTCTACGTATCGCCGCTCAAGGCGCTGACCGTGGACGTGGAGCGCAACCTACGGGCCCCGCTGAGCGGGATGGCCCACGCCGCCGAGCTGCTGGGTTCGCCGCTGCCGGACCTCTCGGTCGGGGTCCGCACCGGCGATACCACGGCCGAGGAGCGGCGGCGCCTGAACCGGCGGCCGCCGGACATCCTGATCACGACCCCGGAGTCGCTCTTCCTGCTCCTCACCAGCCAGGCCCGGGAGATGCTGCGCAGCATCCGCTGGGTGATCGTGGACGAGATCCACTCACTGGCGCCGAACAAGCGCGGCGCGCACCTGGCGATCAGCCTGGAGCGGCTCTCGGCACTGGCGGAGCAGGATCCCCAGCGGATCGGGCTTTCGGCCACCCAGCGGCCGCTGGAGGAGGTCGGCCGGTTCCTCGGAGGCAGCGAGCGGGAGGTGGCCCTGGTCGACGCCGGCCGCCGCAAGACGCTCCAGGTCACGGTCGAGGTGCCGGTCGACGACATGGCCAACCTCGGCGAGGAGGAGCTGCCCAGCGGTCCCGCGGCAGCGCTGGGAGGCGCCCAGGACGGGAGCCGCAGGAGCATCTGGCCGGCGATCTACCCGCGGCTGCTGGAGCTGATCCAGGAACACCGCTCCACGATCGTCTTCGTCAACAGCCGCCGTCTGGCCGAGCGGCTCGCCGCGCGCCTCAACGAGCTGGCCGGCGAAGACCTCGTCAAGGCCCACCACGGCTCCATCGCCAAGGAGCACCGCCGCCAGATCGAGGACCAGCTCAAGGCCGGGGTCCTGCGCGGGCTGGTGGCGACCTCCAGCCTCGAGCTCGGCATCGACATGGGCGCGGTCGACCTGGTCCTGCAGGTGGAGGCGCCCAGCAGCGTCGCCAGCGGCATCCAGCGGATCGGCCGCTCCGGCCACTCGGTGGGGGAGGTCTCCAAGGGCGTGATCCTGCCCAAGTACCGGGGCGACCTGTTGGAGACTGCCGTGGTCGTCGAACGCATGCAGGGCGGCGAGATCGAGTCCACGGTCATCCCCCAGAACCCGCTCGACGTGCTCGCCCAGCAGGTGGTCGCGATGTCGGCGCTGGAGGAGTGGGACGTCGAGGAGCTGGGCCGGCTCGTCCGGCGCGCCTACCCCTTCCGCGACCTGGGGCCGCGCGCCTTCGAGTCGACCCTGGACATGCTGAGCGGCCGCTACCCGAGCGACGAGTTCGCCGAGCTCCGGCCGCGGATCGTGTGGGACCGGGTCGAGGGCCGCATCCGGGGCCGGGCCGGCGCCCAGCGGCTGGCCGTCACCAGCGGCGGGACGATCCCCGACCGCGGCCTCTACACCGTCAACCTGCTCGACGACGGCCGCCGCGTCGGCGAGCTCGATGAGGAGATGGTCTATGAGACCCGGCCCGGCGAGAACTTCGTGCTCGGGGCCAGCACCTGGCGGGTCATGGAGGTCACCTCCTCCCAGGTGCTGGTCTCGCCCGCCCCCGGCGAACCCGGCAAGCTCGCGTTCTGGAAGGGCGACGTCGAGAGCCGTCCCGTGGAGCTGGGGCGGGCTTTGGGCAAGATGGTCCGCGAGCTGCGCGCCGCCGGTTCGGAGGCCGCCGGCAAGCGGCTGCGCGAGGCCGCGGGCTTCGACGAGCGGGCGGTCCGCAACCTGCTCCAGTACCTGGAGGACCAGGCCCAGTCCTCGGCCCTGCCGGACGACCGCACGATCGTCGTCGAGCGGTTCCGCGACGAGCTCGGCGACTGGCGCGTATGCGTCCTGACACCCCTCGGCGAGCGCGTCCACGCACCCTGGGCGCTGGCCGCCGCCGCCCGGCTCCGGGAACGGACCGGGCTGGAGGTCGCCTCGATCCACACCGACGACGGCTTCGCCCTCCGCTTCCCGGACGCCGACCGGCCACCCGACCTGGAGGACCTGCTGCTCGATCCCGAAGAGGTGACCGAGCTGGTCACCGCGCAGCTGCACGGCTCCGCGCTCTTCGCCTCGCGGTTCCGGGAGAACGCCGCCCGGGCCTTGTTGCTGCCGCGCCGCCGGCCGGGCGAGCGGACGCCGCTGTGGATGCAGCGGCAGAAGAGCGCCGACCTGCTCAAGGTCGCCTCCGGGCACCCGGACTTCCCGATCCTGATCGAGACCTACCGCGAGTGCCTGCGTGACGTCTTCGACCTGGCCGCGCTGGCCGAGCTGATGCGAGCGGTCCGCTCGCGCGAGGTTCGGGCCGTCGTCGTCGACTCGGACCGGGCCTCCCCCTTCGCCGCCAGCCTGCTCTTCGACTACATCGGCCAGTACCTCTATGAGGGCGACGCGCCGCTGGCGGAGCGGCGCGCCCAGGCGCTGACGCTGGACCGCGAGCTGCTCGCCGAGCTGCTGGGGACCGAGGAGCTGCGCGAGCTGCTCGACCCGGCCGCGATCGCCGCCCTGGAGCTGGAGCTGCAGGGACTTGGCGAGGGCCGCCGGCCGCGCGACCGCGATGAGGCGGCCGACCTGCTCCGGCGCCTGGGGGATCTCGGTGAAGAGGAGGCAGCGGCGCGCGGTGTGCCGGCGGCCTGGCTGCGGGAGCTGGAGCGCGAACGGCGCGCGGTCCTGGTCCGGCTGGCCGGCGAGGAGCGCTGGATCGCGGTCGAGGATGCCGCGCGCTGCCGCGACGCGCTGGGTGCGGTGCTGCCGGTCGGACTGCCGGAGGCCTTCCTGGCCAACGCGACCGAGCCGCTGCTGAGCCTCCTCGCGCGCTACGCGCGCACGCACGTCCCCTTTGTCAGCTCCGAGCCCGCTTCTCGCTGGGGCATCCCGGTCCGGGCGGTCGACCAGGCCCTGTCCTTGCTGGTCTCCCGCGGCGAAGTGCTGGCCGGTGAGTTTCGGCCCGGCTATGCGGGCCGCGAGTACTGCCACCCGGACGTCCTTCGAAGCCTCCGCCGCCGCTCACTGGCGGCGCTGCGGCGCGAGGTCGAGCCGGTGCCGCCCGAGGTGCTGGCCCGCTTCCTGCCCGCCTGGCATGGGATCGGCGCCGAGTCGTCGAGCATCGACCGCCTGGCCGACGTGGTCTTCCAGCTCCAGGGCTTGGCCCTGCCGGCCAGCGTCATCGAGCGGGACGTACTCTCGGCCCGCGTCCGGGACTACCGCCCCCGGCTCCTGGACGAGCTGGTCTCGATGGGCGAGGTGGTCTGGGCCGGCCGCGGCTCGCTCGGCCAGCAGGACGGGCGGGTCGCCCTCTACCTGCGCGGGGAGGCGATCCGCCTGCTCCCGGAACCGGTCGATCCCCCGGACGGTGAGATCCACGGGCGGCTCCGGGAGCAGCTCGCGAGGCGGCCGTCCTTCTTCCCCGAGCTCTACACCGCGGCGGGCGGCGGCGACACCGACGCGGTCCTCGACGCGCTCTGGGACCTGGTCTGGGCGGGCGAGGTCACCAACGACACCTTCGCGCCCCTGCGCGCGATCGGCGGCGGTCGCAGCCGAAGGCCCACGCGACCGGGGCGGCCGCGCCTGCCGCGACTCACGCACCCGAGGGCGGTCGGCCGCTGGTCGCTGACCGCCGACCTGCGCGCGGCTCCGCCGGCGCCGACGGAGCGGTTGCACGCCCTCGCCGGCGTGCTCCTGCAGCGCCACGGGGTGCTGACCCGCGAGGCGGTGCTCGCCGAGGGCACGCCGGGCGGCTTCGCCGGCGTCTACCCGGTCTTGAGGGCGATGGAGGAGGCGGGCCGGATCCGCCGCGGCTACTTCATCGAGGGGCTGGGCGCCTCGCAGTTCGCGTTGCCCGGCGCGGTCGACCGGCTGCGCGGGCTTCGCGAGCCGGATGGCAGGATCGTCGCGCTGGCCGCGACCGATCCCGCCAATCCTTACGGGATCGTGATCCCGTGGCTCGAGTCCGCCGGCCGCCCGGCTCGGGCTGCCGGGGCCTACGTCGTCCTCGAGTCCGGCGAGCTGAAGCTGTTCCTGGAACGGGGCGGCCGCTCTCTGCTGACCTTCGGGTCGGTGGACGTGGGCCACCTCGCAGCCCTGGCTACCGCCGCGGGTGCTGTGGGCAAGGTTGAGCTGCTCAAGGTCGACGGCGCCTCCATCCACGACTCCGGCCTGCAGCCGGCGCTCCGCGAGGCCGGCTTCAAGTCAAGTCCGCGCGGCATGGTCCTGCTCGCCTGATCTGAATGCCGGCCCCAGCCCACTTGGCCCCCGTCGATATCGGTGTTCTCGCGCAGTTGCCCTTGTCCAGCAGCGGCATTCCTCCCCAGGAGGCACAACCCGGCGACCTTGTGCTGATCTCGGGCGATCGCTGGATGCTCGGCGGTTCCCTGCGTAAGCTCCAGGCCCACAAGTGGCCGGGGCAGCCGCCATTGCCCGCTAAAACGAACTCGATCCAGGAGGTCGTCCATCGCCTGAGCGAGGGCGACTTCGTCATCACCCGGGTGTGGGCGGAGCCTGGCGACCGGGACCTGGCGAGGGTCGAGAAGGTCAGCGACGACGGCGGGGGTGGCTTCTTGTACCTGGTCCGCTCGCTGATGAGCGGCCGGCGTTGGGCTCAGCACACTGCGACGAGACGACCCGAAGAGCTCTGGCCGCTCCAGGCCGCGGGAGTCGAGGCGATGCTCTCCTCAAGGGGTGTGGCGGCCGCGCCCGCCATCCCCGCCCGGAGGCGCAGCGGGAGCAAAGATGGGCAGGTGCCAACGGCCGGACCCGGTCCCCCCGGGCTTCCGACGGCGCCGCCGCTCGCTCCCCCAGTGAGCGAGGTGGTCGGGCCGCCGATGCCGCCCGGTGAGCTCGCGGAGGCCTTCTCCAAGGTCGCCTTCCCAGGCCCGTTCAGGCGCTACCAGGGAATGGCGATCGACGCTTTTGAGAAGTCGCGCGCGAGCGGCCGGCGGCGGGCGTACTTGGTGCTCCCGCCCGGTGCGGGCAAGACGCTGGTCGGGCTGGAGATCGCGCGCCGGCTGGGCAACCCGACGCTCGCGCTCGGCCCCAACACCGCCATCCAGGAGCAGTGGGTCAAGCAGTGGCGGGCCTACCAGCCGGCCACCGTGGAGGCCGGCGACAGCCCGGACCTGAAGACGCCGATCACGGCCCTGACCTACCAGTCGATCTGCAACCTCGACTCGCACAACCCGGCCCTGGACGAGCAGATCGCCGAGTGGCAGTCGAGCCTGGACAGCGCCCACCCGGCCACGGCGGACGGCAACCCCCACCACGCTGCGGACCTGGCCCGGCTGCGCGGCCACGCCCGCAAGCTGGTCGCCGAGTCCGGCGACCACGAGAAGCTGCTCTCGATCCTGCACCCCAACGGCCGCCGCCTGGTCGAGCGGATCAAGGCCGCCGGCCAGTTCACGATCATCCTCGACGAGTGCCACCACCTCCTGGAGATGTGGGGCTACCTGCTCCGCGCCCTGGTCCACGAGCTCGGCGACGGCGTCTTCCTGGTCGGCCTCACCGCCACGCCACCCTCGGAGATGGACGCGCGGGAGGCGGTCCTCTACCAGGAGCTCTTCGGCTTTGCGGACTTCGAGGTGCCGACGCCGGCGGTGGTGAAGGAGGGCAACCTGGCGCCCTACCAGGAGCTCGCCTACCTGACCACGCCGCTCCAGCAGGAGACCGACTACATCGCGCAGGAGAAGACGCGCTTCGAGGAGCTGGTGACGGAGATGCTGCGGCCCGACCTCGGCACCGTGTCCTTCATCGACTGGCTGCGGGCCCGGATCTTCGAGCGCAAGACCAAGGAGGGCGTGGAGGTCGCCTGGCCTCGTTTCGAGTCGGACCACCCGGAGCTCGCCCTGGCCGCCCTCCGCTACTGCAACGCCAACCGGCTCGACCCGCCGGAGGGCGTCCGGCTGGGTGAGGCCGAGCGCCAGCCGCTCAACGCCGACGACTGGGTGGTGATGATCGGCGACTACGCGATCGGGCACCTGCGGGAGAGCCCCGACCCCAAGGACCTGGAGGCCTGGGAGCTGATCCGTAAGGCCCTCCCCTCGCTCGGCTACGTCCTGACCCGGCAGGGCATCCGCTCCTACGTCTCCCCGGTCGACCGCGTCCTCCTGCTCTCGGCCAGCAAGGGCGTGGCCGCGATCGAGATCCTGGGTGCGGAGGCGCGGGCGCTGGGCCCGCACCTGCGAGCGCTGGTGCTCTGCGATTACGAGGTGGCGGGCAGCGAGCTGGTGGGCAACCTGCGCGGTGTGCTCGACGAGCAGGCGGGCTCGGCGGCGCTGCTCCTGAAGACCCTCTTGAGCGACCAGGGCAGCGCAGGCCTCGACCCGATCCTGGTGACCGGCCAGACCGTCGCCTGCTCGCGGGCCACCGCGGCGGCGCTCGTCCCCTGGCTGGTGGAGCAGGAGCCCGATCTCAAGGACCGGCTCGGCGTCGCCGCCCTGTTCAAGCGTGGCGAGGGAGACGGGGACGGCTGGGACTCGGTCGTGGACGTGAAGCCGGAGTCCGGCGCCTGGCCGCCGAGCCTCTACCTGCCACTTCTCACCAGGTACTTCGAGGAGGGGCGCTCCCGCTGCCTCATCGGCACCCGCGGGCTGCTGGGCGAGGGCTGGGACGCGAAGTCGATCAACGTCCTCATCGACCTGACCGGCGTCACCACCACCACCTCGGTGCACCAGATGCGTGGGCGCTCGCTGAGGCTGGACCCCGAGCTTCCGCACAAGGTCGCCAACAACTGGGACGTGGTCTGCGTGGCCCGCGACCACCCGAAGGGCGCGGCCGACTACGACCGCTTCGTCCGCAAGCACCGCAACTACTTCGCGATCACGACCGTGGGCGAGATCGAATCGGGCGTCGGCCACGTTGACCAGCGGCTCTCTCCCTTCGGACCCCCGGCCGACGATCTGGTGGCCACCGTCAACGTCGAGATCCTGGAGCGGAGCGGGGAGAGGGACCACATCTACGCCCTCTGGGGGATCGGCCAGCCCTACCAGCGGCTGCCGGCGAGCGCCTCAGGCGTTTCCGCGCCCCCGCTGATCCGCGCTCGGGCGGTGGGCGGCGTCGCGGCCGGGGCCATCGCGCTCGCGGTCGGGCTGGCGACCGGCAGCGACGTCCTGGGAATCCTCGCCGGCGCCGGCCTGGGAGCGGCCGGGATCGGCTCGGCGGTGGTCTCATTACGTGGCTTCGCGGGCCGGCTGGGCCCGTCCAGCGCCGTTGAGGACCTGGCCTCCGCCATCGTCGAGGCGCTGGCGGCGACCGGGGTGGTCGACTCCCGGCTCAGCGCCACGATGGTGCGGCTGGTGAGCCAGCCCGACGGCTACTACCGCTGCTACCTCGACGGCGCCGGCCTCCGCGACTCCGCCGTTTTCGCGGCCGCCCTGGATGAGCTGCTGGCGCCCCTCCGGACCCCTCGCTACATCATTCCGCGCTACGTCTCGGCGCCGCCCAGCGGCCCGCTCGAAGCGCTGACCCTGTTCGCGCGCCAGTTCGGCAACCCGCGGATCGGAGCCACGCTCGTCTATCACGCCGTCCCCTCGGTCCTCGCCACCAACCACGACCGCGTCAAGGCCTTCGAGGCTGCCTGGAACCGGCACGTCAGCTCGGGCAAGGCCCTTTACGAAGGAGACCCCAAGGCCCAGGCGATCATCCAACTGCAGCGAGGGGAGGACCCCTTTGCCGTCACGACCCAGATGCGAACGCTCTGGGAGTAAGCGCCGGTGCCCGAGGGCGACACGCTTTGGCGCACGGCGAACGCGCTCCGTCCGCGGCTTGCGGGCAAACCGCTGCTTGACGGCCTCGTGATCCACAGCCACCTGCGGATGACCGGCAGCTGGCATCTCTATCGCCCCGGCGAGCGCTGGCGGAAGCCGGCCCGGCTGGCGAAGCTGGTGCTCGCGAACCGGGACACGGTGGCGGTGCTCTTCAACGCGCCATTGGTCGAGCTGCTGCGCGAGAAGGAGGTCCCGCGTGAGTTGGGCCACCTCGGCCCCGACATCCTCGCGCCCACGCTCGACCTGGAGGAGATCCTGAGGCGAGCTCGCGCGGCGGGCGACCGGCCGCTGGGCGAGCTGCTGCTCGACCAAAGGGTCAGCGCCGGGATCGGGAACATCTACAAGTGCGAGTCGCTCTGGCGCCTCCAGCTCGACCCCTGGCGGCCGGTGGGCGAGGTGGGCGATGAAACGCTCCGCAAGCTCTATGGCGAGGCGCGGACGCTGATGCTGGCTGCCCTGCGCGGACGCGTGCCCCACGCCGTTCACGGCCGGGCCGGCCGGCTGTGCCCGCGCTGCTCGACCCGTATCCAAATCCGTGGTCAGGGCGCCCAGACCCGCTTCACCTATTGGTGCCCGACGTGCCAGCGACCGGGACTGCGATGATTTCGGGGCAATGGCAGTGATGGCCGGCGGCGCGCGCCGCCTCGAGGGACCGGCGAAGCTGCGGGGCGAGACCCGCTACACGCAGGACCTGAAGCCGTTCGGCTTGCTGCACGTGAAGCTGGTGCTCAGCTCCTACCCGAGCGCGCGGATAGCCGGCGTCGACAGGCAGGCCGCGCAAGCCGTCCCCGGCGTCGTCGCCGTGCTCACGGCCGCGGACCTGCCGGCAGTCGAGGTGGCCGGCCCCGATCAGCCCCTGGCCAGCGACAAGGTCTACTACGTCGGCCAGCCGATCGCCGCCGTGGTCGGGCAGAGCGAGGGCGCCGCCGCCGACGGAGCGGCCCTGGTCGCGGTCGACTACGAGGAGCTGCCCGCGGTCACCGACCCTTACGAGGCGATGCAGGAGGCGGCGCCCAAGGTCCTCGAGGAGCGCGCCGAGGGCTTCGACGACGTCTCCATCCACGGTGGCGGCGACGCCGAGACCGAACCGCAGGCGCGGCCGAACAATGTCAGCTCGGTCGCCAACCAGGGCCGGGGGGACGTGGCCGCCGGCCTGGCCGAGGCCGAGGTCCTGGTCGAGGGCCGCTACCTGATGCCGGGCGTCCACCAGGGCTTCATCGAGACACACGTGACGGTCGCCGCACCCGAGCCCGGAGGCGTGATCGCGATCTGGAGCCCCACCCAGGGCCACCGCTTCGTCCGCGACGAGGTGGCCAAGGTGCTGCAGGTCCCGACCGGGAAGGTCCGCGTGATCTCGATGCCCGTCGGCGGCGGGTTCGGCGGCAAGGTCGTGCTCCTGGAGCCGCTGGCCGCGCTCCTCGCCAAGCGCCTCGGCAGCCCGGTCCAGATCGCGCTGACCCGCAGCGAGGAGTTCCAGGTCGGGCGCCCCGCTCCGGCCAGCTATACCGACCTGAAGCTCGGCGCCAAGCGCGACGGCACCCTCACCGCGCTCGAGATCGGGATGGTCTGGGACAACGGGGCGGCCTCCGGCTGGCACGCCGGCCTGGCCGGCGTCCTCTTCTCCAGCCCCTACCTGGTGCCCAACTATTCCTACACGGCTTACGAGGTCTCGACCAACAAGACCCCGGTCGACGCCTACCGCGCCCCGGCGGGTACGCAGGCCTTTTTCGCGCTCGAATCGGCGCTCGACGAGCTGGCCCTGAAGCTGAAGGTCGATCCGCTCGAGCTGCGGCTGAAGAACGCCCGCCGCGAGGGTGAAAAGCTGCCCGACGGCAGCCGGGCCCGGATCGGCCTGGTCGACGTCCTCGAGGCCGCGGGCCGCCACCCGCTCTACACCGCGCCCGTCGCCGACGGCGAAGGGCTGGGCGTGGCCGTGGGCGGCTGGGGCGGGGCTTTCGGGGCCGCCGCAGCCGGCTGCCGGGTCGAGCCCGACGGCAGCCTGACCGTGCAGGTCGGCACTGTCGACATCAGCGGGTCGAGCACCGGCCTGGCGCTGATCGCCGCCGAGACCTTCGGTGTTCCCGTCGAGCGGATCCAGGTCGAGGTCGCGGACACCGCCAGCGCGCCGCAGGGCCCGGTGGCCGGCGGCAGCATCACGACCGGCACGGTCGGTCCGGCGGTCGCCGCGGCCGCCGCCGACGCTCGCCGCCAGCTGTTCGAGATCGCGGCCGAAAAGCTCGAGGCCGCGGCTGAAGACCTCGAGATCTCCGACGGGTCGGTCCGCGTCAAAGGTGTGCCCGACCGCAAGCTGGAGATCGGGGAGCTGGCGATGGGCGGCGAGGCCCACCCGCCGGTCCTCGGCCAGGGCCGGACTCGGATCGAGCGCCAGTCGCCGGCGTTCACCGTCCACCTCTGCCGGGTCAAGGTCGACCGGGAGACCGGCTCCTACCGCGTGACCGGCTACGCGGCCATCCAGGACGTCGGGCGCTCGATCAACCCTCCCGAGATCGAGGGCCAGATCCACGGCGGCGCCGTCCAGGGCCTGGGCCGGGCGATGGGCGAGCAGCTCCACTACGAGGCCGGCCAGCTGCGCACCGGCAGCTTCCTCGACTATGAGCTGCCGACGGCCGACCAGATCCCCGAGATCGATGTCCAGGTCCTGGAGATCCCGGCTTCGACCGGCATCGGCACCCGCGGCGTGGGCGAGCCCCCGGCGGTACCGGGACCGGCTGCGCTGGCCAACGCGATCGCCTCGGCCACCGGCGTTCGCGTCCGCGAGCTGCCCATCGCCGCACAGCTGCTCATCGGCTGACCTTGCGGGCGGTAGTCGCCACCCGGCTCGGCGGCCCTGAGGTCCTCGAGCTCCAGGAGGTCCCGGAGCCCACGGCCGGGCCCGGACAGGTCTTGATCCGGGTCACCAGCGCCGGCGTCAACTTCGCCGACCTCTCTTCGACGCGGGGTACCTACGCCATGGCGCCGCCGCCGCCCTTCATCCCCGGGCTGGAGGTCGCGGGCGAGGAGGTGGAGAGCGGCAAGCCCGTGTTCGCGATCGTGCCCAGCGGCGGCTACGCGGAGCTGGTGGCGGCCGAGGAGCGCTTCACCTGGGACGCCGAAGGGCTGGACCTGGGCGCCGCCGGCGGCTACGCGCTGACCGGCCTGACGGCGTTCCACGCCTTGCGTCATGTGGGTGGCCTGCAGGCTGGGGAGACCGTGCTCATGACCGCGGCCGCGGGCGGTGTCGGGAGCTCGGCGATCCAGGTTGCGCGGGCGCTGGGGGCGGGCCGCGTCATCGGCGTCGCGAGCACACAGGAAAAGCGGGTCCGCGTCATGGATTTCGGGGCGGACGCGGCGGTCGGTTACGAGGACGAGGTCCCGGGCCCGATCGACGTGGCGGTGGACATGGTCGGCGGCGCGACCTTCCAGCACCTCCTGGAGGCGATGGCGCCCTTCGGACGGATGGTCCTGATCGGCTCCAGCTCTGGAGAGGTCCAGCAGATCCCGAGCGTGGGGGACCTCCGCATGCGCTGTGTCGGGGTTCTGCCCTTCAGCCTCGGTGCGCTGCGGGCCAAGCATCCGGAGGTGTTCGCTCGCACCGCGGCGGCCGGCGTCGAGCTGATCCGCGACGGCCGGCTGCGCCCGCCGATCGGAATGACCCTCCCCCTGGAGAGCGCCGCCGAAGCCCACCGGCTGCTGGGCAGCCGGGCCACCACGGGGAAGCTCGTCCTGGCCATCAAGGGATAATTCGAAGCAGTTGGCCGACCAGGACGGCGTTTACCAAGTCCTCCAACCGTCCGGCAAGCTGAAGGCCGGCGCCAAGCCGGCCCTGGACGACGAGTTCGTCCTCGAAGGCCTGCGCTGGATGCTCTTGAGCCGCGCCTTCGACGCCAAGGCGACAGCCCTCCAGCGCCAGGGCAAGTTCGGCGTCTTCTCGCCGGTTCTGGGCCAGGAGGCGGCCGTGGTCGGTTCGGCGCTGGCCTTCGACCCGCGCATCGACTGGCTGGTGCCGCAGTACCGGGAGCTGCCCGCCTACCTGATCTGGGGCCTGCCGCTGCGCAACCACATCCTGACCCTGAGCGGCAACCCGGTCGCGGGCCGGATCCCCGACGACGTCAAGCTGCTGCCGACCCAGGTCGCGCTCGCCGCCCAGCTGCCGCATGCCGTCGGCATCGCCTGGGGTCTGCAGATCCAGGGCAGGGAGGGCGCCGTGCTCACCTACTTCGGAGAGGGCGCGTCCTCGGAGGGCGATTTCCACGAGGCCTGCAACCTGGCCGGCGTCGTCAAGGCCCCGATCGTCTTCTTTCTGCAGAACAACCAGTGGGCGATCTCGACGCCGCGCGCCTACCAGTCCGCGGCCGCCCATTTCTCCGACCGCGCCGCCGGCTACGGCTTCGAGGGCCGGGTCGTGGACGGGAACGACCTGCTGGCCGTCTACGAGGTGACGCGCGAGGCGGTGGAGCGGGCGCGCAGGGGCGACGGCCCGACGCTGATCGAGGCCGTCACCTACCGGATGTCCTTCCACAACACGACCGACAACCCGAGCCGCTACCAACCGCCCGAGGAGCTGGAGGAGGCGCGCCTCCTCGACCCGATCGAGCGGGTCGAGGCCTACCTGCGAGAGCGGGGCCTCTGGAGCGTGGAGCGGGAGAAGGAGATGAAGCAGGCGGCGGCCGAGGAGATCGAGGCTGCCATCGCCGAAGCCCAGCAGGCGCCGCCGCCGCAGCCCTCCCAGATCTTCGACAACGTCTTCGCGGAGCTGACGCCGCGCCAGGCAGCCCAACGCGACGAGATGCTTGGTAGGTCCGGAGACGATGGCTGAGCTGACCATCATCGAGGCCATCCGGGCCGCCATCCAGGGCGAGATGGAGCGCGACGAGCGGGTGATGGTCCTGGGCCTCGACGTCGGCCGGCTGGGCGGAGTCTTCCGGACCACCGACGGGATGATCGAGAAGTTCGGCCGCAGCCGCGTCTTCGACACCCCCCTGGCCGAGGCGTCCATCGTCGGCTCCGCGATCGGCTTGGCGATCTCCGGGATGATCCCCGTCGCCGAGATCCAGTTCCTCGGCTTCACCCACCAGGCCTTCCACCAGATGGGCGACCAGCTGGGCCGCTTCCGCTACCGGTCGCGCGGGCGCTACCCGCTGCCGATCACGGTCCGGGCGCCGATGGGCGGCGGGACCAAGACGCCGGAGTTCCATCCCGACGCCATCGAGGCCCAGTTCGTCCAATCGCCGGCGATCAAGATCGCCGTGCCCAGCAACCCCTACGACGCCAAGGGCCTGTTGATCGAGGCCATCCGCGACCCGGACCCGGTGCTCTTCATCGAGCCCGAGCGCCTCTACCGGAAGGGGCGGGCCGAGGTCCCCGACGACGACTATCGCGTGCCCTTCGGGAAGGCACGGATCGTTCGCGAGGGTGACGACCTGACGCTGATCGGCTGGAGTGCGGCGGTGGAGGTCTGCGAGCAGTCGGCCGCCAAGCTGGCCGAGCAGGGGATTCAGGCCGAGGTGATCGACCTCCGCACCCTGGTCCCGCTCGACGTCGAGACCCTGGTGACCTCGGTCACCAAGACCGGCCACTGCGTGGTCGTGCATGAGGCGCCGCTCTCCGCCGGCTTCGGGGCCGAGGTCGTGGCGACCCTCCAGCAGGAAGCCTTCTACGCGCTGGACGCGCCCATCGCCCGCGTGGCATCATTCGACACCCCCTATCCGCCGGCCTCGTTGGAAACCGCCTGGCTGCCATCGGTGGGGCGGGTGGTGAGCGCCGCCTTGAGGACGGTCAAGGCGTAGCGGAACCGCCCTTTTTACAAATTCGTGACCCTTCTATTCACAGGAACTTAAGGAACCCTTGCGTTACTGGCCCTTGATGGTGCGTGCGGCCGGCCTCGCGGTCTTCGTCGCCGCAGCGATGCTCTTCTCGGTCGCCTGGATGCTGGCGGACGTTCGTGCGTCCGAGCCGCCCGCGCCCAGGATCGGCGTCGCCGTGTCCAACCCGCCCGCCGCGGACACACCCGCGCCGCCGGTCCCCGAGGCCACGGCCCTCCCGGCGCCGGCGCCCCTGCCGGTCCACGCCAGCTTCGAAGCGCTGGCACAAACCGTCAATGCGATCATCGCCGGCTCCGGCGCCGACGTCGGTGTCAGCCTCATCGAGCTTGGCGGCCCCGTCCCCAGCGCCTGGTCGGACGGGGGCAGCACCCAGGTCGACGCGGCCAGCACCTACAAGCTGGTCGCCCTGATGGACGAGGCGAACCTGATCTCGGCCGGCCGGCAGAACCCCAAGGGGAGCGTCTGCTTCCAGGACGACGACTATGAGGACGGCTGGTACGACGACTACGCGAGCGGCTCCTGCTACATGCGCAACGACCTCGCCCAGCGGGCCGGGCTCTTCTCGGACAACACCGCCGGGCACATGCTGGTCCGCGACGTCGGCGGCTCGGTCAGCCTGAACGCGTTCGCGGCCGGACTCGGCGCCCGCCGCTCCTCCTTCTTCGACAAGAACACCACCTGCGCCGATGACCTCGCGCAGCTGCTGGCCGCCGAGGCGCAGGGCCGCGCGGGCGGGGCCGCCGCCCAGTCCTACGCCGTCGTCGACGACGCCGCGCTGGTGACGGGCGGCAAGAACGGTGCCTACGTGCTGGCGGTGACCACCGACGGCGCCGGCGGCGATGCGGGCTGGTCAATCATCGCCCAGGTCGCGGCGGCGGTCTGGCAGTACGAGACGGCGCGCTGACCCCCGATCGTCACCATCTCGTAGCCGCAACCATCCCGGCAATCGCCGAGGCGGGTCGCAGACTGGGCCCGCCATCGAGAACTCACTCCTAGAGCCGCTCTTCAAGCCCCTCCTGCAGGAGCTCGTGACCAGGACCGGGATGGAGACGATCTATCTCACGCGGATCCACTGGCGCGATCACGAGCAGGAGATCCTGCTCTCCGTCAACGAGGAGCCGAAGAACCTCTGGATCCCCGAGGAGGTCCGGCTCGACTACTCGGACGCGGTCTGCCGCTACGTCCTGGAAGGCGGTCCCAGCTCTACCGACAACGTGCCCCTCGTCTTCCCGGCCAGCGACGTTGCCCGCTTCCTCCGTTTCCAGAGCTTCGCCTCGGTGCCGATCGAGATCGGCGAGGAGGAGGTGTACGGGACCCTCTGCGGCGCGAGCACGGGCAGGGTGAAGCTGGACGACCTGCAAATGCACGAGCTGCGGCGCAGCGCGCGCCGGATCGCGCTCTGGCTTTCCCGCAACGCCGCCCAGCTCCCGGTCGGGATGGTGGCCAACTAAGACCCGGTCAAACGCAGCCGGCCCCTTCGGCGGCTAGCGTTGACGCTGTGAACCTGGACCCGGAGAGCGAGCGCCTGCTCGCCACCGCCCGGATCGGCATGCTGGCGTTGAACGGAGGGCGCTACCCGCTGGTCAACCCGGCCGCGTTCTATTTCGGTGGCGACTCGGTCTGGCTGACCACCTCCCGCCACGCGGTCAAGTTCGCCCTGGCTCGGCGCCGCCCGGGCGCGAGCTTCCTGGTCGACGGGGGCGGCCACTGCGTGCTCCTGGAGGGAGACGTGGAGGTCTACGACCCGCTCAGCGTTCCCGGGCAGGTGCGCGCCTTCCTGGAGGGGCCGAACTTCTACCTGAACCTGGCCGGCTACGCGTTCAAGAACGCCTCCTTCATCGGGGGCTACCTGTGGGACCTGGCCCGGATCCCGGGAGACTGGTGGCCGCAGAACCGAGCCCTGCTCCGGCTGCGGGCGGTCCGGGCCTGGTCCCTCCCCTCGGTTTCCTCGTCTCCCGCGGAGCCGGCGGCGGTGCCGGGGGTGCCCGCCGGCGTGCGCCGCTCGCTGACCCGGGTGCCGGTCGCCTACCTCTGCACGCTGGTCGACAAGGTGCCGCTGATGGCACCCGCCCTCTGGACCGCGGACGGTCACCTGTCCGTGGTCACCGCGGTGGGCGGGTTCCTCGGCATCGAGCGGCGGGCTGCGGGTGGGGTGGTGATCGAGTCGCACCACGCCTTCCGGGCCACCCGGATGGTCGGGGCCTACCTGCGCGGCCGTTTCACGGCCGGGGGCGAGGCGAAGCATGCGGTGGCGGAACGCTACTCGCTGGAGGGCCCGCCGGCCGGGTTGGGCCTCCGCTTCGAACCCGAGCGGGCGACCTGGTGGCGTGGTTTCAGCATCCAGTCGGCGGAGGTGGAATCCGAACCGAAGGAGGCGGCCACCTAGCCTCGAGGCCCGGTTCAAAACAGGGTCGCGATGGCGGTAAGACCGCCATCCGTGGGCGATCCGTCAGCGGTCCGTCACTGAGGTGACCCCTCCAGCAGAGGGGCTTGCCGTATTCCATTGAGCGTGAGATCGTCATGCCCCTGATGGGGTCGGTGCCGACACGGCCGCATGACGAAGCCGTGCAAGCCCGGATCTTCAAGGCTCTTCACGAGGTCGCCCTGGCCGCCAGCGGCGTCCTCGATCCCGCCGAGCTGGCCAGGCTGACGATCGAGCACGCTCGCACCCTGCTGGGCGGCGACACCTCCACCCTCTACTGGTGGGAGCCGGACGAAGCGCGGCTGGTCCGGATCGTCTCCACCAACGACCGCATCAACGACCTGCACTCCCAGCTCTCCTCCGGGGAGGGAGTCGCCGGAGAGGCCTTCAGCTCCGGGCGGCCGATCGTGGTCGATGACTACCTCACTTACGGCAACGCCCGCCCGGAGATGGTCGAGCTGGGGATCCGGAGCGCGATCGCGTTGCCGCTGGTCGCCCAGGACCGGTCCCTGGGCGTGCTCCTGGTCGCCACCAGCCGGCCTCGCCGCTGGCAGGAATCCGACGTGGACCTGCTCCGGCTCTTCGCGGCCCAGATCACGCCTGCCATCGAGGCCGCGAGGCTGGCCCACGAGCGCGACCAGCAGGCCGCCCGCTTCCACGTCCTGCACGAGCTCGCCGTCGCCGCCGGCGGAGTTCTCGACCTCGGCGCCCTCGCCCGGTTGACCGTCGACCGAACGCGGGACCTGGTCGGTGGCTGGAGCTCGACCCTGGTCTGGTTCGAAGGCGAAGGCGTCAGGGTCCTCGCCGACAACCACCCGGTCCACTTCCCCTCCAGCGGCCTGGCGCCCGGTCAGGGCATGTCGGGGCAGGTCAAAGAGACCGGGCAGATGGTCGTGGTCAACGACTACGCGTCCTGGGAGCACGCCTTCGAATGGGCCGTCAAAGGCGGCGTCAGGAGCATGATCGGCGTCCCGGTCAAGGTCCAGGACGTCACCGTCGGCACCCTCCTGGTCCGCTCTGGCGAGCATGGCTATTTCAAGGCCGGTCATCGCGACCTGCTGCAGCTGCTGGCGGCGCAGGTCGGCCCAGCCATCCAGGCCGCCTGGCTCTCCTCCGAGCGTGAAAAGCAGGCCCGGCTCTTCCGCGGCCTGCACGACCTCGCGGTCTCCGCGGCCGGCGTCCTGGAAACGCGCGAGCTGGCCAAGCTGGCGGTGGAGCGCTGCCGGGAGCTCCTCCAGGTGGACGGCACGGTGCTCTTCCACCACGACGCGGAGTCCGGCTTCCTGATCCCGCTCCACGAGACCAGCACGGGCGTCGTCGACCCCTCGCTGAAGCCCGGCGAGGGCGCCATCGGCCTCGCCTTCAGCACCCGCAAGCCCTACGCCGTGGAGGACTATCAGCACTGGGAGCACCACCTCGACGGGCCCAGCACGCGGGGCCTGGTCTCGGGCCTCAGCTACCCGCTGGTGGCCGGCGACCAAGCGATCGGCGTGCTCGGGGTCTGGACCAACGAGAAGCGGACCTGGACCGAGAACGACGTCCAGGTCCTCTCCCTGGTCGCGGCCCAGATCGGCCCGGCCCTGCACACGGCGGCGGTCGCCGAGGCCCACGAGATCCAGGCCCAACAGCTGGCCACCAGCGAGAGGCGGCTGCGCCTCATCTTCGACACCTCGCCGCTGGTGATCGCCCGGACCGACCTCGAGGGCGTCCCGCTGGAGGTCAACCCCGCCGTCAAGGAGATGTTCGGCTACACCCCCGAGGAGGCCGTGCGGAAAAGGCCCGGCCACTTCATCGACCACTCGCAGTCGCGGGACGACGAGGCCATCGCCAAGCTCGCCAAGGGTGAGCTCGACCATCACCAGATGGATCAGGCCTACCGCCGCAAGGACGGCTCCACCTTCTGGGGCCACACCACGATCTCACTGGTCCGTGACGCGGAAGGCCGTCCCGACTACTACTACTCGATCATCGAGGACGTCACCGAGCGCCGGCGCGCCGCCGAGGCCGTCCAGGCCCGGGCCGACACCTTCAAGGCCCTCAACGAGGTCGCCATCGCGGCGGCCGGGGTGCTGGAGCCGAGCGAGCTGGCGCGGATCGCCGCCGAGCGGGCCCGCGACCTGCTGGACGCCAGCGGAGGCTCCCTGACCTGGTTCGACGACCAGCGCCAGGGACTCAGGCTCCTGGCCGACACCGAGATCGACTTCGACCCGGACCTGGTGTTGCCAGTCTCCCGGGCCGGCGCCCAGGGCAAGGCTTTTGCCACCGGTGAGGCGCTGGCGATCGAGGACTACCACAGCTGGGACAAGCGGGTGAGCTCCGAGGTGAAGCGCGTGAAGAGCGCCCTCGTCGTCCCCCTCCAGGTCCGCCAGCGCCGGATTGGGACCCTCGCCGTCAACTACCACGAGGCCCGTGTCTTCGGGCCCAACGACCTCCAGCTGCTGAGCCTGCTGGCGGCCGAGGTAGCCCCCTCGCTGGAGGCCGCCCGGCTGCACGAGGACCTGGTCGCCTCGACCCGCAGCATCCGCGCCATCTTCGACACCGCGCCGGTGGGGATCGCCCGCCTCGACACCGACCTCAACATCCTGGGCCTGAACCGCCGGGCCGAGGAGCTGACGGGTCACGACAGCTCCGACCTCATGGGCCGCTCCTGGGAGCTGAGCCTGGTCGGTACACACGACCTGGATCTGCCGGTCAAGGACCTGCTGGCAGGCCGCGGCGACCAGCTGCGCTTCGAGCGCCAGATCCGCCGCAAGGGAGGCGGCAGCTTCCTCGCCGACCTGACCCTGACGGCCGTCCGCCATCCCAGCGGTGAGGCCGAGTTCCTCTACGCCATGTTCGACGACATCACCGAGCGCAAGCACGCGGAAGAGGCGCTGCGAGCCAGTGAGGCGCGCAAGGGCGCGATCGTGGAGTCGGCCCTGGACTGCATCATCGCGGCAGACGAGGAGGGCCGGATCATCGAGTTCAACCCGGCCGCCGAGCGCACCTTCGGCTACCGGCGCCGGGACGTGCTCGGCAAGGCCCTCTGGGAGACCATCGTCCCACCGCACCTTCGCTCCCGCCACCTGGAGACCCTGGAAGCCGTTCCCGGCCCCGAGCCGCGCGTCGTCGGCCGCCGGATCGAGACCACCGGCCTCAAGGCCGACGGGAGCCAGTTCCCGATCGAGCTCTCGGTCGCGACCTACCAACAGAACGGCAAGACCATGTTCTCGGCCTCGATCCGGGACCTGACCGAGCGCGCCCACATGGAGACCATGCGCCAGGAGAGCGAGGCCAAGTCGCGCTTCGTGGCTGCCATGAGCCACGAGCTGCGGACCCCGCTCAACTCCATCCTCGGGTTCTCCCAGCTGCTCTCGGGCACCGGCACCGGTGAGTTGAACGAGCGTCAGCAGCGCTATGTCGGACACATCGAGTCGAGCGGCCGGCACCTGCTGGCCCTGATCAACGACGTTCTCGACCTGAGCAAGGTCGCGGCCGGGCAGATGGAGGTGGAGCTGGAGCCGATCGAGCTGCAGCCGCTGCTCGACGAGGCGATCAGCGCGCTCCGTCCGCAGGCCGACGCCAAGCCGCTCGACCTGCTCCTGGACCCCTGCCCGCCGATCTGGATCCGAGCCGACCGGCGGCGCTTCCTCCAGGTGATGCTCAACCTGCTCTCCAACGCGCTCAAGTTCACGCCGGCGGGTGGCTTGATCCGGGTTCAGGCAGTTCGCTCGGGCCGCACCGCTGAGATCGCCGTCATCGATACGGGGATCGGCATCCCGCCGGAAGAGCAGGAGCGGATCTTCGAGGAGTTCACCCAGGTGGAGCGGACCTCGGCCGAGAGCGCCGAGGGGACCGGCCTCGGCCTGGCCCTGAGCAAGCGCCTGCTGCAGGTGATGCGGGGTTCGATCGGCGTCAAGAGCTCGGTGGGCGGCGGCAGCGTCTTCACGATCACCATCCCGCGGGTCCGGCCGGGCGAGNNNACCCAGCTCGAGGCCGGGCCATATCGCATCATCGCCGTGGATTCGGTCCGGGAAGCGGCCGTGATCGCCCGCCGCCGACGCCTTGCCGGCATCATCGTCGGCGACAGCCTGACCGAAACGGACGAGAGCTGGCTGCGGGAGGCGTTGCGAGATCACCCGAAGACGCAGGCAATGCCCATACTTTCAGCGGCGGTGGCACTTCACCCCGGAGTCCTGATTCGTGACTGAGGCCCGGCGTCAGCCCGTGGTCCTGGTCGTCGACGACCACCCGCTCAACCTCGAGCTGATCGAGGGCTGCCTGGCGGACGTCGACTGCCGCGTCGTCACGGCCACCGACGGCATCGAGGCCCTGGAGAAGATCCACGAGGAACCGCCCGACCTGGTGCTCCTGGACGTGATGATGCCGCGGATGGACGGCTACGAGGTCTGCCAGCGGCTGAAGCAGTCGCCGGAGGGCAAGCTGTTGCCGGTTGTGATGGTGACCGCCCTGGGCCAGATCGCAGACCGGGTCCGCGGGCTCGAGGTCGGCGCCGACGACTTCATCGTCAAGCCGATCGAGCGCGTCGAGCTGGTCGCCCGGGTGCGCTCCCTGCTCCGCGTCAAGCACCTCTACGACCGCCTCGACGACGCCCAGCGGACGATCTTCTCCCTGGCCCGCGCGGTTGAGGCCAAGGACAGCCTCACCGAGGCCCACACCGAGCGCGTGGGCATGAGCTCGCGCCGCCTCGGCGAGGCGGTCGGGCTGAAGGAGGAGGAGCTCGACGACCTGCTCTGGGGCGGCGTCATCCACGACATCGGCAAGATCGGCGTCCCCGACTACGTGCTCCAGAAGCCCGGGCCGCTGAACGAGGAGGAGCTCGCCCTGATGCGGCAGCACGTGCTGATCGGCGAGGAGATCGCCCGGCCCCTCCGCTCGGCGCACGACCTGCTCCCGATCATCCGTCACCACCACGAGCGCTGGGACGGAAAGGGCTACCCGGATGGGCTGGTCGGCGAAAGGACCCCGATCGGGGCCCGGATCGTGGCCATCTGCGATTCCTACGACGCGCTGATCAGCGACCGGCCCTACCGCAAGGGCTTCTCCCACTCGGACGCGCTGGCCACCCTGCAGGCCGGTGCCGGCAGCCAGTGGGACCCGGAGCTGGTCCGGATCTTCCTGACCCTCAACAGCCAACCAGCGCCGGAACCGGAGACGAGCGCCAAAGCAGCCGGCTAGGGTCCCCATCCACATGGCGACTGCCGGCAATGGCCGGTATGGAGCGCCTTGGATAGGCGTCGTTGCCGGCAAAGGCCGGTATGGAGCGCGCTTGAAGGGTGTCGCTGCCGGCAGTCGCTGCGTTAACGGCTGTTGTTGGCACGCTGCGCTTGCAGGCCCACGATGCTCCGCATGGCGCCGCAGGCATTGGTTCCCCTCGAGCTCCGTAAGCGTCCGTTCAACCTTGCCGACGCCCGCCGGCACGGCCTCACCAAGCACCACCTGGAGGGTGAGGCCTGGCGGAGGCTCGGCGCCGGCTTCTACGCGTGGAAGGAGATTGCTTCCGATCCGCTGGTCATCCTCGGCGCGATCCGGCGGCGCCTCCCCGACCGCTGCGCTTTCGCAGGCCGAACTGCGGCCTGGCTTCATGGCCTGGACTTTCCTCCCTGCGATCCCGTCGAGGTGGCGATACCCCTTGGGTGCGGCGTCTCGGGCAGGGCCGGCGTCAAGCTCCGACGTGTCGAGCTGCATCTGACGGAGGTCGTGATACAGCAGGACCTGCCCACCACGTCGGCGACCCGCACGCTGGCGGACCTGGGCCGGTGGCTACCACTCCTCGAGGCCGTGATAGCGCTGGACATGGGCCTTCATGAAGGCGTGTGCGACGTCTACGCCCTCGCCGATTGGATCGACACGCATCCCGGCTTTCCGGGCGTCGCGCGACTACGAAGAGCTCTCGCCCTCGCCGATGCCGTCAGCGAGTCGGTGATGGAGACGCGTCTGCGCTTGCTCCTGATCCAGGCTGGGTTGCCGAAGCCCCTGCTGCAGGTTCCGCTCTATGACGACACAGGCGGGTTCCTCGGACGTCCCGACCTCTTCTATCCAGCGCAGCGCCTTGGCCTCGAGTACGACGGGGCTGTCCATAAAGACAACCTGGCAGCCGACAACCGTCGCCAGAACCGACTCCTGGATGCCGGCTATCGCCTCCTGAGGTTCACCGCCTCCGACGTGCACTCAGCGCCGGACTCGGTTGTGCAACTGGTCAGGCGAGCTTTAACGGCCTCAGCACCGACGACTGCCGGCAATGGCCGGGATCGAGACTCGCCGAAGGGCGTCGCTGCCGGCAAAGGCCGGTATGGGGAACGCCTGCGACCTCGGTAATGGAGTCCGGCTACATTCAATCCCCATGGCCCGATTGGCGGTGGTCACCGTCCTCGTCCTCTCCCTGGAGTGGACGCGCGCCCTCGTCGAGCGGTCGACCGGGCCGATCCCGACGATTGCGATCGGCGGTTTGGCGCTCAGCCTGGTTGCCATCGGCTGGCGGCCGGAGGCCCTCGGCCTCTCGCGCACCCACCTCCTGCCCAAGCTGCTGGGCGGGCTGGCGATCGCGGCCGTGCTCCTGCTGCCCGCTGCTGTCCGCTGGCAGGGCGCGCCGCTGCTGCCGCCGCCACTCGCCATCTCCGCGATCGCGATCTCGGTCGGGGAGGAGCTGGCCTTCCGGGGCGCGCTCTTCGCCGCCCTCGAGGCAGCTTTCGGGCCGCTGGCCGCGGTCCTCGGTAGCTCGCTGATCTTCGCCTTCGGCCACGTCCTCTCTCACCCGCCGCTCTTCCTGCTGGCGGTGCTGGCCGCGGGCCTGGTGCTCGGCACCTGGCGCTGGGCGGCCCGCGACCTGGTCGGCCCGATCGTGGGGCACACGCTGGCCGACCTCGCCCTGTGAGGCGGGCCCGGTACACCCTCCTGGCCCTGGCGCTGGTTGCGGCCGCCTACCCCCTGGCCGCGCTGCAGATCCCGCCGGGCTTCTACGAGGGGTTCTGCCCGCCGGTCGACTACAAGTTCCTGACGCCTCCGCCGCAGGTCAAGGCCAGCCGCGCGCCGGGGGCGGCCCACGCCGAGTTCAAGGTCGTCAACGGGGTGGTCCAGCCCGGCTTCGTGGCCACCGCCGACGACAACCCCCAGGCGCAGCTGAGCTTCCTGCCGGGCGCGTTCAGCGCCCCGACCGGCGGCGGCCCAGAGGCGATCGACGTCAAGCCGGTGAAGGACTACCCGGAGGCTAAGGGGCTGACGCTGGTGACCAACGTCTACCAGATCACCTCCTCGACTCCCATGGTCAAGACCTCCAACCTGAGGCTGCTCTACTCCACCGTGCTGCCCGCGCCCTCGAGCGTCTACACCGCCTCGGCCGGCGGCGAGTGGCAGGCGCTGCCCTCCAACGCCAGCACCCAGAGCGGCTGCAGCGACATCGTGGCCCAGATCACAACGACCGGTTATTTCGCCGCCGGCTACTCCGGCGGCAGCACCGTCCCGAAGCCGGGCTCGACCACCGTCGGCGGCGGGCAGGCGCTGCCCATCATCGTCGCCCTGGCGATCCTGATCGTGGTCCTGGCCGGGCTCCCGCTGGCGCTGGTCAGGCGGCGTCGGGCGGCGGAGGAGGCGGGCTCTCCCCGTCCTCCGAACTCTCCGGCACCTCCGAGCCCTCCGCCCGGTCGTACTTGATCGCCTCGTAGAGGGACCCGCAGCCGCGGCAGCGGTACTGCAGCGTCATCGCCTGGGTCCCGAAGAGGGAGATCACCTCGCCCTCCCGGCTCCCGCAGAACGGGCACCTGGGCGCCGAGCGCGGGGCCTCAGCCTCCGGCCGTGGCTTCCGCACGGGTAACTCCATAGCGGCGCTCCTCGAGCCCGCGGAGCATGTCGAAGGTGTGGCCGTCGATCGCCCCCGGCCGGCTGCGGCGGCGGATCGGGTCCCACCTCGACCAATCGACGGACAGCTTCGGCTCCGGCCGTTCGAGCTTGGCGGCGAGCCGCTTGCGAAGTTCCCCGCCCTCGGGTCCGAGCCACTCGACGGCCTCGGTCCAGGCCTGGTCGACGGAGGGGTCGGGCCCGATCTCGTTCAGCCAGCTGCGGCCGTGCAGGAAGTGGTAGCGCTCCTCGGCCAGCATCTTCCGGAGCCTGGTCCGCAGCACCTCGACCGGGCCCTCGACCAGGGACTCGATCATCACCGTGAAGGCGGTGTCGAGGATGGCGTTGGCCGCGACGAACTGGTTCCACTCGGTCCAGGGCTGGTCGAGGAAGGCGACGTTCCGGTAGGCGCCGGGTTCGGTCTCGCGCTCGGGCCCGCGCGGGTCGGAGCCGAGCTCGCTCAGGCAGCCCGCGAGGACCCGGGAGTGGCCGAGGTCGTCGAGACCCATGGCTGCCGCCGCGATGTCCGCCTCCAGCGTCGGAGTGGCGCTGCACCACTCCGCGTAGCGCAGTCCGAGCAGCTGCTTGCAGTCCGCCAGCGACAGCACGATGTCGCTAACGCCGCCGGGAACCGGCTTGCTCATTCCTCGCCGGGGGCGGTGACCGTGATCACGGCCTCGCGCGGCACGATCACCATCTCCACCCAGCGCTCCTCGTCGTAGGTCGCGCGCGCGTACGCCTGCGCGAGGTCATCGTCCGGGGCGACCACGCGGCCGACGTGGCGCAGCGGATCGACGCGAGCCTTGCGGGCGAAGACGTCGTACTCGCGCACCTTCCGGTGCACGCGCGTCATGGTCATACGGCGAGGCCCCACATCTCCAGCGCCTCGCGGCCTTCCGGGGTGAGCCTCTCGCTCGACCAGGGCGGGTCCCAGACCACCTTCACCAGCACGTGCTCGATGCCGGGCTCCGCGAGCAGCCGCGCCCGCACGTCCTCGAGGATCATCTCGTAGGCCGGGCAGCCCATCGCCGTGAAGGTGAGCTCGACCTTGACCAGGCCCTCCTCGACCTCCAGCTTGTAGATGAGGCCGAGGTCGACCAGGCTGATCGGCATCTCGGGGTCCTGGACCTCGGCGAGCGCCGCCCAGCAGCGCTCGGTCAGCGGGCTCACGACGCGCGCGATTTGCGGAGCTTGTAGTACGACTCCTGGAAGTCGGCGACCATCTCCGCGTTTCGAGGTCCGCGCGCGCGCCAGCGCTCCAGCACGTCGTCCCAGCTGCAGGGATCGTTGAAGTCCCAGCGCTTGTTTTCGGCGTCGAAGGTGCTGGGGAAGGGGTAGTCGAGCACGTAGGCATCGCCTTCGCGGTGTGCCGGGACCTTGACGCCGATCGACTCGCAGAAGGGGACGACCACCGAGAGCCACCACTGCCGGAGCTCATCGTTGGTCTTGCCCTTGAGCCGGTACTCGAGCTGCGTCGAATGCATCTTGAGGTTGTCCGGGAGGCCGAACCATTCCACCGTCAGCGGGAACATCCAGTCGACGTTGCGCTGCAGCTCGGACTTCGCCTCAC
>VBHN01000035.1 GCA_005881155.1 Chloroflexota bacterium | reverse complement strand
GTTGGCGATCGCCAGCTCTGTCCAGGACTCCAGCGGCACGTCGAACGCGTAGGGGTAGCGGAAGGACTTCGGGTCGCGCTCGAAGATCAGGGTCTCCTCGTCCTCGCCCAGCTCTTCGAGGATGTGGTAGGCGATGTGCGCGTGCGCCAGCTCGTCCTGGATGATCGCGATGCCGGTCATGAAGGCGTTGACGCTGGGCGCGCGCTGGGCGGCCAGGT
The DNA here is from genome assembly GCA_005881155.1 of Chloroflexota bacterium. Classification (GTDB taxonomy): domain Bacteria; phylum Chloroflexota; class Dormibacteria; order Dormibacterales; family Dormibacteraceae; genus CF-105. The sequence goes on along the minus strand of VBHN01000035.1, from coordinate 444 downwards.
AGTAGGCCGGGGCCGAGATCAGCTCGGTGTCACCGCTGACCGTGAGGGTGTGTTTGAGCTCCTTCAGGTACTCAGGGGTCATCTCCGAAGGGGTCTCTATGAGGTCGCCCTTGGAGAGGAGGGCGTCGAACCGAACCTGGTTCGCGGTCGCCATGGCCCTGATTGTACGCACGGGTACAATCGGCTCTCTGGCCGATTGGTCGGCTTCGTGGTGGCTGTAGCTCAGTGGTAGAGCACCAGGTTGTGGCCCTGGGGGCCGTGGGTTCAATCCCCATCAGCCACCCCACGTCCGTACTGACGGAGGTAAGCAGTGGTGACCAAAGGATTCGAGGCGATCAGCCAGGTGACGATCCATGCCCCGCTGGCGCAGGTCTGGGACGTGCTCACCAATCCGGACAAGGTCCGCACGTACTTGCATGGGACCAACCTCGCGACCGACTGGAG
>VBHN01000034.1 GCA_005881155.1 Chloroflexota bacterium | reverse complement strand
CAGGACCACCGTCTTGCCCGCGATCTCGGGAACCTCGGCGAGGCCGTCCTTGGCCGGCGCCGCGCCGAGGTGGAGGTCGTCGCGGTGCGGGCTGGGGTCGATGGCGCCCACGGGCACCTCGCACCGCTCCAGGCTGCTGAGCAGCGCCGCCAGCCGCCAGGCCAGCGGGTAGCCCTTCGACAGGACACCGACCACGACCAGGTCCTCGACCCCCTGGTTCCGCTCGACGATCTCGTGCGCGATCCGCTTCAGGGAGCGGTTGATCGCGTCACCGTCCATCACTGTCGCCTTCAGAGTTCCGGATGCGGTGGTCAGCTCAGCCGGGCCTGCCGGAAGTAGGCGGCCCGGGGATCGGCGTCAACCTCCGGCGCGATCTCGTCCACCCGCGGCAGCGGGTGCATCACGATCGCCTGCGGCCCCAGCTTCTCCAAGGTCTCGGCTGTGATCCGGTAGATGCCCTTGACGGCCTGGTAGGCCGGTTTGTCCGCGAAGCGCTCCTTCTGGATCCGCGTCTGGTAGACCACGTCGACCTTGCCCAGGACCGAGTCGAGGTCCTCGGTCTCGCTCCACTCGATGCGGTGCTCGTCGAGGTGGTCCTTGATGTCCTGCCGCATCGCCACCTGCGGCGGCGCCACGAACCAGATCCGGACGTCGCGGTACTTGCTCAAGAGGTAGGTCAGGGAGCGGACCGTCCGGCCGTTGGCGAGGTCGCCGACCATCGCGATCTCGACGCCGTCCACGCGGCCCAGCTCGGCCCGGATCGTGTAGATGTCGAGCAGGGCCTGGGTCGGGTGCTGCCCGCGGCCGTCGCCGGCGTTGATGACCGGCGCCTCGCTGACCGCCGCGGCACGCTTGGCGGCGCCCTCCTCGTCGTGGCGCAGGACGATCACGTCGGCGTAGCCGTTGACGATCCGGATCGTGTCCTCCAGGGTCTCGCCCTTGGCCGCGCTGGAGAACTCGCGGGCGTTGTCGGTGCCCATCGTGCTGCCGCCGAGGCGGAGCATCGCCGCCTCGAAGCTGAGCCGGGTGCGGGTGGAGGGCTCGTAGAAGAGGGCTGCCATGACGCGGCCCTGGAGGCGTCCCGCCGCCCGATGTGGCTCGCGCTCCATCTCGGAGGCTCGGGTCATGATCTCGTCGAGGAGGAGGCGGGAGAACTGCTGGCTCTCGACCACGTGCTTCAGGCGCTGCCCGACGGCCACAAAAAAACCTCCTTCTCGGCCTCACAGGACCGGCTTAAAGGACGCCCGCGGCTCTCAGATCGGCGCGGGTTTGCCGCCGATCAGTCTAGCGGCGCCAGAGCAGAAGCAGGACGCCGCCGGTCCCGATCACCAGCAGCAGCAGCCCGGCCGGCAGGCCGGCGAAGGGGTTGCTCGGCGGGTGCCGGTACTCGTCGGTCGCGAAGAGATGGCCGGCGTAGAGGAGGGCGAGCACCCTCCCGTGGCCGCCGGCGTTGGCGCCGGCGCAGCTTCGCCGGGGGGCGTAGATGGTGATCGGCTCGCCGGCGTTGACGTCGATCAGGGTCGGCAGCCCGACCGAGCGGGCCCAGCTGTCGCGGTAGTAGTAATCGGAGCAGGCGGCCCCGTTGACGGCGAGGTAGCGGTAGCGATCGACCGTGATCGAGACCCCGGGGACGGCCTCGGTCCGGATGTCGCCGAGCCGGGTCTTGACGACGTCGTAGACGGGCGGCGCCGGGGGCTGCAGGGCCAGGTAGAGGCCGGCCCCGAGAATGCCGACGCAGGCGAGCAAGGCTCCCGTCCGGAGCCTGCCCCTCACGGTTGTTTCTCTGGCGGGAAGACCTCGGAGGAGTCGCGGATCTCGCCTTTGGGCTTCGCGCTGTAGAAGCGGCAGGGCGGTGACTCGGCGGTGGTGAAGAAGTTCCAGTGCTTGCACCAGGTGTGCCCGTCGAACTTGCGGCAGCTGCCGCAGCTGACCTTCGGGTTGAACGACTCCAGCTTCTTCACGAGGCGGTCCTACAGGGTATTGCGCAGCTCCCAGAGCTCTGGGAAGAAACGCTTGTCGAGCGTGGATTTGAGGTAGTCGGCGCCGCTCGAGCCGCCGGTGCCGGTCTTGCCCCCGATCTGGCGCTCGACCATGAGGACGTGGCGCGAGCGCCAGAGGGCGAAGGCCTCGTCATGATCGAGCAGGCTTTCGGCCAGGTCCCAAAGCTGGGTGTTCGGACCGCCTCGACGGGCGATCTCCGCAAGAGGGGGTGAGCCTTGCCGCTCGACCAGGGCGAGGTAGGCATCCCAGAGGGTCGGCTCGGCGAGGCGGCGCTCGAGGCGCGAACGTTCGTCGGAATCGGCCTCCAGCCGGGCCAGGTAGGCCGGGTTCTTCAAGCCCGAGATGAACTCGATCTCACGGAACTGCACGGATTGGAACCCGCTGGCCGGAGCCAGCTCGGAACGGAAATCCAGGAAGTCCTGCGGGGACATCGTCTCCAGCACGTCGACCTGCTCGACCAGCAGGCGCTCGATGACGTGGACCCGGCGCAGGTAGTGGCGGGCGCTGTGATGGTCGCCGGCGAACATCGCCTCCCGAGCGGCGTCGAGCTCGTGGAGGACGACCTTGAACCAGAGCTCGTAGGCCTGGTGGACGGCGATGAAGAGCAGCTCGTCGTGGGCTTCGGTCAGGCCCTCCTGGAGAGAGAGGAGCTCAGGGACCTTGAGGTAGGTGCCGTAGTTGAGCCGGCGCCCCTCCTCGCCGAAGTTCCGGCTCACGCCGGCCAGATTAGGGCACCCGCGTTTCGTTCAGTGGCGGAAGTGGCGGACGCCGGTGAAGACCATCGCGGCGCCGGCGTCGTCGGCGGCCGCGATCGACTCCTTGTCGCGGACCGAGCCGCCCGGCTGCGCGAAAGCGGTCACCCCGGCCGTGAGGGCCTTCTCCACCCCGTCCGCGAAGGGGAAGTACGCGTCCGACGCCAGTACCGAGCCCTTGGCTCGGTCGCCCGCCCGGGTGACGGCGAGAGCCACCGACTCCACGCGGCTCATCTGGCCGGCGCCGACACCGACCGAGGCGCTGTCCTTGGCCAGCACGATCGCGTTCGACTTCACGTGCTTGACCACCTTCCACGCGAAGGCGAGCTGCTCCCACTCGGCCTCGGTCGGCCGGCGCGCGCTGACGACCTGGGCGACGTCGGGGTCGAGGCGGCCGCGGTCTGGCGTCTGGACCAGGAAACCGCCGGGGACGCTTCGGAACTCCACGTCGTCCCAGAGAGCGTGGGCCGGGTGCGCCTCGAGCAGGCGCAGCTTGGGCTTCGCGGAGAGCAGCTCCAGCGCCTCGGGGCGGAAGCCGGGCGCGATGATGACCTCCACAAAGATCTTGGCCACCCGCTCGGCCGTGTCCGCGTCGAGCGGCCGGTTGAGCGCCACCACGCCGCCGTAGGCGGAGACGGTGTCGCACTCAAAGGCCCGCTGGAAGGCGTCGGCGAGGTCCGCGCCGATCGCGCAGCCGCAGGGGTTGGTGTGCTTGATGATCGCCGCAGCGGGGTGCTGGAACTCGCCGGCCAGCTCGAAGGCGGCAGCGGCGTCCTGGATGTTGTTGTAGCTGAGCTCGGCTCCCTGCAGCTGCCGCGCGCCGCCCAGCCCGCCGGTTGCGGACGGCAGCCGGTAGAAGGCCGCTTCCTGATGCGGGTTCTCGCCGTAGCGCAGCGGCTGGGCGAGGCGCCCTGCGAAGGGCAGCTCCGGCGGAAACCGGTCCACGCGCAGCCAACCCGCGACGTGCGCGTCGTAGGCACCGGTGTGCGCATAGGCCTCAGCGGCGAGCTCACGCCGGAAGTCGGCATCGAGGTCGCCACGCTGCAGCTCCTCCAGGACCTCCGGGTAGCGCTCGGGACGAACCACGACCACCACGCCGGCGTGGTTCTTGGCCGCGGCGCGGATCATGGCCGGCCCGCCGATGTCGATGTTCTCCAGGACCTCGTCGAAGCCGGCGCCCTCCCGCGTCGCAGTCGCCACGAAGGGATAGAGGTTGACGCAGAGCAGGTCGATCGTCTTCAGCCCGTGCTCCTCGAGCGCGGCCAGGTGCTCCGGCTTGTCGCGACGTGCGAGCAGGCCGCCGTGGACCCCTGGGTGGAGCGTCTTCACGCGCCCGTCCATGATCTCGGGGAAGCCGGTCAGGTCCGAGACCGACCGCGCCTCGATCTCCGCCTCCTGGAGCGCCTTCAGCGTGCCGCCGGTCGAGTAGAGCTCGAACCCGAGCGCGGCCAGGCCGCGCCCGAACTCGGCGAGCCCGGACTTGTCGCTAACCGAGAGGAGCGCGCGTCGCGGCAAGCGATTGCTCCATCAAGCGGACGGCCTCGGGCAGGAGCCGGTGCTCCTCGAGCTGGATGCGGGCGTGCAGCGTCTCCACCGTGTCGTCCGGCAGCACCGGGACGGCGGACTGGAGGAGGATCGGCCCGGCGTCGACCTCCTCGGTCACCAGGTGGACGGTGCAGCCGGTGAGCTTCACCCCTCGGGCGAGGGCCTGCGCGACGGCATCCATGCCGCCTCCGAAGGCAGGCAGGAGGGAGGGATGGACATTGATCATCCGGTCCCGGAAGGCGTCGATGAAGGGTGCCGAAAGGATCCGGTCGTAGCCCGCGTTGACGACCAGCTGCACACGCTCTTCGAGCAGCCAGTCGCGCATGGCCTCATCGCGTTGCGACAGAGAGGCGAAGCGCTTCTGGGAGAACTCGCCGAGCGGGATGCCGCGCTCGCGGGCGAGAGCCCCGGCGCCGCAGGACGGCTTGTTGGTGGCCACGGCCACCACCGTGAAGCCCCGCTCCAGGAGGTTGCGCAGGTTCGACCCCTTGCCGGAGGCCAGCACGCCGATCCGCAGCGTCAACCCGCCACCACCTCGCCGATGACCAGCGCGCCGGGCGGCACCGCGGCGGGTTCCATCACCAGCACCATCCCGATGCCCATGTTGAAGGTCCCGAGCATCTCCTCGTCGCTGACCCGTCCCCGCTCCTGGATCTCGCGAAAGATCTGCGGCGTCTGCCAGGCCGAGCGGTCGAGCCGATAGCCCAGCCCGGGCGGGAGGGCCCGGGGCAGGTTGCCGGGGATGCCGCCGCCGGTCACGTGGGCGGCAGTCTTCCAGCGCAGGGTGCCGAGCTCGCCCAGGTAGGAGCGGTGTGGCTCCAGCAGCTCCGGCGGAAACTCCTTGAAGACTTTGCGGACCAGCGAGAAGCCGTTGGTATGGAGGCCGCTGGAAGGCAGCCCCAGCAGCAGGTCGCCGGCCCGGACGGAGGCGGGGTCGGGCACGTCCGGCTCGGCGACCAGGCCGACGATGAACCCGGCCAGGTCGTAGTCGCCGAGCGCGTACAGCCCGGGCATCTCGGCGGTCTCACCGCCCAGCAGCGCGCAGCCGGCTGCCTGGCAGGCTTCGGCCAGGCCCGCCACCACCTCGCCGAAGACCTCCTCCTGGAGGCTGCCGGTCGCGAAGTAGTCGAGCAGGAAGAGCGGCCGGGCGCGGGTGGTGGCGATGTCGTTGACGCAGTGGTTGACGAGGTCGACGCCGATGCCCCGGTGCCGGCCGAGCGCGATCGCCACTTTGATCTTGGTCCCGACGCCATCGGCCGACGCCGCCAGATAGCCGCCGGAGGGCAGCCGATAAAGGCCGGCGAAGGGACCGACGCCGGCCGCGACCTCGGGCCCGGCGGTCGCCGCCAGCAGGGGACGGACGCGCTCCAGGGCGCGCTCATAGGCCGCGATGTCGACCCCGGCGGCGGCGTACGAAAGCCCTTCCGAGGTCACCGAGTTTCGAGAGCCAGCTTGTCCATCTCCAGCTGCTGGGGAACCGCGACCGGGTAGGAGCCATCGAAGCAAGCTCGGCAGAACTCGTCGATGGTGCCCCGGCCGACCGCCTTCATCAGCCCCGGGATGGACAGGTAGGCGAGCGAGTCGGCGCCGATGTAGTCGCGGATCTGAGGGACGGTGCGGCGGGCCGCGATCAGCTCCTTCGAGGAGCCGATGTCGACGCCCATGAAGCAGGGAAAGCGCATCGGTGGCGAGGAGATGCGCATGTGGACCTCCGTCGCTCTCGCCCGGCGCAGCATGTCGATGACCCGCTTGGAGGAGGTGCCGCGGACGATCGAGTCGTCGACCGCGATCACCCGCTTGCCCTGCAGCGAGCGCTTGAGCGGGTTCAGCTTCAGCATCACGCCCGCCTCGCGCAGCGACTGGGTCGGCTGGATGAAGGTCCGGTTGATGTAGCGGGACTTGACCAGGCCCTCGCGAAAGGGAATGCCTGACGCCTCGGCGTAGCCGATCGCGGCCGGCGTGCCGGAGTCCGGGAGCGCGATCACCATGTCCGCGTCCACCGGCGCCTCGCGCGCCAGCACCTGGCCCATCCGGATCCGCGCCTCCTCCAGCTCGCAGTTCTTGAGGATCGAGTCCGGCCGCGCGAAGTAGATGAACTCGAAGACGCACATCGCGTGCCGGTTCTGCTTTTGGAAGACCACGCTCTGGAGGCCATGCTCGTCCATGACCACCATCTCGCCGGGCTGCACCTCGCGAACGAAGGTGGCGTTCACGGTGTCCAGCGCGCAGGTCTCCGAGGCGAAGACATGAGAGGGCTGGCCGGAGCCGTGGGGGATGAAGCCGATGCAGAGCGGCCGGAAGCCGAACGGGTCGCGGATGGCGATCACCGAGTCGGAGGTGATCACGCCGCAGGAGTAAGCGCCCACCACGCGCGCGAAGGCGCCCTTGATGACCTCGCTCCAGGTCTTCCCGTGGGTGCTCTCGATGAGCCGGGCCATGATCTCGGTGTCGAGGGAGGTCTCGAAGACCACCCCCTGGGCCTCGAGGTCGCGGCGGATCGACTCAGCGTTGAGCAGGTTGCCGTTATGGGCGATCGCGGCCGGGCCCAGCACCGGGTGCCGGATGGGCAGCGGGTGGGCGTTCTCGGCGCGGCTGGCGCCGGTCGTCGAGTAGCGGGCGTGGCCCAGCGCCACAACCCCGTTCATCTCCGCCAGCTGGCCCGGGCTGAAGACCTGGTTGACCAGCCCCATGTCGCGGTGGATGACGACGCTGTGCCCGTTGCCGACCGCGATCCCGGCCGACTCCTGGCCGCGGTGCTGGAGGGCGAAGAGCCCGAAATAGGTGAGGTTGGCGACGTCCTCGTTGCGGGCGTGGATGCCGAAGATTCCGCACATCAGCTAGTCGAACGCTCCGTAGTACAGGCGCGACATCTCCTCGAGGGTGACGCTGAAGTCACCCTCGAACTCGAGGTCGGCCCCTCCCACCATGCCCAGCAGCTGGATCTCGACGCGGTGCCTGCGGGCCAGGTTCTGGAGCTCCGGCATCGAGCGGGAGGGCGCGCTGATGATGAACCTCCCCTGGGTCTCGCCGAAGTAGAGGGCATCGGTGCGGAGCTCGCCCATCGAGGCCAGGGCCGGGCAGCGGACGCCGCGCTCGCCCAGGATGCAGGCCTCGGCCAGGGCGACCAGCATCCCGCCCTCGCCGACGTCATGCGCCGAGTGCAGGAGCGAGGCGCCGGCCGCGGCCAGCATGTACTCCTGGGCGGCGCGCTCGCCGAGCAGGTCGACCTCCGGCGGGCGGCCGGCGAAAAGCCCGTGCTCGATCTCCAGGTAGCGGCTGCCGCCGAGGTCGTTGCCGCTCGCGCCGACCAGGAGGACGAAGTCACCGTCCGCCGCCAGCCCGGCCTCCAGGCGACGCGTGTAGTCGTCGATGACGCCGACCATGCCGATCACCGGGGTCGGGAAGATGGAGCGGCCGTCGGTGTCGTTGTAGAGGCTGACATTGCCGCTGACGATGGGGAGATCGAGCGCGCGGCAGGCATTGGCCATGCCGCTGATGACCTCCTCCAACTGCCAGTAGATTTCGGGCTTGTCGGGGTTGCCGAAGTTGAGGCAGTCGCTGATCGCCAGCGGGCGCGCGCCGGTGGCGACGATGTTGCGGGCCGCCTCGGCGATCGCGATCTGGGCGCCCAGGTAAGGATCCAGCTCGCAGTAGCGGGAGTTGCAGTCGGTGGTCATGGCGATCCCGAGGCGGGTGCCGTGCACCCGGATCATGGCCGCGTCCCCGCCGGGACGGATGACCGTGGCGTTGCCGACCTGGTGGTCGTAGCGGCGGAAGACGGCGCGCTTGCTGGCCAGGTTGGGATGGCCGATCAGCCTCAGCAGCGAGCCCTTGACGCTCTCCGGCTCAGCCGGGATCGAGTCCAGGTCGAGGCGGTGGCGCGTGGGGTTGGGCGCGCGGCCGCGCAGGGTGCGCACCGGCGCCTTCTCGGTCAGCACCTCAATTGGCAGCCGGGCGGCGACCCGGCCGCCGGCCTCAACGGTGAGCACGCCGTCCGGCGTGACCTCGCCGATCACCGCGTAGTGGAGGTCCCACTTCTCCAGCACGGGCATCACCTCGGCCTGCCGCCCGCGCTCGACGACCAGCAGCATCCGCTCCTGTGATTCCGACAGCATCACCTCGTAGGGCGTCATGCCGCCCTCGCGGCGGGGGACCTTGTCGACGTCGATCAGCGCCCCGGAGCCACCCCGGGCGGCGGCTTCGGCGACCGCGCTGGTGAGCCCTGCGGCGCCGAGGTCCTGGATGGCGACCACGGCGGGATGGTCGACCAGCTCCTGGAGCGCTTCGATCAGGCACTTCTCGAGGAAGGGGTTGCCGACCTGGACCGCCGGCCGCCGCTGCTCGGAGCTGTCGTCCAGCTCAAGGGAGGCGAAGGAGGCGCCGTGGATGCCGTCCCGACCGGTGTCGGCGCCGACCAGGAGAAGGAGATTGCCGTCGCCCTCGGCCCGGGCCCTCTTCAGCTGGTCGGTGCGGACCACTCCCACGCACATCGCGTTGACCAACGGGTTGTCGGCGTAGCAATCCTCGAAGTAGACCTCGCCACCGACGGTGGGGACGCCGACGCAGTTCCCGTAGCCGCCGATCCCGCTCACCACTCCCTCGAAGAGGTGCCGCGACGCGGGCAGCGGACCGAAACGCAGCGAGTCGAGGATGGCCACCGGTCGGGCGCCCATGGCGGCGACGTCGCGCAGGATCCCGCCCACACCGGTGGCCGCGCCCTCGTAGGGCTCGATGGCGCTCGGGTGGTTGTGGGACTCGATCTTGAAAGCGACGGCCCAGCCCTCGCCGATCTCGACGACGCCGGCGTTCTCGCCCGGGCCCTGCAGTACCCGCGAGCCGGCGCTGGGCAGGCGGCGCAGGAAGGGCTTGGAGGTCTTGTACGAGCAGTGCTCCGACCAGAGCACGCCGATCATCCCCAGCTCCACGTCGTTGGGGGTTCGGCCCAGCAGCTCGACGATGGTCTGGTATTCGGCTTCGGTCAGAGCCACCTCGCGCAGCTTCTTTGCCGCCACCGCGGGACTCAAACCACCAGCTCCGCGAAGGCCTCCAGCACCGACTTGAACAGGCGCAGGCCGTCCGTGCCCCCCAGCTCGGGCTCCGCGCACCGCTCGGGGTGGGGCATCATGCCGAGCACGTTCCCCTCCCTGTTCACGATTCCCGCGATGTTGTGGATGGAGCCGTTGGGGTTCGCGGCCGGCACGACGTGACCGTCCGGCTGCGCGTAGCGGAAGACGACCTGGTTGTTCTGCTCCAGGCGCGAGAGCGTCGCCGCGTCGGCGAAGTAGTTGCCCTCGCCGTGGGAGATGGGGATCTTGATCACCTCCCCGCGACGCAGGGTGGACGTGAAGAGAATGTCGTCCCGCTCCACCACCAGGTGGGTCCACTGGCAGCGGAACTCACAGACGTCGTTGCGGATCAGCGCACCGGGCAGGAGGCCTGTCTCGCAGAGGACCTGGAACCCGTTGCAGATGCCCCAGACCAGGCCCCCGTGGGCGGCGAAGCGGACGACCGAGTCCATCACCGGGCTGAAGCGGGCGATCGCACCGCAGCGGAGGTGGTCGCCGTAGGAGAAGCCACCAGGCAGGATGATGCAGTCGCAGTCCTTCAGGTCCTTTTCCTGGTGCCAGAGGTACTCGAGCTCGGCTCCCAGCACCTCCGTGACCACCCGGCCGCAGTCCCGGTCGGACCACGTCCCCGGGAAGACCACGACCCCGAACTTCATTCGGTCCTGGCGGCTCCCGCCTGCTCGCGGTCGGCGACCGCTTCGACCTGGAAGCGGACGTCCTCGATGACGTGGTTGGCGAGCAGCTTCCGGCACATCTCGGAGACCTGGCGCCGGCCCTCCGCCTCGTCGGCCGCCGTCACCGTGATCTCGATGAACTTGCCGACCCTGACCTCCTCGACCTCCTCGAAGCCCAGCCGGTGCAGCCCGGCGCGCACGGTCAGTCCCTGCGGGTCGTTCACGACCGGCTTCAGCATCACCACGACCTGGGCCTTGAGCTTCACCACCTGCCCCGCGCCTCCTCCTTGTAGAAGAGGTCGCGGGCCGTCATCTGCTTGTAGGCCGAGAGGTAAAGGTCGCGGGTGCGGTCGACCACGGCCGGCGGGAGCTCGGGCCCCGGTGGTTTGCGGTCCCAGCCGCTCTGGGTCAGCCAGTCGCGCACGTACTGCTTGTCGTAGGAAGGCGGCGTGCTGCCGGGCTGCCAGCGGAGCCGGTCCCAGTAGCGAGAGCTGTCCGGCGTCAGCGCCTCGTCGATGAGCACCAGCCGCCCATCGATGAGGCCGAACTCGAACTTGGTGTCGGCCAGGATCAGACCCTTCTTCTCGGCCGCCTCGGCCGCGAAGGTGTAGAGGGCGAGGCTGGCGTCGCGAACCGAGTCCGCCAGGAAGCGCCCGATCTCGTTGGCCATGGTGGCGAAGCTGACGTTCTCGTCGTGCCCGCTCTCGGCCTTGGTCGCGGGGGTGAAGATGGGGGCGGCCAGCTTCTGCGACTCGAGCAGGCCCACCGCCATCGGCTCCCCGGCGACCGTGCCGCTCTCCTGATACTCGGCCCAGGCGCTCCCGGCCAGGTAGCCGCGGACGACGCACTCGAAGTCGATCCGCTTGGCCTTGCGGACCACCATGAAGCGCCCTGCCAGCTCCTCGCGCCGGTGCTTCAGGGCGCCCGGCAGGTCCGGCACCATCCCCGACACGAGGTGGTTCTCCTGGAAGGAGTGGGTCTGGCTGAACCACCAGATCGAAAGCTGGGTCAGCACCCGGCCCTTGTCGGGGATCCCGTTCGGCAGCACCACGTCGTAGGCGGAGATCCGGTCGGTCGCGACCATCAGCAGCTGGTCGTCGTGGAGCTCATAGGTGTCCCGGACCTTGCCCTTGTTGAAGACGGGCAGGTCGATGTCGGTGGACATCAGCGCGGGTCCGGGCGTCACTTGCGCACCCCCAAGTTCAGGCGGTCGAAAACCTCGTCGATGTGTTCCAGGTAGTGGCCGGGGTCGAACAGACTATCGACGTTCCCCAGCCTTTCGCGGACAGCGGGGTCCGCCTCCAGGTTGGAGCGGAAGCCGCCGTCGCCGCTCAGGGCGCGCATGGCCGCGGACTGCACCACCCGGTAGGCGTCGTCGCGGCTCATGCCGCTGTCCACCAGGGCCAGCAGCACGCGCTGCGAGAAGACGACTCCGCCGCCCGCGTTCAGGTTCTGCAGCATGCGCTCGGGGTGGACCTCCAGTCCGGCCAGGACCTTGTGCATCTGGATCGCCATGTAGTCGACCAGCGCGCAGGCGTCGGGGAAGACCACCCGCTCGGCCGAGGAGTGGCTGATGTCCCGCTCGTGCCAGAGGGCCATGTTCTCGAGGGCGGTCGCCGCGTAGCCGCGGACGACCCGCGCCAGCCCGCAGACGCGCTCGGTCAGCACCGGGTTGCGCTTGTGCGGCATGGCGCTGGAGCCCTTCTGCTCCCGGCCGAAGGGCTCGAACGCCTCCCCCACCTCGGTCCGCTGCAGGTGCCGGATCTCGAGAGCGATCCGCTCCAGGGTGCCGGCCGCGACGGCCAGGGTGGTCATGAACTGCGCGTGGCGGTCGCGGCTGACGACCTGGGTCCCCGCGGCGTCGATGCCGAGCCCGAGTCCGGTCATCACCCGTCGCTCGACCGTGGGCGGCAGCGTCGCGTGGGTACCGACGGCGCCGCTGAGGCGCCCGTAGGCGATCTCGAAGCGAGCGCCGGCGAGGCGCTTCTCCGACCGCTGCAGCTCGGCCACCCAGCCGGCCACCTTGAAGCCGAAGGTGATCGGCTCGGCGTGGATCCCATGGGTGCGGCCGGCCATGAGGGTCTTGCGGTGCTTGATCGCGAGGTCCTCGGCGGCGTTCCGCAGCTTCGCGAAGTCGGCGACGATCAGGTCGATGGAGTCACGCAGCTGGAGCGCGAAAGCTGTGTCCAGGACGTCGGAGCTGGTCATGCCCAGGTGGACGTAGCGCGCTTCGGGGCCGATCGATTCGCCGATCACGGTGAGAAAGGCGATGACGTCGTGCCCGACCCTCTCCTCGACCTCGGCGATCTTGGCGATGTCGAAGCGGGCGCGGCGGATGGCCGGAAGCGCCTCGGCCGGGACTCGCCCCTGCTCTGCCCAGGCCTCGCAGGCGAGGATCTCAATTCGAAGCCAGTGCTCGAAGCGCCGCTGGTCGGACCAGATCTCCCGCATCGCAGCGGGGGAGTAACGCTCGATCAAGGAGTTGGGGGCTTACCTCTGAAACCAGGACGGCTTGTCGGGCGAGGCAATTATATGGACGGAGGCAAGGGGGGACAGGTTCCCCCTCCAAAACCCCCTCGCAGCGCCACGCGTGAGCCTCGGTTCTTGAACAACTCACTCGGGCCGTTGATCAACCCGGCCTGCGCGCGCCGTCGACGGTCGCTAGGCCGCGCCGATAATGGCCCGACGTGTTTGCCGAACGTAACTTGGCGCCATCTGGGGCCGTTGCACGCCTCGATATCCGGCGAAGCAGCGGGTGAGCGCGCAAGACCCCCGGGAAGCTGAGCGGCTTCTCGTAGATCGGGCCAAGCGGGATCCCGAAGCATTCGGGGCGCTCTATGACCGCTATTTCAGCCAGATCTACAGGTTCGTTTTTTCCAGGTTGAGAGATCAAACAGCGGCAGAAGACGTGACATCCGAGGTCTTCATGAAGGCGCTCCGGAGCATCCCGCGTTACCAGGACACGGGCCGTCCTTTCACCGCCTGGCTCTACCAGATCTCGGTCAACACCATCAACGATCGCTACCGGGCCTCCCGGCCGACCGTCGACCTCGATGAGATGTACGACCTCGCCTCGGCCGGGCCGGGCCTCGAGGACACGGCTCTCCAGCGCGCCGAGATCCGGGAGATCTGGACAGCGGTCGAAGCCCTGCCCGGCCCCCAGCGGACGGCCCTGGTCCTCAAGTTCCAGGAGGACATGAAGATCTCCGACATCGCGGCCGTGATGGGCAAGAGTGAGGGCGCGGTCAAGCTGCTCATCCACCGCGGCGTGACCAAGCTCCGGGTCGTGATGAAGGAGGAGAGCGCGTGAACGGGCGCGATCCCGACCGCGACCTCGACGACCTCCTCGAGCGCGATCCCCGGATCGGCCGGCAGCTGCGCCTGCTCCGCGCGGCGCGGCTCAAGACGCCGCCCCTCGACCGCGCCTTCCGGTCGGCACTGCGCCGGCAGCTGCTGGCCGAGGCCTACCACCGCTACGAGCAGCAGGCCCGGCCGGGCTTCCTGGCCCAGATCCTCAGCGGCCCACGCTTCGCCTTCGCGACCGGGCTGGCCGGCATCGTGCTGATCGCGGTCCTCTTCCTGGCCAACGGCAACCTCTTCGGTCCCGGCCAGGTCGAGGTCATCCCGCCCAGCCACCCGGTGGGAGTCGACCAGCCGATCACGGTCAGCTTCAACCAGCCCATGGACCACAAGTCGGTCGAGGAGTCGATCCGCATCGAGCCCGCCACCCAGGTCGCCTACACCTGGCAGGGGAACAACCTCCTCATCCAGCCCGCTTCCGGCACCCTCGCCGCCAACACCCAGTACCACGTGACGATCGCCCCCCAGGCCAAGGCGGCGGCCGGCGCCCCGATCGGCAAAACGGCGGTGGTGGCGATCAACACGACCCCCGTGCTGACTCCGAGCCCCTCGCCGACCGCCACCCCCAGCCCCGCCGCCCAGGTGATCACGATCACGTCGGAGCGCAACCTGGCCTCCGCCGGCTCGCCCCTCGGTTGGTCGCAGGACGGCCTCACGCTCTATTACCTGGCCGGCGGCGACGTCGCCCAGATCCAGTCCGACGGCAGCGGCCAGAAGAACCTGCTCAGCGGCGGCGTGACCGCTGCCGCCCTCTCCTCGGACGGCCATCGCCTGCTCGCCTTCCAGGGCGCCAAGCTGCTGACCCTGGCGCTGCCGGCGACGTCCTCGCCGGAGGTGCTGGGCTCGGTCGCGGCCGTGAGCGGCGTCGGCTGGCAGAACGCGACTCCCATCTATTGGACCGGGCAGCCCGGGAACGTGACCTTCTTCAACGCCGCCGACCGGACGCAGCTGGGCGCCACCCCGGTCCCGGCCGGCAGCCTCTACCTCGCGCCCGACGGCTCCAAGCTGGTCTACACGACCCCCACCGGTACAAGCAGTACGAACCCAGGCGGGCAGCCGCACCTCTACGACTTCAGCTCCCGCGCGGACCATCCCTGGGCCCAGACCATCTCCTCCAACGTGGCCTGGGAGCCGGGCTCGACGCGGGTGGCCTACCTCTCGGCTGGGTCGGTTCAGCT
>VBHN01000033.1 GCA_005881155.1 Chloroflexota bacterium | reverse complement strand
CCATCTTCTGCGTGTTCGACCTGGGCACGTTCGCGGATCCACCGGACCACTCCGTCGGGGCGAACGATCCGGTGTTGCACGTCGTAATAGGAACCGGTCTCGTGAGCGACGCGCTGTGCCTCGCGAACCATTTCCAGGTCGCCAGGATGGACGCGGCGCCAAAAGGCGTTGTTGGTTCCGTCGTAAGTGGTCTCGTCGTAACCGAAGATTTCCATGCAGGTGCTCGACCATTCGTCCACGCCTACTTTGTCGGGCGTCAGCCAGGCAACGAAGGTGCCGATGGCTGGCGGCGACGGATTCCGACACTGACGTGAGTAGCACCCGTGAAGCGTTCAGTACCGCACTTGCCGCGAGAACGGACCATTGGCCCAGTCAGGGGGGGACCTTTGGCACCCCTGGGCCACGGTCGGCCCATGGTCCCGCAGACTGCAGGCCCGACGACCCCATCATGCGCCGGGATAGGCTTAGTCCTCAGACGTGCCCGACTCCGGCAACACCGGTGAGCTGATCGTTCTCGCCTTGAAGCAGGCGCGGACGAGCCACCTGTTCACCCTCAACGGTGCCCACATCTGGCCGCTGCTGACCGGCTGCGTGGAGCACGGGATCCGGATCGTCGACACCCGCCATGAGCAGACCGCTGCCTTCGCGGCCGAGGGCTGGTCGAAGGTGACGCGCGAGTGCGGCGTTGCCGCGGTCACGGCCGGGCCGGGCGTAACCAACGCCGTCTCGGCGATCACCGCCGCCCACTCCAACGACAGCCCGCTGCTGGTGGTGGGAGGCCGGGCGCCGGAGGCGCGCTGGGGGATGGGCTCACTGCAGGAGATCGATCACGTCCCGATCCTGGCCACGGTCACCAAGCGGGCCATGACCGTGAAGTCCGCGGCCGACGCCTATGGCGCGACGGTCTCCGCGCTCAGTGAAGCGCTCTCGCCGCGCACCGGCCCGGTCTTCTTCGACGTCCCCTTCGACACCTTCCTGGCCGGCGAGGACTTCCCGGCCGAACGCGCGGCGCCGGCGCCCGATCCGGGTCCGGCCCCGGATCCCGAGCAGGTCCAGAAGGCTGCAGCGCTCTTGAGGGACGCGAAACAGCCGGCCGTGATCGCCGGCAGCGGCGTCTGGTGGGCGCACGCCGAAGCCGAGCTGCGCGCTTTTGCCGAGGCCGCCGACCTGCCGCTTTACACCAACGGGCTGGCTCGCGGGATGCTGCCGCCGGACCACCGCCTCTTCCGCTCGCGGTCGCGCTCGACCGGCCTCGGCGATTCCGACCTGGTCTTCGTGGTCGGCGTCCCGCTCGATTTTCGGCTCAACTGGGGCCAGCCTCCATCCCTGCGCGACGACGCCAGGGTCGTCTACGTGGACATCGACGACTTCCGGAAGCACCGAGAGCCGGCGGCCAACCTCTACGGGGACATTCGAAAGGCCCTGGCGGCGCTGGCGGAGGCAGCCCGGGATGTGCCCCGGCACGAGCAGTGGCTGGAACAGCTGGCGACCAAGGAAGCCGAGGCGCGGGAACGGGACCGGCCGCTGTACGAGTCCGACTCGACGCCCATCCACCCGGCCCGGGTGGTGGCCGAGGTCGGAGCCTTCCTGGACCCGGACGCGGTCGTGGTCGGCGACGGTGGCGACTACGTGAGCTTCGCGGGCCGGTACCTTGAACGGCCCGCCCCCGGGCTTTTCATCGACCCCGGGCCTTATGGGTGCCTCGGTTCCGGTCCCGGCTACGCCCTGGCGGCCAAGCTGGCCCACGCGGACCGGCAGGTGGTGCTGCTGAGCGGCGACGGCGCCTTCGGCTTCAGCGGCCTGGAGTTCGACACGCTCATCCGCCACCAGGTCCCGGTGGTCTGCGTGATCGGGAACAACGGCATCTGGGCCACCGAGAAGCACCCGATGCAGAACGTCCTCGGCACCTCCATCGCGGCGGACCTGCGGCCGGGGACCCGCTATGACAAGGTGGTCGACGCCCTCGGCGGGTATGGCGAACTGGTCGAGCAGCCGGGCGAGATCCGGCCGGCGTTGGAGCGGGCGTTCAAAGCGGGCGTGCCGGCCTGCCTGAACGTGATCTGCGATCCAACCGCCGAGTACCCGCGCAGCTCTGTCCTCATGTAGCAGGCTGCCCTGCATCAACGTTATCTGCGATCCGAACGCGGAATATCCGCGATCATCAGTGCTGATGTGAGCAGCCTGGAGCTCAAACCGGCGATCGAAGCCGACGAGTGGCGTACGGCCCAGTCCCAGTTCGACGAGGCCGCCGAGTTGATCAAGCTCGAGCCGTGGCTGCGCGACGTCTTGCGCGAGGTGCAGCGAGAGTTCACCTGTCACTTCCCGGTCAATCTCGACAACGGCCACACGCGCGTCTTCACGGGCTACCGGGTCCAGCACAACATTCATCGCGGGCCGGCCAAAGGGGGCATCCGCTACCACCCCGACGTCTCGCTCGACGAGGTGAAGGCCCTCGCGATGTGGATGACCTGGAAGTGCGCGGTCGTCAACATCCCCTATGGCGGGGCCAAAGGTGGCGTGATCGTCGACCCCCGCACGCTCAGCCCGAATGAGCTCGAGCATCTGACCCGGCGCTTTGCGACCGAGATCTCGATCCTGGTCGGGCCCGACCGCGACATCCCGGCCCCCGACGTGGGCACCAACGCCCAGGTCATGGCCTGGTTCATGGACACGCTGTCGATGCACAGGGGCTACTCGGTGACCGCCTCGGTCACCGGCAAGCCGGTCGAGGTCGGCGGCTCTCTGGGGCGCGCCGACGCCACCGGCCGCGGCGTCATGATCTGCACCGTCGCGGCCCTGGAGACGATGGGGCTGAAGCCCTTCAACCAGCGCGTGGTGGTGCAGGGCTTCGGCAATGTCGGCAGCGTCTCGGCCCGCCTGCTGGAGGAGGCCGGCTGCCAGGTCGTGGCCGTCTCCGAGGACTACGGGGGCATCTACAACCCGCTCGGCCTACCGGTCAAGAAGCTGCTCGAGTACCGCGCGCGGGAGGGGACGCTGAAAGGCTTCCCGGGAGCGGAGCTGGTCTCCAACGAGGACCTGCTGAGGATCGAATGCGACGTGCTGGTCCCCGCCGCCCTCGAGAACCAGATCAACTCCCTGAACGCGGGCTACCTGCAATGCAAGCTGATCGTGGAGGGCGCCAACGGCCCGACCACGCCGGAGGCCGACGAGATCCTGCGCAAGCGCGGCATCGTGCTGGTGCCGGACATCCTGGCCAACGCCGGAGGGGTGACCGTCAGCTACTTCGAGTGGGTCCAGGACCTGCAGTCCTTCTTCTGGTCCGAGCACGAGATCAACGCCCGCCTGGAGTCGATCATGAAGCGGGCCTTCCACGAGGTGCTGGCGATCCGGGACGAGAAAAAGGTGGACCTGCGCATGGCGGCCTACCTGCTGGCGGTGAACCGCGTCGCCATCGCGACGGCCGACCGGGGGATCTACCCCTAAGGCTCCTAGGTTCAGAGAGCCTCTGCGTTTCCGCGCGGAAACCGGCGCGGAATGCGTTTCCGCGCGGATGTGGGCCTTCACTCCGGGAGCAGCGTGTCCGCCGTGCGCCAGCAGTACCAGGCGGCGGCGGTGCGGTACGGACGGTAGATCTCGCCCAGGGCCTGCAGCTCCT
Organism: Chloroflexota bacterium; assembly: GCA_005881155.1. Lineage (GTDB taxonomy): Bacteria > Chloroflexota > Dormibacteria > Dormibacterales > Dormibacteraceae > CF-105. Next base: position 14,510 of record VBHN01000033.1, on the reverse strand, counting down.
TTGGTCTCGGCCAGTCGCCGAGTCCGTGGATGACCGCGTAGCCGCGCCGCACGCCGAGGTCGTCCACCGGCCACACGTCCTGGCGGCCCAGCTGGAAGATCAGGAACATCTCGGCCGTCCAGCGCCCGATCCCGCGGACCGCCGAGAGCCTCGCCACGATCTCGTCGTCGGCCAGCTTCTCGATCCGTTCCAGCGGGACGGTGCCGTCGGTCGCCTTCAGGGCGAGGTCTCGGATGGCCAGGAACTTGGCATTTGAGAGGCCGGCACCTCGCAGTTGGGCTTCGGTCGCCTCCAGCACCTGCTCGGGTCCGGGTTCGGCGCCGAAAATGGCGATGAAGCGGCGGTGGATGGCGGCCGCCGCCTTGCCGGCCAGTTGCTGGTAGACGATCGCCCGGACCAGGGCGTTGAAGTAGTCGCCCTGGCGTCGGCCGTGGACGGCGAAGTCGGGCGCCGACGCCACGATCCGCTGGAAGGCTGGATCGACCCGGAGCAGGTGGGCCACCGGCTTCTGGGCCTTCAGTAGAAGACCGTCCTCGTGCGGTGGTGGGGCCGGACCGGGAACAGTCCCTGCGAGTAGTCCCAGAGCAGCCAGTCGACCTGCACCGCCGGCAGCTGCCGGCCGGCGTCGCCGAGGCGGTCGCGCAGCTCCTCGACGGCCACCACCGTGGCGGCGCGGATCTCGACCTCTTCGGGGCCGCCCGCTTCCAGCTCGACCCAGTCGTCGACCTTCCGGGCCAGGTGCTCCGAGTATTCCAGCGCGCCGAGGTGCCGGAGCGCCTGGGGCAGCTTGTAGTCGGCGAAGCAGGTCAGCTGGTCGACGTCCGGGAAGTCGATCGCGTGCGCACCCCAGAGGTCGGCCGCCGCGATCTGGGCCCGTTTCAAGAAAGGAACCTCCATCTCCCCGTAGACCGAAACATCCTGGAAGGACTCGAGGTTGCGAGAAAGAAAGCCGGCGAGCTCAGGCGCGCTGGGCGGCACCAGCCGGGACAGCTCCCCGTCCGCCTCGCGCAGTGCCAGCTCGGCGAGCTCGTGAAGAGCGGCGACGCGACGGTCCGGCAGCGGCAGCTCCCCGATCAGCGCGGACAGCCGCGGTTCGTCCAGGGCCTGCAGCCGTTCCGGCTCCCAGAGTGGGTCGCCCGCCACGAAGGCGTCCCGCAGCGCCTCGGCCAGCTGCCAGTAGCCGCGACCCGATCCCCAGAAGGAGAAGTTGAGCGTGTCCAGGACCAGGATGTACTCGACGATCCGCTCCCCTTCGTAGTGGCGGCGCGCGTCCCAGGCCGGGACCGGCCGCTCGCGCAGCGCCTCGACCGCGGGCTCGAGCGGGCCCAGCCGAACCTCCAGCGCCTCCTCCAGCACCCGGCGGCAGGCCGAGCGCACGCCCAGCGGGTCAGCCGGCAACCGCGTCCTTGGAGCGCTGCCGGCGGGCGAGTCGCACGATCTCGTCCTCGAGCAGGTTGAAGTCCGCTCGCGGAAGCTGGTGCAGGTGGCCCTGGAAGGCCAGGGTCCAGTGCTCGGGCGGCCATTTCTTCACGTACTCGAGCCGGTAGGCGATGTGCTTGGCAAGCACCCACTCCGGCTCCTCCAGCAGCTGGTCGAGGCGGATGTGCACCCGGTACGGGTAGTCCTCCTCGCGCCGGTCGGTGCGCCAGATCGGCGTGTGATCCTCGTACATCGTCGAGGTGACGGTGACGGTGGCGGCGAAGGCCATCCGCCCGGTGATGTAGTAGAGGACCCGGTCGCCCGGGTGCATCGTCGCGACCCGGTTCTTGTGCCGGGTCTTGATGCCCTGGATCGAGAAGCCGTGCTCGCGGGTGCGGTTGAAGTTGTCGGGCGAGCTGACCACCATCCAGTACTGGGCCGAGCGCCCGGCCTGGCCGCCGCCGCCCTTGCTCTTGCCCCCGCGCCGCCGCTTGCGAGGGGCCGCCGCCGGCTGCGGCTCTGGAGCTCCCGGAGCTTCGTCCACTCAGCCGGTCGCCGCGCGCCCCGACCGCCATTCGGCCAGCAGGTCGGCGCATTGTGGGACATGCTCCCGGTAGTGGTCGCGGAGCCAGCCGAGGACGTCGTCGGGGCTGGTCGGGAAAGCGTCGGCCGCGTCACCGTAGAACACGTCGACCTTGCTCTCCCAGTGCTCGGCCGGAATCAGCGCGGCCGTCGCCAGCACCTGTTTGTGCAGCGCGTCCAGCTCGACCAGCTCCGCCGATCGCTCGTCGGGTTGGAGGCCGGCCAGAGCGCGGCGGTTAGCCGCCTCATGCTCGCCGGGCGGGTCAGAGGTACGGAAACCCGTCCCGCCTGACGCCAGCCGGTCGAGCACGCGGGAGTAGTGCTTGAGGACCCAGTTGGCGTGGGGAAAGAATCCGCCGATGGCATAGATGTCGCCCGCCTTCAGGTAGGACAGTGCCTCGTCGGGACACGCTCCCATGGCGTCCACGAACTCGCCGCGGGAACGGTCGAAGTCGGCCAGCGCAGCGCCTTTCTCCATCGCCATACGATAGCCGCGAATTGCGCACCGCCCAACGCTGGACGCTGGCAGCGGCGGTCCTCGGCTCCGGGATCGTATTCCTGGACTCGACAGTGGTCACCGTCGCCCTGCCGCGAATGGGGCGCGACCTGCCGGCCCAATACGTCGGCGTGCTCGAAGGCCAGAGCTACGTCTATGCCGCCTATCTCCTCACCCTGAGCGCGCTGCTGATCCTGGCCGGCGCTCTGAACGACCACTACGGCCGCCGCCGGATGTTCGCCGTCGGGCTGGTCAGCTTCGGCGCCACCTCCGTCCTCTGCGGGCTGGCGCCGACCATGGAGACGCTGATCCTCTTCCGGGTGCTGCAGGGCGCCGCCGGAGCCCTGCTGGTACCGGGCTCGCTGTCGCTGATCGCCGCCAATTTCGAAGGCGAGGCCCAGGGCCGGGCTTACGGGATCTGGTCGGGCGCCTCCTCGGCGACGACCCTGCTGGGGCCGCTGGTCGGCGGCCTCCTGGTGGACACCATCTCCTGGCGGGTCGCCTTCTTGATGAACGTGCCGCTGGTCCTGGTGGCCGCCTACGCCACCCTCCGGCACGTTCCCGAAAGCCGTGACCAGGCGGCGGTCGCCGGCTTCGATTGGCTGGGCGCGATCCTGGTGGCGCTGGCCGTCGGCGGCCTCGCCTTCGGACCCATCTACGGCCAGCAGCGCGCCTGGCAGGGTGCGGTCCCCTTCCTTGCGATCGGGGTCGGGCTCCTCGCCACCGCCGCGCTTCCCTTCTACATGGTGCGGGCGAAGAATCCGCTCGTCCCGCCCCGGCTCTTCACCAAGCGCAACTTCCTGGTCATCAACCTCTCCACGCTGATGATCTACGGGGCCCTCTACGTGTTCGGGTACAACCTGACCCTCTTCCTGCAGGGAACGATCGGCTGGACGGCGGCCGCCGCGGGCCTGAGCCAGCTGCCCGGGAGCCTCTTCCTGATCTTCTTCTCGGCGCGCTTCGGACAGTTGGCCGCGCGCTATGGTCCCCGCTTCTTCCTGACCCTCGGGCCGCTGATCATGGCCGCCGCAGTGCTCTACCTGGCCCGGATCCCCGCCGCCACCCAGGCCTGGGCGCTGGCCCCGGGAGACCCGGGCAGCTGGCTGCCCCCGGGGTCCTACTTCGTGGACGTGCTCCCCGCCACCCTGCTCTTCGGACTCGGGATCGCGACCCTGGTCGCGCCGCTGGTGGCGGCCCTGATGGCCTCGGTCCCGGTCCAGAACTCGGGACTCGGCTCGGCCATCAACAACGCCATCTCCAGGATCGGCCCGCAGCTGGCCGGGGCCGGCATCTTCGTGGCCGTGACCGCGACCTTCTACAACTCGCTGGCGGCGCGGGTGCCGGGGCTGGACGTGAACTCGCCGGCGGTGCGGGCTGCGATGCCGCCCCTGAACCACGCCGCGGCTCATGTGGCCGAGGCTCGCCTGGCCTCGACGGACGCCTTCCACGTCGCGATGCTGGTCTCCGCCGGCCTCCTGATCGTCGGGGCGGCCGTCAACGCCGTGGGTTTGAAGGGACGGGCCGGCAAGCCCGCGGCAGCACCGGCTACCCCCGAAACGATCGCTCCCCAGCCCTGATCTCCACCGGCAGGGCGCTCTCGGGCGGCGCCAGCGGGCAGGCCCAGCGCGGGTTGTAGGCGCAGGACGGGTTGTAGGCGAAGTTGAAGTCGAGGACGACCTCGCGGGACCCCGGGGTCACCTCCAGGACGAGCCCGTCGGTGTTCTTGACGGTGTCGAACAGGTAGCGCCCACCGCCGTACGTCTCCTTGCCCGAGGTGGCGTCCTTGAAGGGCACGAAGAGGCCGCCGCCATAGGCCAGCAGCGAGAGGACCAGCAGCGAGCACTCCTGGCCGGCGAGCGCGAAGCGCAGCCGGCCGGCGCGGCGGTAGCGGATGGCGCCGTCCTCCCCGCCGGTGTCGATCAGCAGCTCCTCGCCGCCGGCCTCCTCCATTCGGGCGGTGACGCGGTATCCCGGATCCGGGTCGAAGTAATCGAGACCCCGGAAGCTCTCCCGATCCTCGATCGGCGACTGGGGATGGGTCCGAAAGAGGTCATCGCGACCCGCCCGCCAGCGCTGCACCGCGTCCGGGCCACTGAGCCGGTACAGGTCCCCGACCCGGCGGCGGTAGTCCGCCAGGTCGAGGAGGTCCTGCACCGAGCTCAATTCTTGTCGCTACTTGGTGAATCCGTGCTGCTTCAGCCAGTTGGCCGCCAGCACGTCGGGATCCTGCTTGTCGACGTCCGCGCTCTTGTTCATGGCCCGGAGGTCGTTGGTGTTGAGGGCTGCGGAGATGTTGTTGAAGAGCGTGGTGATCTCGGAGTTGAGCACCTTGGTTCGGATGATCGGCGTGACGTTGTCGGCGTTCTCCAGGTGCTTGTCGTCCTGGAGGACCTTGTAGCCCTTGACGTCGAGGTCGCCGTCGCTGGAAAAGACGAGCGCGATGTCGACCTGGCCGCCGCTGAGCGCGGCGCGGGTGATGGGGCCGTCGGCGTCGAGCGCCTTGAAGGCCTTGAAATTGGCTCCGTAGGTCTTCTGCAGGCCGGGCTGGCAGAAGGGCCGGGTCGGGCATTCGGGGGGGCCGCCCAGCGTCATCTGGGAGGCGACCGGCCCCAGGTCGGAGAGCTTCGAGAGGTTGAGCTTGGAGGCGGTGGCGTTGGTCACCGCGAAGGCGTTGGCGTCGATCGCGGGCGACGGGGTAAGCGCCTTGGCCCCGATTCCGCTCAGGTAGGTGTTGAGCTTGTCGACGGTGGCCTGGGCGTCACCGGTGGCCTCGCCCTTGGCCTTGTTGATGAACTCCAGGTCGGTCGCCGCGTAGCCGGCGTAGAAGTCGATGTCGCCCTTGGCCAGGGCCGGCTCGACGATCTCCCGGTTGCCGAGGTTGGCCTTGAAGTTGACCGTGTAGCCCTTGGACTGCAGGGCCTTGCCGTAGATGTTCATCAGGATCGTGGACTCGTTGAAGTTGAAGCCGGCGACGGTGACCGTCCCCTTGGCCGTGTTCGAGGGGGACCCGCCGCCGGAGGATCCGCAGGCGCTGGCTATTAAAGACAGGCCGAGGATGGTGGTCAGGAACTGTCGAAACTGGAATCTCCGCACTTTCATGCCTCCTGGCTGAGCGCCTGAGCCATTTCGTTTCAGGTGGCGAGCGCCGGGCCGGGCTCTACGACGGCGGCGCCCACGGGTGGTCTCCTCCTCATACCGCCGGGGGTTGCAAATTGCTCCAAGCCTGACAGCAAGAGCTCGACTGCGATGGCCAGCAGGGCGACCAGGAGGGCGCCCGCAAAGACCTGGGCGTCGTCCCGCTGGCCGAGGCCGTCGAGGATGAAGCGGCCGAGGCCACCGCCGGCGACCAGCGCGGCCAGGGTGGCGGTGGCGATGACCTGGACTGACGAGGTGCGGATGCCGGCCATGATCAGGGGCAGCGCCAGGGGCAGCTCGACTCCAGCGAGCAGGCGCCGGTCGCGCATTCCCATCCCGCGGGCCGCGTCCTTGACCTCGGGGTCGACGTCGCGGACGGCGATGTAGCTGTTGGTCAGCATGGGCGGGATGGCGAGCAGCGTGAGGGCCACGAAGGCGGGGTAGTTGTTGAGGCCGAAGACCTGGAGCGCCAGGACCAGGATCGCGAAGGAGGGGATCGCCCGGCCCACGTTGCTGACGTTGATGGCGAGGTTGCCGAGCCGTCCGAAGTGCCCGAGCGCGATCCCGATCGGGAGCGCGATCAGCATCGCAGCGGCGATCGCGACTCCCGACATCTCGAGGTGCTCCAGGAGCCGGGTGGGGACGCCGCTCGGGCCCTGCCAATGGGCCGGGTTCGAAAACCAGGTGACCACGGCGTTGAGGAGGTCCATCTCAGGCGGCTCGTGCCCGCGCCCAGGGCGTGATCGCCTGCTCGACGCCGGCCAGGCCGAGGTCGGCAGGGCGAGCGCGATCGAGAGCACGGTTCCGACCACGACCGGGGTCTTGAAGTCCTCGATCAGCCCGTAGTTGATCAGCTGGCCCAGGCCGCCCTGGCCGATCAGCGCCGTGACGGTGACCAGCCCGATCGTGGTGACGGTCGCGATCCGGACCCCGGCCAGGATCGCCGGCGTCGCCAGCGGCAGCTCGACCCGGAGCAGCATCGCCAGCGGCCGGTAGCCCATCCCGCGGGCGGCGTCGCGGACGTCGTCGGGTACGCCTTCCAGCCCGACCACGAGGTTCCGGACCAGGATCAGGATCGTGTAGCTGATCAGCGCGATCTCGGAGGTCAGGAAGGTCAGCCCGGTGAAGGGGATCAGGAAGGCGAAGAGTGCCAGCGAGGGGATCGTGTAGAGGATGCCGCCGACGGCCAGCACGGGGTCGCGGAGGGGCCGCCAGCGGTAGGCGAGGACGCCGATGGGCGCCGCGATCGCGAAGCCGACCAGGACGGCGATCACGGTCAGCTCGACGTGCTCGACCAGGCGTGCCTCGAAATCGGGGACGTGGCGCCAGAACCAGTCCCAGCGGATCCAGGGGTCGGTAGCGTCCAGGAAGGCGCCCGCCACTCTTCGCCTACGCTACCAACCGGTGGCGCAGATGATCGCGCTGGAATCCGTCAGCAAGCTCTATCCCGGCGGCACCAACGCCGTGCACGGGCTCTCGCTCGAGATCGAGGCCGGCGAGACCTGCGTCCTGGTCGGGCCCTCCGGCTGCGGCAAGAGCACCACCTTGCGGATGATCAACCGGCTGATCGAGCCGAGCAGCGGCAGGATCCTGGTCGACGGCGAGGACACGAGCCGGGTGGACCCGGTCGTGCTCCGGCTGAAGATGGGCTATGTGATCCAGCGGACCGGGCTCTTCCCGCACCAGACCGTGGGCGAGAACGTGGCCACGGTACCGAAGCTCTGGGGTTGGGGAAGGGCGCGGGTCAAGCAGCGGGTCGAAGAGCTGCTGACGCTGGTCGGCCTCCCCCCGGCAGAGTACCGCGACCGCTACCCGCACCAGCTCTCGGGCGGGCAGCAGCAGCGGGTTGGCTTCGCCCGCGCCCTGGGCGCCGATCCGCCCATCCTGCTCATGGACGAGCCTTTCGGCGCCGTCGACAGGATCACCCGGGAACGGCTCCAGAACGAGTTCCTGCGCATCCAGCGCACGCTCCAGAAAACAGTCGTCTTCGTGACGCATGACATCGACGAGGCGATCCGGGTCGGCGATCGCATCGCCCTCCTCAACTTCGGCGCCAAGGTCGAGCAGTACGACACCCCGGCCGTGATCCTCGGCCGCCCGGCCGGCGACTTCGTCAGCGGCTTCCTGGGCCACGAGCGCGTCCTCAAGCTGCTGGCCGTGACGCGGATCGAGCACTCCACGCTGCGTCATTCGGCAAAGCCGGCGGAGGCCACCGAGATCTCCGGCGACTCCAGCCTCGCCGACGCGCTGGCGGCGCTGCTGGAGACCGGACGCGACTCCCTGCCGGTCTACGACGACGGCCGCTACCTGGGTGACTTCGACGCCCATTCGCTGCAGGAGTCGCTGCGCGCGCTGCCGGCCGCCGAGGCCGCCCCATGAGCGCCGACGAGTTCGACGTCGTCTGCTTCGGGGGCGGAGTCTGCGGCGAGGCCGTCGCGGGTGAGCTCCGGGGCTCGGGCCTGACCATGGCGGTCATCGAACGGGAGCTGGTCGGCGGCGAGTGTCCCTATTGGGGCTGCATCCCGAGCAAGACGCTGCTGCGCTCTGCGGAGACGCTGGCCGAGGCCGGTGACGCCCGGGTCCTGGCCGCCAGCCGGGTGGAGTGGACCGTCGACTTCCCGAAGATCTCCAAGCGCGTCCGCTGGATGGCGCGCGACCTCGACGACACCAACGCCGCCAAGGCGATCGCAGGTGAGGGCGTGGAGCTGATCCGGGGCGAGGCGCGGCTGACCGGCCCCCGAACCGTGGCGGTCGGCGAGCGGATGCTCAGCGCCCGCCAGGCGGTCGTGATCGCCACCGGCACCGACCCCTTCCTGCCGCCGATCCCGGGCCTGAAGGAGGTGCCCATCTGGACCAACCGCGAGGCGACGCTGCCCGACCGGCTGCCGGCTTCTTTGGCGATCCTCGGCGGCGGCGCCATCGGCGTCGAGCTCGGCCAGGCCTACGCCCGGATCGGCACCGAGGTCCACATCATCGAAGGTTCGCCGCGCCTGGTCCCAGCCGAGGAGCCGGAGGCCGGCGAGCTGCTCGCCAAGCACTTCGCCGCCGACGGCATCACGCTCCACGCCGGCCACAAGGTGACCGGGATCGCCAAGTCTGCGGCCGGGATCCGGGTCGAGGTCGAGGGCGCCCCGCCGATCGAGGCCGAGACACTGCTGGTGGCGACCGGCCGGCGGCCCCGGCTGGCCACCATCGACCTGTCGGCCGCCGGGCTGACCACGAACGAGAAGGGCTGGCTGAAGGTCGATCCGGTCACGCTGCTGGCGGCGGACGGGATCTATGCCGGCGGCGATGTGACGGGGATCGGGGGCTTCACTCACCTCGCCTACTACCACGGCCAGCTCATCGGCCGCGCCCTCAAGGGGCGGCCCGCCAAGGCCGACCACAGCGCCATCCCGCGCGTCACCTTCACGGACCCGGAGGTCGCCTCGGTCGGCCTGAGCGAGGCTGCGGCCAGGGCGGCGGGAATTGACGTGATCACCTTCCAGACCGACCCCGCCGAGAGTGCCCGCGGCTACATCCACGACTTCAAGGACGGCGTCTTGAAGCTGGTGGGCGACCGCTCGGCCGGCGTGCTGGTGGGGGCCACCATCCTCCAGCCGCGGGCCGGCGAGATGCTCTCCGAGCTGTCGCTGGCGGTCAAGGCGCGGACCCCGCTGGCGGTGCTGGCGGACCTGGTGCACCCCTTCCCGGCCTTCTCCCGGATCCTCGGCTACTCCCTGCAGGAGCTGGCCGCGCAAACGTAAGTGCGCGCTGCATGAGGCGATGCATCATGGGCGCGCCCGCCGCGCCGGGACGGACGGGGCTTCAGTCTCCGGCTTCCGCCTGACGGACCCGCTGACTGAGCGCGGTGAGCAGCCGGTACGCGACCTCCGGGTGCTCCTTCAGGAACGACTTGAAGTTCCATTCGGGGATCGTCGCCAGGGTCACCTCGGAGTCGGCGCGAATTGTCGCGCTGCGGCCCTCGTGGTCAAGCAGGGCCATCTCCCCAAAGGAGTCGCCGGGGCCCAGCTTCCGCTCCTTTCCGTGGCTGGTCGTAACCGTGACGGTGCCGGTGGTGATGATCATGAAACCGATGCCGTCGCGGCCCAGGACGATGATGTCGTGGCCGGCCGCGTGGGTGACGGTCTTGAGCTCCTTCTCGATTGCCTTGAGCTCCTTGGCCGGTAGACCTCTGAACAGCTTGGCGTTCCCGAGGTTGGCCATCGGCCGAATTCTAGCTCCGACCAGCAGAGGCCCCCACTAGGATGGCCGGGCTGTGATCCAGACCCGGCTCGGCTTGACTGGGGTCCCCCGCCCGGCCTGGGTGCTGCTGGCCGGCAACCTGCTCGACAACCTCGGGCTGGGGCTGTTCTTCCCGATCCTGCCGCTCTTCGTGGAGCGCCGCGGCGGGGGACCGGCACTGGTAGGGGTCATCGGCGCCGCGGCCCTGATCGGCAACCTGCTGATCCAGGCGCCGGGGGGCTGGCTGGCGGACCGCTTCGACCGCCGCCGGATCGTGCTCCTGAGCATGGCCGCCTACGGCCTGTTCTTCCTGGTCTACCTCGTCCACCTGCCGGTCAACACCCTGATCGCGATCCGGTTCGTACATGCCGCGATCGGCGGCTTCTACGTCCCCGCCGCCCGGGCGCTGCTGGCCGACCTGACGCCCCCCGAGATGCGCGCGACGGTCTACGGCCACTGGCAGGGCTCGATGATGGGTGGATTCCTGGTCGGCCCGGTGATCGGCGGCGGCCTGGCGCTGATCGGGCTCGACATCGTCTTCGCCGGGTCGGCGCTGGCCTGCCTGGCGGCGGCCTTGATGCTGGTCTCGCTGCCCCGCCGGGTCCGGGTCGAGGAGCACGTGGCTGGCGAGCGCGGCGGCATCATCCTGCCCTGGCCGGTCCTGCTCGCGCTGCTGCCCGCCGTGCTGGCCGGCGTCGCCTGGTTCTACATGGGCGGCGTCTACAGCGCGATGTGGGTCCTCTACGTCACCGCGCTGGGCGGTTCGCCGCTGGTGGCGGGCGTGTCGGTCAGCATCTACTCGCTGCCGGTGGTGCTCTTCAGCGGCGCTGCCGGCCGGTTGGGCGACCGCTTCGGCGTGCGCAAAGTGGTCCTGGTCACCGTGCTCTTCGGCGGCCTTTTCGCAGTCGCCTACGGTTTCACCCGCAGCATCCCGCTGGTGATGGCCCTGGGCTTCCTGGAGGCGGTCTGCACCCTGGGCGGGATGCCGGCCGTCTACGCGGAGGTGAGCCGCGTCGTGCCCGCCTCGATGCAGGGGCGCGCCCAGGGCCTCTTCGGCTCCTTGACGGTGGGGGTCGAAGCGCTCGGTTCGCTCGGCGGAGGTTTCCTCTTCGCGCGCTGGATCACGTTGCCCTTCCTCTCCATCGCGCTGGTCTGCCTGATCGGGCTCGCCTCGGTGCCGTTTCTCGGCCGCGGGGCGGCGCGGGCCGCGCCAGAGCCGGAGTTGGAGACCTGCTGAGCTTCCGCGTCACCGCGACCGACGGGGCGGCCCGGCGCGGGGTCATCAGCACCGCGCACGGCGACCTCGAGACGCCCGGCTTCTTCGCCGTGGCGACCCGGGGAGCGCTGAAGGGCCTCGACCCCGATTCTGCCCAACGCGCCGGGGTCGGAGCCCTGATCGTCAACGCTTACCACCTGCACCTGCAGCCCGGCGGGGACGCCGTCGCGCGCGCTGGGGGGCTGCATGGCTACATGGGCTGGCAGGGCGTGCTTGCGACCGACAGCGGCGGCTTCCAGATCTTCAGCTTCCAGCACGGCCACGTCGCCGACGAGGTGAAGGGGCGCCGCCACCAGCGGCCGCCCGAAGACGACCTGCTGGTCGCGGCGGTGAAGGTGGACGAGGACGGTGCCGACTTCCGGTCCTACCTGGATGGCAGCCGCCAGCGCTTTACGCCCGAGTCCAGCATGCAGCTGCAGCGCAGCCTGGGCGCCGACCTCCTCATGTGCCTCGACGAGTGCACGCCCTTCCACGTGCCGGCCGCTTATACGCGGGCGGCCACCGAGCGGAACGTCCGCTGGGCCCGCCGCTGCTTCGACGAGTTCGAGCGGCTGGAGATGGGCGCGACGCAATCCCTCTACGGGATCAACCACGGGGGTGTCTATCCGGAACTGCGCAGCCTGTCTGCCGCCGCCATCTCCGGGCTGCCCTTCGAGGGGATGGCGATCGGCGATTGTCTCGGCCAGACCAAGCAGGACTGGTACCAGGTCGTCGACCAGGTCGTGCCCCTGCTGCCCGAGGAACGCCCCCGGCACCTGCTCGGGGTGGGCGAGCCTGACGACCTCGTGGAGGGAGCGCTGCGGGGGATCGACAGCTTCGACTGCGCGATGCCGACCCGGGTCGCGCGCCACGGGCACGCGCTGCACCGCGGGCAGCCTCGGTTCCGGCTCGACCTGACCCAGGCGCGGATGGCCGGGGACGACGGGCCCCTGGAGGAGGGCTGTGACTGCCACACCTGCGCCCGCTACAGCCGCGCCTATCTCTGGCACCTCTTCAAGGCCCACGAGTTGCTCGGGATCACGCTCACCGCCGAGCACAATCTCCGCTTCAGCGCACGTCTGCTGGAGCAGGTTCGGGAGGCCATCAGCGCGGGCCGGCTCCGAGAATTGCGGAACCAATTGCTGTCGCGGAGCGCCGAGACAGGGTAGGTTTAACCCCTCCCTCCCTCTAGGACGGCGCTGGTGCACGTGCCCAGCGCCGTCCGCTCGACCGCCCGGGCAGCCGAGAATGGCTCCCGTGAACATGCCGGTCATCGAGGTGCGAGACCTCGTCAAGCGCTACCGGAAGGCTGACCGCAACGCCGTCGACGGCGTCTCCTTCGAGGTCCGGCAAGGCGAGTTCTTCGCCCTGCTGGGACCGAACGGAGCGGGCAAGACGACCACCATCTCGATCCTGACCACCACCCTGGCGCCGACCTCGGGGCGGGTCCTGATCGGCGGCGCCGATGCGATCCTGGACTCGGCCGCCGTCCGCGCCCAGGTCGGCATCATCTTCCAGAAGCCGAGCATCGACCTGAACCTGTCCGGCGAGGAGAACGTGCGCTTCCACGCCATCCTCTACGGCCTCTACCCCTACCGGCCCCTCTACCGGATGATGCCGCCCGAGTACCGCCGGCAGGTGTCCGACCTGGCGGGCCTGCTGGGCCTGGGCCGTGACATCTTCAAGCCGGTCAAGAAGATGTCGGGCGGGATGACCCGGAAGCTGGAGATCATCCGCGGCCTGATGCACCGGCCCCGCGTGCTCTTTCTCGACGAGCCGACCGCGGGCCTCGACGCCGCCAGCCGGCGCAGTCTCTGGGACTACCTGAAGGAGGTTCGCAACGCCAGCGAGACCACCATCTTCCTGACCACGCACTACCTCGATGAGGCGGAGGTGGCGGACCGGATCTGCATCCTCGACAAGGGCAAGGTGGTCAAGCTCGGCTCTCCCGAGGAGCTGAAGGCGGAGCTGCTCCAGGAATACTTGGTGATCGATGCGCGCGACCGCACGCGTCTCCGCCGCGAGCTCGAGCGCCGCGGGCTGCAGTTCCGCGAAGCCGGTCCCTTCCAGGTCCTGCTCGACGGCCACTCGGCGCAGGACGTGATCCGGTCCCTGGACACCGAGCTGAGCGTGCTCCGCATCCACGCTCCGTCGCTCGAGGACGCCTATCTGAAGATCGTGGGCGGGGCGCTCGAATGAAGGAGCTGAACGCGATCCTGACCGTCGCCTCCCGCGACGTGACCAAGCTCTTGCGAGACCGCACGCGGCTGGTCTTCACCCTGGTCTTCCCGTTCATCTTCGTGGGGCTGATGGGCGGCACCCTGCAGAGCAACCTGGGCCGCGCGGCCGGGTTCAACTTCATCGGCTTCATCTTCACGGGCGTGCTCGGGATGACGCTCTTCCAGTCGGCCGCACAGGGGATCATCTCGCTGATCGACGACCGCGAGAACGACTTCAGCCAGGAGATGTTCGTCTCGCCGATCTCGCGCTACTCGATCGTCTTCGGCAAGGTCCTGGGCGAGAGCGGCGTCTCGCTCTTCCAGGCGGTGCCGACCTTCCTGCTTGCGTTCGCGCTCCGGGTGCCGATCACACTGCCCGTCTTCCTGGCCCTGATCCCGGCCAGCGTCTTCGCCTGCTTCCTGGGCGCGGGTTTCGGCGTGGCTGTGATGTCGGTGATCAACAGCCAGCGGGCGGCCCAACAGATCTTTCCCTTCGTCCTCTTCCCGCAGTTCTTCCTGGCGGGGATCTTCAACCCGATCAAGGTCCTGCCCTGGTACCTGGTGCCCTTCTCCCTGGTCTCACCGCTCAGGTACCCGGTCGACCTCTTCCGCGGGCTGCTCTACGCGGGCCGACCGGAGTATTCGCGGGTGGTCCTGCTCGATCCCCTCACCAACCTGGCGGTGATGGGGGCGATGTTCGCGCTCTTCCTGATCTTCGGAACCTGGTTCTTCGTCCGCCAGGAGACGAACCGCTGAAGCCACCGGTTTCCGCGCGGAAACAACCGCGGAATGCGTTTCCGCGCGCGACTCCGCGCGGAATGCGGCTCCCCTAGTCGGGGAGGAGCGCCGTCAGGTTCCGGACCTGCGACAGGTGGCCCATCTCGTGGGCCGCGACCAGCCGGCAGAAGTCGAGCAGGGAGAGATCGCCCAAGGCGGGGTCGCTGATCACGCGGTCCCAGTCCGCCGGGGTCAGCCCGCGGAGGAGGTCCAAGGTCCGTCGCCGCACCCGGTGCAGATCCTCCAGCTTCTCCAACGCGGGCGTGGTCGTCTCATGCGCCTCGACCGGCGGCTCCAGCGCCGCTCTCGCGTCGACCTCTACGGCCCCGTCCAGGCAGGCGTGGCGGATCGCCGCGTCGACCGCGGCGCCGGTCTCGCTCACGTGCAGTACCAGCTCCCGCAA
>VBHN01000032.1 GCA_005881155.1 Chloroflexota bacterium | reverse complement strand
ACGACGGTGGTCGACTTATTGAAGGGGAACTGGTAGTAGGTCCCCTTGATCTTGGCCGCGTTGAGCATGACCGGGAAGATGTCCTTCAGGTCGGCGCTGCTCAGCCCGTCGGCGGCGTTGATGTAGGGCGTGAGGTCGGCCAGCGCCTTGGAGCTGTTGTACTTGGCTGCGTCGGTCTCGATGCACTGCGCCAGGTCGGGCGGCTGGTTGGCGGCCAGACCGGTCAGGACGGCCTTGTTGAGGTCGGTGTAGGCGCCTTTGGCGACCAGGTTCACGTGGACCGTGCTCTGGCTGGAGTTGAACTTGTCGGTGAGCGTGTTCAGCTCCGCCTGCAGGTTGCCGCTCAGGGCGTGCCAGAAGGTGACCTGGACTGTGTTCTTGAGCGCGCCCAGCTGCGCCGCGCCGCCGCCGCCACCCCCTCCGCAGGCGACCATCAGCACCGCCGCCAGCAGGCCGAGAACTCTTCGCGATCTCATCGAAGCCAAATCCCCCTTCAAAAAGCTAACCGCGGATCCCGCTCGCGGCGATGCCGCCGACGATCTGTCGCTGGGCGAGCAAGAAGATGATGAGGATCGGAAGCGTGACCATCAAGCTCCCGGCGGCGTGGAGCACCGGATTGGTCGCGTCCGCATAGCTGAAGTTCTGGAGCCCGACCTGCACCGGTCGGTAGGCGTCGCTGTTGGTGACGATCAGGGGCCAGAGGAAGGCGTTCCAGCCGGCGACGAAGTGAAAGAGGGCGATCGTGATCATCGGTGCGCGGGCCAGCGGCGCGGCGATCGACCAGAGGAAGCGCAGGTGCCCGGTGCCGTCGAGCTGCGCCGCCTCCCAGAGATCGTTGGGCAGTCCCAGGAAGAACTGCCGCATCAGGAAGATCCCGAAGACCGAGGCGCCGAAGGGAACGATCTGGGCCTGGAAGCTGTCGATCCAGTGCAGGTTGGCGAGGATGATGAAGTTCGGGACCAGCGTGACCTCGGCCGGGACCATGTAGACGGCGAGGACGACCAGGAAGACGACGCCCTTGCCGGGGAACGGCATCGAAGCGAAGGCGTAGCCGGCCAGCACCGAGGTGACCAGCACCAGCGCCGTGGTTCCGCCCGCCACGATGACCGTGTTCAGGAAGTAGCGCGGCCAGGGGATCTGCAGGAACTGTCCGGTCTGGGGATCGGCCTGGAGGCCGACCGCCACCGCGAAGTTCTCCCAGTGCCAGAGCGGGTAGAGGATGGGCGGGAACACGAACACCGACTGCAGCGTCCCCAGCGAGATGACCAGCATCCAGTAGAAGGGGAAGACGAAGAGGGCGGCGAGCAGGACCAGGATCGCGTAGCGCGGCACCAGCTCGAGGATGCGGACGCGCAGGCGAGCGCTCACCGAGCTCCCCAGCCGCACGATGGGCGAGAGGCAGCGTCGGTCGTTAACGGCGAGGCGCGTAGGCCGGGTTTATCCCGGCCGAATGAGTCCTGCATTCCGACAAAACGCGTTGCGCCCCGGTGGGGGTTCTGGAAGGGGGAGCCTGCTCCCCCTTGCCTGTTCATCGGTAAAAGACCCGGCGTGAGAAAACGCCCATCTGGAGCCCGGTGATGGCGAGGATGATCAGGAAGAGCACGACCGAGATGGCCGCCGCGTAGCCGGCGTGGAAGAAGGAGAAAGCCTGCACGTAGAGGTAGTAGCCGATCGTCTCCGCCGCCTTGTCGGGGCCGCCGCCGCCAGAGGTCGCGCCGCCCACGCCGCCCGCGAAGATCAGGATCGGCTGGACGACCTTGAAGGAGCCGATCAGGTTGATCAGGAGCACGAAGTAGGTCGTCGGGCTGAGCAGCGGCCAGGTCAGCCTCCAAAAGCGCGACCAGGTCCGGGCGCCGTCCACGCGGGCCGCCTCGTCGAGCTCCGGCGGGAGGTTGGCGAGCCCAGCCAGGAAGATGACCGCGTTGTAGCCGGTGTGCTGCCAGACGCTGTAGAGGATGATCGCCGGCATCACGAAGCGCGGGGAGTCGAGCCAGTCGATCTTGGGCACTCCCACCGCGTTCAGGGCGGCGTTGAGGACTCCGACGTCCGGGTGGTAGATGAAGCTGAAGATCAGCGCGGTCGAGACGATCGGCATCACGTAGGGAGTGAAGATCAGCGTTCGGAGCAGGTCGCGGAAGGGCATCGAGCGGTTGAGCAGGACGGCTGCGAAGAGTCCCAGTCCCATGCTCACTGGCACCGTCACGACGACGAAGTAGACGGTCTGCAGGACCGCCTTCCGGAAGACGTCGTCGCGGAGCAGCAGCCGCTCGTAGTTGGCGGTCCCGATGTAGTCGCTGGTCCCGCTGATCAGGTCCCAGCGCTGGAAGGAGAGCCAGAAGATCCAGAGCGCGGGAAGGAGCACGAACACGATCAGCAGCACCATGGCCGGCGAGATCAGCAGGTAGCCCGAGACCGCGTCCCTGCCCGCCCGCCCCCGGCGCCGAGCCTGCAGCGCCCGGGCCGCGGTCGAGGCCGCGTAGCTGGAGGCGGTCGTCGGGTCCATTCGGGCATGGCTATGATCGTCGGCTCGCGATGACGGAGGCAAGGACCACTCTCACCTTCCTGCACACCGGGAATCCGACCGGGCTCAAGTTCTTCGTCGAGCACGGGGACTCACGCTGCCTCTTCGACTTCGGCCGCGAGCACGCGCCCGGACGGGCGCTCTTCAGCCTCGGGCTCCGGCCACGCCTGGGGAGGGAGCTGGCCGACCTGGTCGCGGCCGGCGAGGCGCCTGCCGTGGAGGGCGTCTACGCGGGCGAGCCGTGGGACGGCCGGACAAGCGTCTTCATCAGTCACATGCACCTGGACCACACGGCCCTGGTCCGCCACCTGGCGCCCGAGGCGCCGCTCTACTACCCCGCGGAGATGGAGCCGGTCCGGGCCGGCGCCGACTCCTCCGGCTACCTGCCCTGGCGGCGGCCGGTCGGCACGGCGCTTGCCGATCGCGAGACGGTGACGGCCGGCGAGATCAAGGTCCGGCTGCTGGCTGTCGACCACGACGTGCCGGGCTCGACCGGCTTCCTGGTCAGCACGCCCGAGGCCGCGATCGCCTTCACCGGCGACTGCCGCCGCCACGGCCTCCACCCCGAGCTGACAGCGGCCTTCGCCCAGGCGGTGAAGGGGGCCGACCTGTTGATCCAGGAGGGCGTCTCGCTCGGTTACCTGCCGCCCATTCCGGCGCCGCCCCTGCTGACCGAGGAGGAGGTGATAGCCGAGCTCGCGCTGGCCGCCGCCGAGACGAAGGGCCTGTTGGTCGCCAACTGCTACGGGATGAACCGGGAGCGGGTGGCGGGCCTCGCCGCCGGCTGCGCGGCGGCGGGCCGCAAGCTCCTCCTGGAAGCCGAGATGGCGGCGCTGGCCGGCTGGCCGGGCGTGCTCGGCGACCTCGAGGCGGTCCGGGCGGACCCGCGTGGCCACTGCCTGCAGCTCGGATTCGACTCGCTGCCGCTGCTGCTCGACCTGCAGCCGCCGGCGGGATCGGTCTGGATCCAGTGCGGCGGCCCGCCCTTCGGCAGCTTCGACCCGGGCTCGACCGTGCTGGAGGCCTGGTGCGCCCGCTTCGGGCTCGAGCTCCGAACCGTGAACAGCTCCGGCCACTCCCGCCCGGGCGACATCGTCCGGACCGTCCGCGAGGTGGGGCCGAGGGTGGTGCTGCCGGTCCACACCCGAGCCCCCGAGGCGCTGGTCGTGGTGGGCGTACGCAGCTTCCTGCCCCAGGCCGGCGTGACCTACCGGGTCGCGGACATCCTCAGCGGAGCTCCCACCGGCTCAGCTCCTCGAGGAACCCACGGGCGGTCAGGTCGAAGCTCACCGGGGTCACGCTGACGTAACCCTGGTCCAGGGCCAGGGCGTCGGTGCCCTCGTCGAGGTCGCTCATCCGGTAGCGGCCGGCCGCCCAGTAGTAGGGCACGTCCCGCGGATCGTTGCGGATGTCGTACTTCTCCTCGTAGGCGGACTCGCCCTGCCGCGTCACCTTCACGCCCTTCACCCGGCCCAGGGGCAGGTTGGGGACGTTCAGGTTGAGCAGCACCTTGGGCGGCAGGCCGTGCTCGAGCACCCGCTGGGCGAGCCGCTGCGCGTAGGCGGCCGCGGTCTCCCAGACGGGGTCGCGGAAGGTCCCGATCGAGACCGCGATCGATGGGATGCCCAGGATCCGCGCCTCGGTGGCGGCGGAGACCGTCCCCGAGTAGATGATGTTGGTGGCCGTGTTGGGCCCCAGGTTGATCCCCGAGACGACGAGGTCCAGCGGTCGCTCGAGGATCGCCCCGACGGCGATCTTCACGCAGTCGGCCGGCGTCCCGTTGACGGCGTGGCCCTTGCCGCCATCCTCAAAGGCGAAGACCTTGACCCGGAGCGGGGTCAGCGTGGTGATGGCATGGCCGACGGCGGACCGCTCCGCGTCCGGCGCCACCACCTCCACGTCACCCAGCTCCGACATCGCGGCCCGCAGTGCATGCAGGCCGGCGGAGGTGATTCCGTCGTCGTTGGTGACGAGGATGTGCGGAGCTATTCGGCTACCCGCAGGACGACCTTCCCGAACTGCTCCGCGGCGTCCAGGTGGGCGAGCGCCTGCTCCACCTCGGCCAGCGGGTAGACGCTGTCGACGACCGGCTTCAGGCCCGCGCCGACCAGCTCCAGCACCTCCTCGAACTCGCCCGAGTTGCCCATCGTCGAGCCCAGGATGTCGGCGTGCTTGAAGAAGACCCGGGGCCAGAGCAGGG
This sequence comes from Chloroflexota bacterium, assembly GCA_005881155.1. Lineage (GTDB taxonomy): Bacteria > Chloroflexota > Dormibacteria > Dormibacterales > Dormibacteraceae > CF-105. The sequence goes on along the minus strand of VBHN01000032.1, from coordinate 3,187 downwards.
TCACCTTGGGCCCGCTGGTCGAGCCGCAGGTCACGATCCGGCCGCCCAGGGCCAACGCCTTCAGGTCCTCGTCGACGGTGGCGGCGCCGACCGAGTCGAAGATGACGTCCGCCCCCTTCTTGGCCGTCAGCTCGCGGACGGGTCCCGAGAAGCCCTCGGTCGGGATGGCCTCATCGGCGCCGAGCTGCCGCGCCCGCTCCAGCTTGGCCTCGGAGCGGCTGGTTGTCAGCACACGGGCGCCGAGGTGCTTGCCGATGGCGATGGCCGCCACGCTGACCCCGGCCCCGGCCCCCACCACCAGCAGCGTCTCGCCGCGCTGCAGCCGGGCGCGCGTGGTCAGCATCCGGTAGGCCGTGAGGAAGGTGAGCGGGAAGGCCGCCGCCTCCTCCCAGCTGAGGGCGGGAGGTTTGGCGTAGACCATCCGCTCCGGGACCTGGAGGCGCTCGCAGGCGGTTCCATCGACGTGCTCGCCCAGGATGCCGAAGTGCGGGCAGAAGACCTCGTTGCCCGCCTGGCACTGCTCGCAGGTTCCGTCGGAGACGGTGGGCAGCAGCAGCACCTCGTCGCCGGGCTTCCAGCGCCCGCCGGACGCCTCCTCGACCACGCCGGCACCGTCCGCGCAGATGACCCGCGGCGGGTCGACGCGCTGCATCCCATGGGCCATCCAGAGGTCCAGGTGATTGATGCCCGCCGTCTTGACCGCGACAGCGACGTGGCCTTCCAGGAGCGGCTGCCGGGGCCGCTCGCGAATCCTGACGCCGGCGGGGCCGAGGGGCTCCTGGTACTCCGCCGCGAGCCCTTCGCTACTGATCGCCATGCCCATTGGTATAGTAGCCGCGCCAATTCGGGAGGCCGTTTTCAGGGGAGAGTTCAGATGAAGCTCCGGTACCTCGCATCCGTGGCGGTCGTAGCGCTGCTCACAATCGGCTGCGGCAGCACGCCCGCGCCCGCCGAGGCTCCCGTCAAGCAGGACGTCGTGATGGGATTCGTGCCCTCGCAGACGACCAGCATCGTGCAGACCAACGCGACTCTGATCGCCGACTACCTGTCCAAGAAGACCGGCTACCACGTCACGGGACAGGTGCTGACCAGCTACGCGGCGGTGACCGAGGGCATGACCTCGAACCAGGTTGACATCGGCTGGGTCGGCCCGCTCGACTACGTGATCGCCCACCAGAAGAACGGGGCTGAAGCCGTCACCAAGTCGGTCCGCCGGGGCCTGCCCAGCTACAAGGCGTTCATCATCGTGAACGTCAACTCGGGGATCAATTCGATCGCCGACCTCAAAGGCAAGAAGTTCGCCTTCGGCGACCCCACCTCGGCCTCCAGCAACCTCTACCCGCACTACATGATGAGCAAGGCGGGCTTCGACGCGAAGAACCTCGGCCAGACGGTCAACATCTCCAACCAGACCCAGATCGCGGTCAACGTCTGCCAGGGCGTGGTGGACGCCGGCGCGATCTACGACGACGCGCGCACCAACGCGGGTGCCGACACCTCCTGCCCGGGCATCATGACCAAGACCAAGATCATCGCCACCACCGATCCCCCGATCCCCGGCGACCCGCAGATGATCCGGCACAACCTGAACCCGGCCCAGAAGGCGAAGCTGAAGGCAGCCATGCTCGCGCTGGGGACCGACCCGACCATGGCGGACCCGCTCAAGAAGCTCTACACCATCGACTCCCTGGCCCCGGCCACAGACCACGACTACGACAACCTTCGCGACGTGATCAGGACGGTCAACCCGGCGCTGCTCGGATAGGCGAATCGAGATGAACGGGATGGCGGCCGCGCGAGCGGCCGCCACCACCTCGCTGATCCGCGTGGAGCGCCTGACCAAGGTCTTCGGGACGGCGACCAAGGCGCTCGACGCGGTCAGCCTGGACGTGCCCCGTGGTCAGTTCCTGTGTGTGATCGGGCCTTCGGGGTCTGGCAAGTCGACGCTGCTGCGCTGTCTGAACCGGCTCGTCGAGCCGACCTCAGGCCGCGTCTGGGTTCACGGCGAGGAGATCACAGCTCAGTCGGGGGAAGTGCTTCGGCGCTCTCGCCGGCGCCTGGCGATGGTCTTCCAGCAGTTCAACCTGGTGCGCCGCTCTACCGTGCTGACCAACGTGCTGACGGGCCGCCTCGGGTACCAGGAAGGCCTGCGGCGGTTCGTCCCCGGCTTCTCGCCGGAGGACCGGGCGATGGCTTGGAGGTCGCTCGACCGGCTGGAGATCGCCGAGAAGGCCACGGTCCGCGCCGACCAGCTCTCCGGCGGGCAGATGCAGCGCGTCGCGCTCGCTCGCGCTCTGGCCCAGCAGCCTGAGGTGCTGCTCGCCGACGAGCCGGTGGCGTCGCTCGACCCGGAGACCGCGGTCGTCGTCCTCGACTACCTGCGTGACATCAACCGCTCGGACGGGATCACCGTGCTCTGCGCGATCCACCACCTCGACTTGGCCAAGAAGTACGCCGACCGGATCGTCGCCATGCGCCAGGGCCGGCTCGTCTACGACGGCCTGCCGGGCGACCTCGACGACGCCGCCTACCGGAGGATCTATGGCCGCCTCGGCTACGACTGACGAGCCTCGCCGCACCCTCCCGGAGCTGATGGCGGAGGCCGAGCGCCTCCGAACCCGGGAGCGCGGTCTCAACTCTGCGCTGGCGGTGGTCTTGCTCGTCATCGTCGCCTTCACCTGGAACCGGACCGGCTTCGACCCCGGCGCCCTGATCCAGCACGCCGACAACATCGGGCGGATTCTCTCCGGCTTCAGCCACCCGGACTTCAGCGCGCTGGTCGACCCGATCCTCCTGAAGACGCTGGAGACGATCTACATCGCCGTGCTGGGCACCGTCCTCGGCGCCCTGATCGCCATCCCGGTCAGCTTCTTCGCGGCGCGCAACCTCATGCGCCGGAGCGCACTGGGCACCGGCGTCTACCTCGTGGTCCGGCTGCTGCTGAGCGTCATCCGGGCGATCCCGACGCTGGTCTGGGCGATCGTCTACGTGATCGCGATCGGGATCGGGCCCTTCCCTGGCGTCCTCGCCCTCACCACCTTCTCGGTGGGCCTGATCGCGAAACTGTTCTCAGAGGCCATCGAGGCCATCGACTGGGGCCAGGTCGACGCGCTGACCGCGACCGGGGCCAACCCCCTCCAGGTGGTCATGCACGGGGTGGTTCCGCAGGTCACGCCCTACATGGTCG
>VBHN01000031.1 GCA_005881155.1 Chloroflexota bacterium | reverse complement strand
TGGACTCGGCCTCCGAGTAGAGCCGGACCAGGGGCTCGGTGCCGCTGACCCGGAGCAGCGCCCAGGAGCCGTCGGCCAGGTAGAACTTGAACCCATCGTCGTCGCGGACCCGGACGACCTTGACCCCGGCGATGGTCTTGGGCTCGTGCTCGCGCATGGTCTTCAGGATCACCTCGCGGTCGTGGTCGTAGGTCTCGCGCGGCAGGCGCAGGTCGCGGCGGTCGTAGGAATGCGGGCCGACCCGCTTCTCGAGGTCCGCGAGGATGGCGCTGATCGGCTTCTTGTAGCGGACCAGCATGTCGGCGAAGAAGAGGCCGGCCAGGAGCCCGTCCCGCTCCGGGATGTGCCCGCGGAAGCCAAAGCCACCCGACTCCTCGCCGCCCAGCACGGCGTCGGTCTCCATCATCTTGGGCGCCACGAACTTGAATCCGACCGGGACCTCGTAGACCTCGACCCCGAACTCCTTCGCCAGCTGGTCGGCCATCGAGGTCATGTTCAAGGCCCGCACCACGGGTCCCCGCCAGCCGCGGACCTCGAAGAGATAGAGCATCAGCAGCGCGTAGACCTGGAGCTGGTTGATGAAGCGGCCGCCCTCGTCGATGATGCCGACCCGGTCGGCATCGCCGTCGGTGGCGACGCAGAGGTCGTAGCCACCGGATCTCATGGTCGCCAGGGCCGCCGCCAGGTTGGGAGTGATCGGTTCGGGGTTGACCCCGCCGAAGTACGGGTTGCGCTCGGCGTGAAGCTCGGTGACCCGCGTCGAACCTCCGTCCAGCATCCCCGACAGGTAGCCGTAGCCCGACCCGTACATGCACTCGTGGAGGACCTTGAGCCCTGCCGCACGCAGCGTGTCCAGGTCGACCATCCGGCCCACCTGGGCGACGTAGGCGGGCATCGGGTTGTAGACCTGGACCCGCTCGTCACGCTCGCCGCGCTTGACGTCGTCGGGCCCCAGCCGCGCGATCCTCTCCTCCAGCTCCCGGATGACCTCGGTGGGCGCCGAGCTCCCGGTCTCCGGCTTGTACTTGACCCCGTTGAAGAGATAGGGGTTGTGGCTGGCGGTGATGGCGACCGCACCCGCCGCCTTGCGATCGATGACGGTCCAGGAGGCGACCTGGGTCGGCGAGGGCCGGTCGAAGATCAGCGTTCGCAGCCCGTTGCCGGCGAAGACCCGAGCGACCTCGTCCGAAAACGCCTCGGCCCCAAAGCGGCAGTCGTACCCGATCACCGCCAGCGGCTCGGGCGCCTTGGTCTTCAGGTAGTCGGCCACGCCCTGGGCCACGAGCCGGAGGTTGGCGAAGGTGAAGTCATCGCCGATGACCCCCCTCCAGCCGTCCGTTCCGAACTTGATCGCTGGCTGCCCCACCGGACTCTAGGTTAGAGGTAGCCGGTCTTACCCGACTTGCGCAGCAGCTCCACGATCTTCTTCACGTCCTGGGCCCGCGACCGGGGCAGGATCAGGATCGCCTGCTCGGTGTCGACCACGATCATGTCGCGCAGGCCGATCGCCGCGACCAGCTTGCCCGGGGCAGAGATCAGCGACCCCTGGGTGTCGATCAGCGCCGATTCGCCATCGATCGAGTTGCCATCGTCATCGGTCGGACGGACTTCGAGGAGCTCGGCCCAGGAGCCCACGTCCAGCCACTCGAAGGTGGCCGGGACGAGGAGCAGCCGGTCGGTCTTCTCCATGACCGCGTAATCGACCGCCTCGTTGGGCAGGTCGGCATACTCGCGGCGGCCGGCCCGGACCTCCCGGAGGCCGGCGTGGTGGAGCGGCGCCACCCGTTCCAGCTCCTCCAGGAAGGAGCCCAGCCGCCAGCTGAACATGGCCAGGTTCCAGTAGTAGCCGCCCGCCGCCAGGTACTCCTCGGCCCGAGCCAGGGTGGGCTTCTCCTCGAAGCGCTGGACCGGAAACGCCTCGCCCGCCCGGGTGCCGACCCTGATGTAGCCGAAGCCGGTGGCGGGATAGAGCGGCTCCAGGCCGATGGTCACCAACCGGCCGGTCTCCTCGGCCACGCCGACGGCGCGCCGGATCGAGGCCTGGAACTCGTCGTCGCCCTGGATCAGGTGGTCGGCCGGGACCGAGACCATGATCGCGTCCGGGTCCCGATCGGCCAGCTCGAACGCCGCCAGCCCGAGCGCGTTCACCGTGCCCCGCGCGGTGGGCTCGACGATGAAGCGCACCTCCGGCAGCTGTTCTTTGATCATCGGCAGCTGCCGCTCCTCGGTCAGGACGTAGACCTCGTCGGCGAGGGGCGCCATCCGGTCGTAGGTCAACTGGAGCAGGGAGCGGCCGGTCCCGGTCAGGTCCAGCAGGTGCTTGGGCGTCTGCTGGTTGGACCAGGGCCAGAGCCGGGTGCCGGCGCCCCCGGCCGGGATGACCGCGAAGACCCTTGCGGTCAGGGTCTCACCGCCTCGCTCCCAGCTCGGCCCGGAGGTCCGCCGCCCGGCCGGTGTCCTCCCAGGGGGCGTCGATGTCGGTGCGGCCGAAGTGGCCGTAGCAGGCGGCCGGCCGGTAGAGCGGCCGGCGCAGGTTGAGCTCCTTGATGATGCCCAGCGGGCTCAGGTCGAACTGGCGTTCGACGGCGCGCTTCAGGTCCTCGTCGGGAGCTTTCCCGGTGCCGAAGGAGTCGATGTTGACAGCGACCGGCTTGACCACCCCGATCGCGTAGGCGAGCTGAACCTCGACCCGGGTTGCCAGCCCCGCCGCGACCAGGTTCTTGGCCACGTGGCGGGCGCCGTAAGCCCCGGCCCGGTCGACCTTGGTGGGGTCCTTGCCCGAGAAACAGCCGCCGCCGATCCGGGCGTAGCCGCCATAGGAGTCGACCTGGGTCTTGCGGCCGGTCAGCCCGACGTCCGCGACCGGGCCGCCGGTCACGAAGCGGCCGGTCGGGTTGATGTAGGAGCGGGCCGCGCTCGCGGCCTTCTGGCCGAGGACGGGGACGATCACCTCTCGGGCCACGTCCTCGCGCAGCTCCTCGATCTTGACCTCGTCGTGGTGCTGGGCCGAGATCACGACCGTCTCCGCGGCCGGCTCCTCGCCGCCGTAGGCGACGGTGACCTGGACCTTGCCGTCCGGCCGCAGGTAGCCGAGGGTGCGGTCGCGGCGGACCTCGGCCAGCCGGCGGGCCAGCCGGTGCGCGAGGCTGATCGGCAGCGGCATCAGCTCGGGCGTCTCGTCGCAGGCGAAGCCGAACATCATCCCCGAGTCGCCGGCGCCGCCCACGTCCACGCCCTGGGCGATGTCCGGCGACTGCTCGTCGATGCTGACCATCACGCCGCAGGTCTCGGAGTCGAACCCGTACTTGGCCCGCGTGTAGCCGACGTCGCGGACGGTCTGCCGGATGATCCGGGGTATGTCGACGTAGGTATCGGTGGTGATCTCCCCCATCACCATCACCAGCCCGGTGGTGACGGCGGTCTCGCAGGCGACGCGCGCCAGCGGGTCGCGGGAGAGGATGGCGTCCAGGATGCCGTCCGAGATCTGGTCGGCGAGCTTGTCGGGATGTCCCTCGGTCACCGACTCGGACGTGAACAGCGGCATGGCGTTACCTCCTCGAACTCCCCACGCCGGCAAGGGGCGAAGCATCCGCTCGGCTCGCCTCCCAGGCGCCAGGTTGTCACCGCCAGCTTATCCCTAAAGTTGCGGCGTGCCGGGCTTCGCCTACACCGTCTGCGATGTCTGAATCGGCCGAGCTCAAGCGGCTCCGGGAGATCTGCCTCGCGCTGCCCGACAGCAGCGAGAGGCTGAGCCACGGAACGCCGCACTTCTTCGCCGGCAAGCGGAACTTCGTGGCCTACTGGAACAACCACCACGAGGACGGTCGCCATTGCATCTGGTGCGCCGCCCCCGAGGGCGCCCAGCGGCTGCTGGTCGAGGCCGACCCGGAGCATTTCTTCGTGCCGCCCTACGTCGGCTTCAGGGGCTGGCTGGGCGTGCACCTGGACCGCGGGCTGGACTGGGAGGAGATCGCCGGTGTGGTCGAGACCGCCCACCGGACGGTCAGCGCCAAGCGTTAGCCAAATCAGCCGTTTCCGCGCGGAAACAGCCCCAATATGCGATTCCGCGCGGGTTTCCGCGCGGAAACCGACGCTTAGGTCCCTTCCTCCCAGGAGTTGATGTAGTGCTCCTGCTCGGGCGTCAGGCTGTCGATGGCGACGTCCATCGCGGCCAGCTTCAGCCGGGCCACCTCGGCGTCCAGGTCCTTGGGCACGTCGTAGACCTGCGGCTCCAGCCGGCCGCTGTTGGCCACCATCCACTCCGCCGCCAGCGCCTGGTTGGCGAAGCTCATGTCCATGACCGCGGCCGGGTGCCCCTCGGCGGCGGCCAGGTTGACGAGCCGGCCTTCGCCGATCACGTGCAGGCGGCGGCCGTCCTCCAGCCTGTACTCCTGGACCATGCCCCGGACCGCCTGGACCGAGGAGGCCAGGTCGTCCATCGCGGCGAGGTTGATCTCGGAGTTGAAGTGCCCCGAGTTGGCCAGGATGACGCCGTCCTTCATCGCCTCGAAGTGAGCACGGTCGAGGACGTTCACGTCGCCCGTGACCGTCACGAAGATGTCGCCGACGCGCGCCGCCTCAGCCATCGGCATGACCTGGAAGCCGTCCATCACCGCCTCCAGCGCCCGCAGGGGATCGACCTCGGTGACGACCACCTGGGAGCCCATGCCGCGGGCCCGGGAGGCGAGCCCGCGGCCGCACCAGCCGTAGCCGGCCACCACGAAGACCTTGCCGGCGAGGAGCACGTTGGTGGCCCGGATGATCCCGTCCAGGGTTGACTGGCCGGTGCCATAGCGGTTGTCGAACATGTGCTTGGTGAGGGCCTCGTTGACGGCCACGATCGGGTACTTGAGCACGCCCTGCTTCGCCATGGACCGGAGCCGGACCACGCCCGTCGTCGTCTCCTCGGTCCCGCCCGTGACCTCGCCCAGGAGCTCGGTCCGCTCGCGGTGGAGCATGGTCACCAGGTCGGCCCCGTCGTCCATTGTGAAATTGGGCCGGTTCTCGAGGGCGCTGGCGATGTGGGAGTAGTAGGTCTCGTTGTCCTCGCCCTTGATGGCGAAGGTCGGGATACCGTGCTCGGCGGAAAGGGCGGCCGCGACGGCATCGTTGGTGGAGAGCGGGTTCGAAGCGCAGAGGACGACGTCGGCGCCGCCCGCCTTGAGGGTGATCATCAGGTTGGCGGTCTCGCTGGTGACGTGGAGGCAGGCCGAGACGCGCAGCCCGGACAGGGGCCGCTGCTCGCGGAAGCGGTCTCGGATCAGGAGCAGCACCGGCATCTCCCGAGCGGCCCAGTCGATCAGGCCCAGGCCTTCCTTGGCCAGCCCCAGGTCGCGGACGCCGGCGTTAGTCGTTTTCAGCGAATTCGATCTCACTCCGGACATCGTACCCGGCGAGCACCTCCCGGCCCTTGAGGTCGGCGAGCTCCACCAGGAACCCGAACCCGACCACCTGGCCGCCCAGCAGCTCGACCAGCTGCGCCACCGCGAGGGCGGTCCCGCCGGTGGCGACGAGATCGTCCACGACCAGCACCCGCTGGCCCGGTTTGACCGCGTCGTCGTGGATGTGGAGGACGTCGTTGCGGTACTCGAGCTGGTATTCGACGCTCTTGGTCCGGAAGGGCAGCTTGCCGGTTTTGCGGACGGGCACGAAGCCGGCGCCCAGGGCGACTGCCATGGCCGAGCCGAAGATGAAGCCGCGCGCCTCCATGGCCGCGACCATCTCCACCTCCTTGCCGATCCAGTGCCGCGTCATCAGCGTCACCGCCTCGGCGAAGGCGGCGGCGTCGCCGACCAGCGGCGTGATGTCGCGGAACCGGATTCCCGGGACCGGGAAGTCGGGGATGGTGCGGATGTGGTCGCGCAGGTTCACCTCGCCAGCGCCGCCCGGAAGTAGTCCACGGTCCGGGCCAGGCCGGCCTCGAGGGTGACCTTCGGCTCCCAGCCGAGCAGCTCGCGGGCCCGGCTGATGTCCGGGCAGCGCTTCTTGGGATCGTCGGTCGGCAACGGTTGGAACTCGACCTGGCTTCGCGACCCGGTGAGGCGGACCACCAAAGCCGCCAGTTCGAGCATCGTCGTCTCCACCGGGTTGCCGAGGTTGATCGGCAGGTCGTCGCCCCCTTCGAGGACGGCCAGCAGTCCCTCGACCAGGTCGTCGATGTAACAGAGGCTGCGGGTCTGGCTGCCATCCCCGTATACGGTGAGCGGCTCGCCACGCAGGGCCTGTCCGATGAAATTGGGCACCACGCGGCCGTCGTCTGCGCGCATCCCGGGCCCGTAGGTGTTGAAGATCCGCACGATCCTGGTGTCGACACCGCGAGCCCGGTGGTAAGCCATCGCGAACGCCTCGGCGCCCCGCTTCGACTCGTCGTAGCACCCGCGGGGTCCGATGGGGTTGACGTTGCCCCAGTAGGACTCCGGCTGTGGATGAACCAGGGGATCGCCGTAGACCTCCGAGGTGGACGCCAGGAGGAAGCGCGCATTCTTGGCGAGCGCCAGCCCGAGCATGTGGTAGGTGCCGACCGTCCCGACCTTCACGATCTGGATGGGGTAGTCCGGGAAGTCGAGGGGAGAGGCGGGCGAGGCCAGGTGCAAGACGTGGGTGACCACGCCATCGACGGCCACCTCGTTGCTGACGTCCTGCTTTATGAACTCGAACCCAGGGTGACCGCGAAACTCGTCCAACTTCTCGGCCCGGGAGGTCATCAGGTTGTCGAGGACGACGACTGCCCAACCGAGGTCCAGCAGCGCCCGAACGACCCGGCTCCCGATGAACCCGGCTCCTCCAGAAACGACGGCCCGCCGGCTAATCGCGGCCGATCCCCCGGTACTCGAACCCGTGGGCGCGCATGCGGGCGGGGTCGTAGAGGTTGCGCCCGTCGACGAAGACGGGCCTCCGCATCACCTTGCGGAGTCGGTCCAGGTCCAGCTGCCGGAACTCGTTCCACTCCGTGACCAAGATCGCCGCGTCCGCACCGCGCGCCGCGCCGTAGGCGTCGCGGCGGTAGGCGATCGAAGGCGCCAGCTTCTTGGCCCCCTTCATGGCGGCTGGGTCGTAGGCCTGGACTGTCGCCCCACCGGCCTGGAGCCCGGCCGCCAGGACGAGGCTGGGAGCTTCACGAAGGTCGTCGGTGTTCGGCTTGAAGGACAGGCCGAGCAGGCCGATCACCCTGCCCTGGAGGCCGCCCAGATGCGCATGGAGCCAGTCCACGACCAGCCGGCGCTGGTCGCGGTTGATGTCCATCACCGCGTGCAGCAGCTCCGGGTGGTAGTTGTACTGGTGGGCGATCGAGGCCAGCGCCTTGACGTCCTTGGGGAAGCAGGAGCCGCCGTAGCCCAGCCCGGCCTGCAGGAAGTGCGGGCCGATCCGCTCGTCCATCCCCATGCCCCGGGCGACGGTCGTCACGTCGGCGCCGACCCGCTCCGAGATCCGGGCGATCTCGTTGATGAAGGAGATGCGCGTGGCCAGGAAGGCGTTGGAGGCGTACTTGATCATCTCGGCCGAGTTGATGTCGGTCAGCAGGACCTGGGCGCCCAGGCCGCCGTAGAGCCCGGCCACGCGCTCGGCTGCGCTGGAATCGGTCGCCCCGATGACCACCCGATCCGGCTGCATGAAGTCCGTGACCGCGGTGCCCTCGCGCAGGAACTCGGGGTTGCTGACCACGTCGAACGAGTGGGCGGAATGCTTCGCCACCACCTTCGCCACCAGGTCCCCGGTGCCGATGGGGACTGTCGACTTGTTGACGATCAGCAGGTACCCGGTCATCGCCTCCGCGATCGAGCGGGCAGCGGCCTCGACCGCGCGCAGGTCCGCGCTGCCGTCCTCGGCTTCCGGGGTGGCCACGGCGATGAAGGCGAAGTCCGCGTCCGGGATCGCCTCCTCGAAGCAGGTCGTGAAGCTGATCCGGCCCGCCTCCGCGTTGCGCTGCAGCATCTCCTCGAGACCGGGCTCGAAGATCGGCAACCGGTTGCGCTTCAACTGCTTGACCCGGCCTTCGTCGATGTCCAAGCCGACTACTTCGTGGCCCAGCTCGGCGAGGCAGACCGCGGTCGTGATCCCAACGTAGC
>VBHN01000030.1 GCA_005881155.1 Chloroflexota bacterium | reverse complement strand
ACAGCGCCTTCAGCTTCAGCTCCTCCCTGAGCCGGCAGCAGTACGAGGGCCTGCTCACCGGCTACCAGTCCGGGCAGACCGTCACCAGCCTGCCGCCGGACGCGCAGCAGCTGCTCCCGCAGTCGCTGGGAAAGAACATCGCGGTCTTCTTCGTCGAGACCAACCAGCCCACCCAGAGCGACGCCGCGATCAGCACCTTGAAGTCGCTGCGCGACGGCTCGGCCCCACCCGACTCCCAGGTGCTGGTCACCGGCGCCACGGCCTTCAACCAGGACTTCGTCGACCTCATCCTCCTCGACAGCCCGGCCGCGATCGTCTTCGTGATCCTGGTCACCTACGTCGTGCTCTTCCTGCTGGTGGGCTCGGTGGTCCTGCCCCTGAAGGCCGTGCTCACCAACCTGCTCTCGATCTCGGCCTCCTTCGGAATGCTGGTCTGGGTGTTCCAGCAGGGCCACCTGAGCGGGCTTCTCAACTTCACCCCGCAGGCGATCGACCCGACGGTCCCGGTGATCATGTTCTGCATCGTCTTCGGCCTGTCGATGGACTACGAGGTCATGCTCCTGAGCCGGATCCAGGAGGTCTACCGGAAGACCGGCGACAACCTGTCCTCGGTCGCCGAAGGGCTGGAACGAAGCGGCCGGATCATCAGCGGTGCCGCCGGGATCATGATCGTGGTCTTCCTGGCCTTCGGGCTGGCCCAGGTCCTGATCATCAAGGGGATCGGGATCGGTCTCGCCACGGCGGTCGTCATCGATGCGACGCTGATGCGGATGCTGATCGTGCCCTCCGTCATGCGGCTGTTGGGGAACCTCAACTGGTGGGCGCCTCACCCCTTGGCCAGGCTGCATGCCTGGCTGCGCCTGGGCGAGGTCGAGGCCACGCCCCGCCAGCAGCTGCCGGTCGAGGCCTGACCGGGAGGGTGAGGATCCGGCCCGCGGTCGAGTCCGACCTGGGCACGATCGAAGAGCTGATCCGCGCCCTGGCCGAGTACGAGCGGATGTCCGGGGACGTGGTCATGGACTCCGAGCGGCTGCGCCGGAGCCTGTTTGGCGACCACCCCTACGCCGAGGTGCTGATCGCCGAGGAGGACGACGGTGAGCCGGTCGGGTTCGCCCTCTTCTTCCACAACTTCTCGACCTTCCTGGGCCGTCCCGGGATCTACCTGGAGGACCTCTTCGTCAAGCCCGAGCAGCGCGGCCGCGGGCACGGCAAGGCGCTGCTGCAGCGGCTGGCGGAGATCGCCGTCGAACGCGACTGCGGCGGCATGGAGTGGGCGGTGCTGAACTGGAACGAGCCCTCGATCGGGTTCTATCGCAGCCTCGGCGCCCGGCCCAACGACGAGTGGACTGTCTACCGCCTCACCGGCGAAGCCCTGGAACGGCTGGCCGGGGCCTAACCCTGCGGGGGAGCCTAGAACAGCCGGCGGAGCTGCGCGAAGGACTTCAGGATCACCAGCCGGTCGCTCTCGACCAGCTCCTCGACCTCCAACGACCAGGTCCGCGGGTGAGGTATGTAGACGGCGCGCAAGCCGGCCGCCAGCGCCGGATTGACGTCTGAGCGCGGCGAGTTGCCGATCATCCAGGTCTGGCCTGCCTCCAACCCGTTGTCCGCGACCAGGCGCCGGTAGGCGCCCTCATCCTTCTCCGGCGTGACGACGACGCGCGCGAAGTAGCCGGCGAGGCCGGAGCGGTCGACCTTCAACTGCTGCTCCTCCGCGTGACCCTTGGTGAAGAGCGTCAGCTCGTGCCGGGGGGCGAGGTACCCGAGCGTCACCTCCACGCCGGGCCGAATCTCCATCGGCTGGGCGAGGATCCGCCGGCCCAGCTCGCGTACGCGGTCCAGCTCGCCGGCGGCGGGGTGCCGCTCCGCCAGCCGGTGGAAGGTCTCCTCGAGGTTCCGGCCGAAGGCGGCCGACCCGTAGCCGTGAACCGCCAAGTTGGCCCGCTCGATGTCGTCGAGGACGGAGCGGACCTCGGCGCGGCTCAGCGTGGAATGGTCGAGGAGGTCGATGAACTCCTCGGCGGCCTCCTCGAAGTAGACGTTGTTCTCCCAGAGGGTGTCGTCGCCGTCGATGACGAGGTGTTGCCTTGGGCGCAAGCACCCAATGCTATCTAGCCGGTCGCGGCCTGCTCCAGGGCCTCGTCGAAGATGAGCGCGTAGCCGCGCCGGCGCTCGCTGCGGATGTCGCAGCCGACGCCGGCCTCGCGCAGACGCCGGCGCAGCCGCACGACGTAAGTCCGCACCTGCTCCGAGGCGAGATGGGGATCGTGCCAGGCGCGCGAGGCGAGCGTCCGGGTGTCGAAGTAGCGAGCCGGGTGCTCGAGCAGGAAGGAAAGCAGCTGGTTCTCGCGCCGGGTCAGGGCCACCGCCTCGCCGCGCAGGGTGACGATCCCGAGCTTGTCGTCGAGGTCCACCGGCGCCAGGCGGGAGTGGACCCGCTGCCAGTGAATGAGCCGGCTGCGAAGCTGCTCCAGGTCGGCCCCGTCCACCTTCTCGTAGCTGAGCACGTCGCCATTCTGGTGGTGGCCGTTGGCGCCGTCGCCATTGGCGCGCTCAAGGAGCTCCTCCTTGAACTCGACCAGGCGGGAGTAGATCTCGATCCAGCGCCTCGCATCTGCTGCCCCCGAGGCCTCGGCGCCGTTCTGATGCCCATCGTGTAGAGCCACGCTTGTCATCGTCATGCCGTCTTCGATTTGGCTGACCTCCCGGCAATCGCGTTTGCCTTGCAACCGCTCATAGTGCCACTTTCTCGTTACAATTGCCAGTACCGTAACGTTATGGGTCGCTGCAGGCACTGCGGAAAGGAGCTCGGGGGTGCGTCCAACCGGCGCTACTGCTCGGACGCCTGCCGGATGCGTGCCTACCGCCGGCGGCAGCGGGGCCTCCCCGTCTCGATTCCCAAGGCCACCCGCTTCGGGCTCCTGGGCCGGCGGCGGGAGACCATCCAGGGCCAGACCCGCACCCGGGTTGCCAGCTCGGAGGCCCTGATCGCCTCGGCCAGGGCCCGCATCGAGGAGTCGAAGCACCAGGTCGAGGTCAGCCGGACCCTGGCGGACAATGCCCGAGCCCGGAGATCGGGCAGCTGGTAGGACCAGCCTAGACAGACTTCCCGGCCAGGTCCTCCATGAGCAGGACGACACCTCGCCGGCCGCCGATCGCCGACTCGACCAAGGGCGTCATCGAGACCCGGCAGCGGATCGACTTCCCGCGGCGGTTGATCGCCGTCACGGTGTCGATGGAGTTGGCCGACTCCCCCGACGCGACCAGCTTGACGATCGGGCGCAGCGTCTCGACGGGCAGCCCGATGTCCAGCTCGTAGAAGCTGCGGCCGAGCACCTCCGTCGAGCGAACCCCCCACAGGTCCTCCGCCCGAGGGTTCCACTTCGCCACCCGCAGGTTCGAATCGAGGACAGCGATCCCCACCTCCACGCTGCCCAGGATCGACTCCACGAAGACGTTCAGCCGGTCGATCTCGTCGGTGCGCAGGCGGAGGTCGGTGTTGATCGTCTGGAGCTCGGCGTTGGTCGATTCCAGCTCCTCGTTCATGGTCTCCAGCTCCTCGTTGCTGGACTGGAGTTCCTCGTTCGTGGTCTCCAGCTCCTCCTCCGTCGACTGCAGCTCCTCGTTGGTGGTCTCCAGCTCCTCGTTGCTGGCCTGGAGCTCGGCGTAGGCGGTCTCGATGTCCTGCCGCGATCGCTCCAGCTCGGAGCGCAGGCGGATGAACTCGGTGACGTCCGTGAAGGTGACGGTGGCGCCGAGGCTGCGGTGGTTCAGGTCGAGGATCGGCGTGATCTCGACATCCAGCGTGCGGGCGCTGCCGTCCCCCAGCTTGTGCTCTGCGCTCCTGATCGCGACCGGCCGGCGCTCCTTCGCCGCCTTCGCCAGGTTGGGGCGCAGCTCGACGGGACGGGAGGACAGCCCGAGGTCCTTCAGCGCGGTCCCCAGGTCGCCGGCTCCGATCTTGAAGATGGCCCTGGCCACCTGGTTGGCCGCGACCAGGCGGCCGCCTGCGTCGATGGTCACCTGGGCGACGGGCGCCAGGTCGTTGGCCAGCTCGCGCACCTGGACCTCCCGCTGCTTGGTCCGGTCGTCGGCCTCCGGGACGTCCGTCACCGGCGGCGGCGGCCGCCTCGGCTCCGGGCGGCCCTTGACCTTGGTGAAGACGCGGTGTTTCAAGTCCAGGGGCGCGAACAGCTTGGCGTGCGTCAGCAGCATCTCGGCCTTGCCCAGGAACAGGTAGCCGTCGTCCCTGA
This sequence comes from Chloroflexota bacterium, assembly GCA_005881155.1. Taxonomy (GTDB): domain Bacteria; phylum Chloroflexota; class Dormibacteria; order Dormibacterales; family Dormibacteraceae; genus CF-105. Next base: position 10,676 of record VBHN01000030.1, on the reverse strand, counting down.
GCGCGTAGTGGAAGCGGGAGAGAACCCGCGCCTGGCTGTCGGGGGTGAAGTACATCAGGGTGTTGCGGCAGAGCAGCAGGTCCAGGCGTGAGATGGGAGCGTCCTGGATCAGGTCATGACGGCCGAAGATCAGTCCCACGCGCAGCCTGGGCTTGAACACGCGGAGGCTGCCCTGGAGGTCGAAGTACTTGTCCACCAGCTTCTCGTCGAGGCCATTGAGGGCGGACGCCGGGTAGCCGTTTCGCGCGGCGGCCAATGCCTCCTCGTCAACGTCGGTCGCGTAGATCTTGACCCGCTCCAGGAACTCGTTCTGACCCATCGCCTCGCCCAGCAGGATGGCGACCGAGTACGCCTCCTCACCTGAGGCGCAGCCCGCGCTCCAGACCCGGATCGGGTCCGAGGCTGACCGGCCCACGATCTCGGGCAGCACCTCGCGGGCGAGGAAGTCCCAGGCGTCGGGGTCGCGAAAGAACTCGGTGACGTTGATGAGGATGGTGTTGAAGAGGGTCAGGAACTCTTCCGGGTTCAGCTGCAGGTATTCGAGGTAGGCGGAGAAGGATTGGGTGCCGACCTGTGACGCTCGAAGTCCCACCCGGCGGAGCAGGGTCGTGCGCTTGTAGCCGGTGAAGTCGAAGCCGCGGCTGCGCCGCAAGTAATCCAGCAGCGCCTCAAAGTCGGGTCCGGCCGCGAAGCTCAATCGGGCGTATCCCCGCTGACCAGCACGGCCAGCGCCGGCCCGATCTCCTCGAGACTGAGCACGAAATCCACGTCCCCGGTCTTGATCGCCGCGGAGGGCATCCCGAAGAACTGCGAGGTGGCTTCGTCCTGGACGATCACGGTGCCGCCTCGTTTCTTGATCGCGGTCACCCCGGTGGCGCCGTCCACCCCGGTGCCAGTCAGGACCACGGCGATCGCCCGTGCCTCGTAGCTGGCCGCCACCGATTCGAAAAGCAGGTCGGCCGAGGGCCGGGTGAAATGCACCAGCTCGGCCTGGGACAGGGTCAGCGTGCCCCTGTCGACGAGCAGGTGGTGGTCGGGCGGGGCGACGTAGACATGCCCGGGCCGGATGACCATGCCCTCCGTCGCCGAGCTGACATGCAGCCGGGTCCGGCGGGAGAGGATCGCGGCCAGCAGGCTCCGGTGGCGTGGATCCAGGTGCTGGACGACCACCACGCCCGCGGCGAAGGAGTCGGGCAGCCTGGCCAGCACGGCCGTCAGCGCCGTCAGACCGCCGGCGGAGGAGGCGATCGCGACGATGTCGAACCGGGGCGCGGGGGCGCGCTCGGCAACCATCAGCCCGGGGCCATATTAGGTCGCAAGTTGCCCGTTCGACCGGGCGGGCCCGGGGGGTCTACAGCAGACTGCTGAAAAAGGGCGGTTAGCGACCGGAGGCAAGCCCGGCGCGAAGCGACGCAGCCAAAGCGCCGGCGGCCGTTTTCGGCAGTCTGCTAGAGAACCGTCGTGATCTGCGCTGCCACGGTGGCGGTCTTGCGGAGCCCCAGCCGAGCCCTGCGGATCCGGCGGCCCAGCCGGCCCGGGAGGCTGTCAGCGGGGTAGGTCGCCAGTCGGAGCAAGCTGTCCAGCCAGGCCATCACGGGAGTTGAACGGCACGTCGCCGGGCTGGTTACGGTGGAAAAGTTGGAGGCCGGTCTCGCCTCGGGACCGGCCAGAACGCCGACCTTCAGATGAGCTTCTTCATCTCCTCCATCGTGAACGCGCGCAGCGTCTCGGTGGTCGCGTTGCCCCGGCCGGCGACCACGATCGCGAGCTTGGCGGCCGTCTCGTCGTCGGGCACCTCGATGACCGCCACCTGGTCGAAGCGGCCCATGGTGAGGTAGTTCCCCAGCACCTTGCCACCGGCCTGCTGGATGCGCTGGTCGACCTGGGCGACGCGCGCGGGAAGGTCGGCGGCGGCCTTGCGGCCCTGGTCGGTCCACTTGATGAGGGTTACGTAGACGGGCATCTCGGTTCCTCCTTCACGAGCCGACGGGATTGGGCGAAGCATCCGCGTGCAGAGCGCCCGGCGTCAACCCTGGGCGCACTCCCCGGTCGGCGCTGCGGCCGGCTGGTAGCTGACGCTGACGTCCGGGTGCAGGTCGGCGGTCTCACCGGCAGCGGACGGGAACATGACCACCAGGTAGCTGGCGCAGCCCTCGGCCAGGTGGAAGTCGAAGTTGACAGCGTTTCCCGAGGCGAAGCGGTCGCCCGGCACCTGGCCGTTGAGAGCCCAGGCGCCGGCGCAGGCGGCGATCCGGTTCTGGCCGGCGCTGGGCCGGATGTAGCTCGGACAGTTGTAGAAGCGCGCGTACTCCTCCACGGTCAGGAAGTAGGCGTCGACCGAGACGTCGCTGGTGAGCTTCAGGTGGTAGGTGAAGGTGTCGGGGATGGTCCCGACCCGGTAGGAGCCGGGTTGGATCGCGCAGCTGCCTCCGCAGTCGTTCCAGATGCCCACGGTCGGGTTCTTCGCCTCCGCCTGGGCCGCTTGCAGCTGCTGCTGGAGGTCCTTCTGCTGCCGGGTCAGCCGATCGATGGTCAACTGCTCGGCCCCGCCTCGCCGCTCAGAACCGGCGAGGGACTCTTTCGTCCTCCCCAGCTGGTCGTAGAGGTAGGCGCCGGCGGCGATCGAGGCGGCGGCGAGCAGCGCCAGGATGATTGTCGTCACGATCCAGGGAGCACGATTCCCCCGCGCACCGGAGCTCACTGGTCGCCGACCTTAGCATTCCGCCGGCTGGCCCTAGACTTCTCTGCCCGATGGAGCTGAAGGGCAAGGTCGTCGTCGTCACCGGCGCGGGCAGCGGCATCGGGAGAGCCTGTGCCCTGGCGCTGGCGGACCAGGGCGCTGACATCGTCGCCGCGGACGGCGATCGCGGCCGGCTGGACGCGGTGGTCGCTCAGCTCAGCCGGCGCGGCGTCCGCTCGATCGGCCTCCGCACCGACGTCAGCAAGGATTCGCACGTCCGCAACCTGGCCCGGGACGGCATCGCGGCGATGGGCCAGGTCGACGTCCTGATCAACGATGCCTCGCTGGACTTCGACGCCTCCCTCGAGCAGCTGGAGATGGACGACTGGGAGCGGATCATCCAGACCAACCTCCTGGGGGTCGTGCGCACGGCGCGTGCGTTCGCGCCCCAGATGGTGGAGCGCGGCGGCGGCCACATCATCAGCACCGCCTCCTTTGGCGCGCTGGTGCCCGACCGCCCGGCGACCATCGCCTACGACACCTCCAAGTCCGGCGTGATCGGGTTCTCACAGGCGCTCGCCGCGGCGCTGGCTCCCGCCGGCGTGGCGGTCTCGGTTCTCTGTTACGGCTACATCCGGCGCTACCTGGACGAGGAGCACTGGATCGAAGGCGTCGAAGGGTTGACCGAGGGCGCCGAGACCGAGCGCGAGGTCAGCGCCGCCGAGATCGCCGGCCTGGTCGTGGACGGCCTGCACCACCGCCGCTTCCTGATCCTCAGCGACCCCTCCGGCTCCGAGCTGCTGGCCGAGCGGTGGCGGCACCTCGACCGAGAGGCCGTCCCCTAGGACGAATAGCGCACAAGATGTTGGCGACAGGGCTTGGCCGCCCCGCAGCGGCAGTGCCTGCCGTCGTGGCCGCCGCGGAGATGTCCTCAAGACCAGGTCTGGTGCGGTAAGGCCTGGAGAGGCCCTCCTGCGCCGCTTGGTGTCCTTAATAGCGGCCCTTGCCGGCACTGACGCCTTTTACCAGCCTCCGTTACCGGCCATTCCCGGCAGTCGCTGAGTGGATAGTTATACAAGCGGCAGTCCGTCCAGCAGGGTCCGATTTCCAGGCCAAGACCCGGCGACCCGGAGTCACAGCCCGGCAAATGCCGCTCCTCCTTGGCTGCTTCACCCGACGCTCGTGAGTAGCCAAGCGTGGCGTCTGACGCCAAGCGTGCGCTGCCGAGTGCAGGCGCGGCACGTAGACGAATACCGCGCCCTCGGCGTAGAGGTGCATCGCCTGCGGGATGTGCTCGCTGGTGACGACCACCGCGGCGTCCGGCCAGAGCCGCCGGGCGCTGCGCAGGATGCGCAGGTTGGTGGTCCCGCGGAGGATGTCGTCGGGGATCGACGAGAGGACCAGGCGCGGGGCGCGGACGTCCGCGTGGCGGAGGGTGTCGATGTGCGCCACGTCGCCGTAGATGCAGTGGATCTGGCGCTTCTTCAGCTCCCTGATCACGTCCGGGTTGAAGTCGATGACGATGGTCTCCTCCAGCAGGCGCCGGCGCTCGCTGCCCGGCTCGGCCGTCTCCAGCTGATAGAGGATCGAGCTGGCGTCACGGAAGAAGCCGAGGAAGACCAGCCGGTAATCGGGGAGCTCTCCCTCCGTCTCGGTCGCCACGCGGTCGAGGTCATGGATGCGGAGCCGCTTGAGAAGCCAGCTGACCGCCTCGGCGATGGCGTCGTTGTAGCCGACCAGGTAGGTGCTGGCCACCGAGGTGACGGCGAAGGTGATGATCACGATGCTGACGATGGGCGCGCTGATCTGGCCGCGGGCCAGGCCCAAGGAGGCGATCACGATCGAGAATTCGCTGATCTGGGCCAGGTTGATGCTGGTCACCAGGCTGACCCGGTGTCCCAGCCCGAGCCTGTTGAGGATCGGGAAGACGACCGCGCGGCTCAGCACCAGGAAGCCGCCGGCAGCCAGGGCGGCCAGGACCAGGCCGAGGCTGGGGACGGGGATCACCATGCCGAGGGCGACGAAGAAGAGCGTCACGAAGAAGTCGCGGAGGTTGGTCACCTTGGCGACCACGTCGATGTTGTAGGGGAAGGTCGAGAGGCTGATCCCCGCGATCAGGGCGCCCATCTCCCGGGAGAGGCCGACGAAGCTGGCGGCCCCGGCCAGGAAGAAGCACCAGGCCAGCGCGGTCGTGAGGACCAGCTCGGGCTGCTTCGCCACCGAGCGGAAGAGCCGGGGCAGGATGTAGCGGCTGACGGCCAGGCTCCAGAGGATCAGCAGCACGCCTTTCAGGAGGGAGGCCAGCAGCGGCGCCGCGTCGGGGTGCGCCAGGTTCGGCTGGGCGGCGAGCATGACGACCGCCCAGAGATCCTGGCAGACCAGGATCCCGAGCGTGATCCGGCCGGGGAGCGTGTCCAGCTCCCGCTTGTCGTAGAGCAGCTTGACCACGATCAGGGTGCTGCTCATCGACAGGCAGGCGGCCAGGTAGAGGAGCTCGAACTGCCCGCCCCCGTCGCGAAACCCGAGCCAGTAGAAGAAGGCCAGCCCCAGCCCGATGCAGATCGGCACCTGGAGCGCGCCGGCGATCAGCACCGGCCGCCCGGCGGCGACCAGCTTCTTCAGGTCGATCTCCAGCCCGATCATGAAGAGGAGCAGGATCAGCCCGATCTCGGCCACGGTCTGGATGCTCGCCCGGTCCTTGACGAGGTTCAGACCGACCGGCCCGATCAAAACGCCGGTGACCAGGTAGGCGAGGATCAGCGGCTGCCGGAGCCGATGCCCGAGGAGCGCCAGCAGCGCCGCGGCGGCGACGCAGATGCCGATGCTGGAGAGAAGATCGCTGGGGACCTGCAGCACGGTGGCAGTCGGAATTATTCGCCATATCCCCAAGATCTATCCTTCGATTCATGAGGAGTAGAAGCTCGGTCTTGCTCGTCGTCGCGGCGCTGCTCTCCTTCGCCTGTGGCGGCACGGCCGGCACCGGCGGGACCAGCACCGGGGCGACCATCACCTTCGGCGCCCCGCTCGGTCTCACAGGCTCCCTGACCAAGGAGTCCACGCTGACCCAGCAGGGCTACGACCTCTGGGTCGATTGGATCAACCAGCAGGGCGGAATCAACATCGACGGCGTCAAGCACCCGGTCAAGGTCAAGTACTACGACGACACCAGCAGCGCCAACCAGTCGGCGGTCCTGATGCAGAAGCTGATCACCGAGGACAAGGTCAACTTCCTGCTCGGTCCGTACGGGTCGGCGGCCACCGCCACCGACGCCGCCATCGCCGAGCAGAACCAGGTCCCGATGGTCGAGGCCAACGGCGCTGCTCAGGCCATCTTCAACCAGGGCTACAAGTACACCTTCGGCGTGCTCAGCCCGGCCAACAAGTACCTGCAGGGCGTGGTCGACATGGCCGCCACCCTCACCCCCAAGCCGACCTCCATCTTCATGCTCAGCGCCGACGACAACTTCTCGCTGGAGGTGGCCAACGCGGTCAGGGACTACGCGCCGAGCAAGGGCTTCACGGTCACCCTCCAGAAGTACAAGAACGGCTCCACCAACCTCGCGGCCGAGGTGCAGGCGGCCAAGGCCGCCAACCCCGACATCGTGATGAACTCCGGCCACCTCCTGGAGGCGATCGCCATCAACAAGGCGGCCAAGGAGTACAAGCTGAATTCGAAGCTCTTCGCCTACTCGGTCGGGCCCTCGACCCCGGACTTCATCAACTCGCTCGGCAAGGACGCCAACTACGTGTACGACGGCTCCCAGTGGACGCCGCAGGTCAAGTACAAGCCCAGCTTCTACCTGACCGAATCGCAGTACGTGGACGCCTACCACAAGAAGTATCCCGGCGCCGGCGACCCCGACTACCACGTGGCCGAGTCGACCGCCGCCTGCCTTGCCTTCCAGAAGGCGCTCGAGAACGCCAAGTCAACCGATCCCAAGAAGGTGCGGGACGCGCTGGCCAAGCTGGACGTGATGACCTTCTTCGGCCAGATCAAGTTCGACAGCCGGGGCATCAACACATACAAGCCGATGGTGGTCGAGCAGATCCAGAACGGCCAGCACCACACCGTCTTCCCCACCGACGTCGCCGACGTCAAGCCGATGTACCCGACCCCGGCCTGGGACCAGCGGTAACCGACACGCCCTCCCCGGGGAGCTGACTGGGTGGTCAACTTCCTGCAGCTGCTGGTGCTGGGGCTGCTGGCCGGCGGCGTCTATGTCGGCGTCGGCGTCGGCTTCGGCCTGGTCTGGGGCGTGCTGAACATCGTCAATCTCGCCCACGGCGCGCTGGTGATGGTCGGCGGCTACCTGACCTGGACGCTCTTCACGAGGCTGGGGCTGGATCCCTTCCTGAGCCTGCCCCTCGACGCCCTCCTCCTGTTCACGATCGGCTACCTGCTCCAGCGCGGTGTCATCAACCGCGTCATCAGGGCGCCACTGCTCTTCACCTTCCTGCTCACCTTCGGCGTGAACCTGGTCGTGATCAACCTCCTGCTCCTGCTCTTCAAGTCCGACTTCCGCTCCGTCACGCCGTCCTACGCGGGCGCCGGCCTCGAGCTCGGCGTGCTGGTCATCCCCTTTACGCGGCTGGGCGCCCTGGTCGTGGCGCTGCTGCTGGCGGCCGGCCTGGCCTTCGTCCTCAATCGCACGCGGACGGGGCTGGCCATCCAGGCGGTGGGCGCCGACCGGGACGCCGCGCAGCTGGTGGGCATCGACCTCCGCCACACCTACGCGCTGACCTTCGCCCTCGGCGCGGCCTGCGCGGGCGTGGCCGGCGGCCTGATCACGCTGATCCAGGCGATCACGCCGACCGCCGGCGAGCCGTACACGCTGCAGGCCTTCGTGGTCGTCATCCTGGGCGGCCTCGGCCGCGTCACCGCGACCGTCGCCGGTGGGCTGCTCTTCGGTCTGATCGAGGTCTTCGGGCAGAGCATCCCCGGTTCCGGCTCCGTGTACGCCAACGCGATCGCCTTCGGCCTCCTGGTCCTGGTCCTGATCCTGCGGCCGCAGGGCCTGATGGGCCGGCTGCGCTAGGAGCCGCGAGGATGCTGCGCGCCGCCTTCACGACCAAGCCGACCGAGGGCGGCCGCCGCTGGCGCCGCCTCTTCCTGCTCCTCGGCGGAGTCGTCCTGCTCTACGGGCTGCTGGCGCCCCTGACCTCGCTCGACGCGCTGCAGTCGGCGGGCTTCCCCCTCCTTGCCGACAAGCTCTGGTTCCGGATCGCCACCGCCACCGCGATGTTCGTGGTGCTGGCGTCCGCCTGGAACCTGGTCGGCGGCCTGACCGGCTACGCGGCCTTCGGCAACGTCGCCTTCTTCGGGATCGGGGCTTACACCTGCGGGATGCTGATCAGCCGGGCGCACTGGCCGCTCTTCCTGGCCCTCCCGCTGGCTCCGCTGGCCTCGGCCGCCTTCGCCGCCTTGGTCGGCGTGCCGCTGCTGCGGCTTCGCGGCCACTACTTCGCGGTCGCCAGCCTCGGCGTCGGCGTGGCGGTGGGCGAAGTGATCCAGAACGTCGAGTACAGGGGCACGCCGGTCTTCGGCGGGTCGACCGGCCTCTTCCTCCCCATCTTCTCGGTCGACAACCGCGACCTGGTCTTCTACTTCCTGATGGTCGGTGCGGCGGCCCTGACCATCGGGGTCACCTGGCTCGTCCTGCGCAGTCGCTTCGGCTACGGCCTGATCGCGATCCGGGAGAACGAGGAGGCGGCGGCCGTGATGGGCGTCAACACCACCGCCTACAAGGTCGCAGCCTTCGCACTGGCCGCGGCCCTGACGGGCCTGGCGGGCGGGATCTTCGCGCAGTGGAACGTGTTCATCAACCAGGAGAACGTGTTCCCGATCGAATACAACGTCCAGATGATCCTGATGGCCCTGGTCGGGGGCGCCGGCACGCTCTTCGGGCCCCTGGCCGGAGCCGTCTTCCTCTACATGCTGATCCAGTTCCTCTCCGGGTCCCTGCCGGTCTCGCTGGACCTGCCCTTCCTTCCCAGCGACGCGCGGCCGGTGCTCGCCCAGGTGATCCTCGGGCTGCTGCTCCTGGTCACCGTCATCTTCGTCCCCAGAGGCGTGATCGACTTCTTCGGCGGCCAGAGCCGGCTCAGCCTCGCCTACCTCCGCCGCTCGCTGCGGGAGACCTCGGTCTGAGCACCGGGGTGGCGGCCGCCCAGCTCGAGCTCCGCCAGGTCACCAAGCGCTTCGGCGGCGTCGCCGCCCTCGACGGTGTCAGCTTCTCGGTCCCACCCGGCCAGATCTTCGGGATCATCGGCCCCAACGGCGCCGGCAAGACGACCCTCCTGAACTGCATCAGCGGGGTCTACAGGCTGGACGGCGGGGACGTGCTCTGGCAGGGGGCGTCGATCGCGGGCCGGGCGCCCCACCGGGTCGCGGCCCTGGGCATCGGCCGCACCTTCCAGGTCGTCAAGCCCTTCGCGTCCATGACCGTCCGCGAGAACGCCGCCGTCGGAGCGCTCTTCGGCAGCGCCGAGGCGCACCTGCCGCCGCGGCAGGCTTTCGAGCGGGCCGACGAGGTGCTGGAGCTGGTCGGCCTGGCGGGGAAAGCGGCCCTCCCCGTGACGGCCCTCACCATCCCCGACCGGAAGCGGCTCGAGGTGGCGCGGGCGGTCGCCACCCGCCCCCGCCTGCTGCTCCTGGACGAGGTGATGGCCGGCCTCAACCCGGTCGAGGTGGACGAGGCGCTGGAGATGGTGCGGGCGGTGCACGCGACGGGCGTCACGATCGTGCTGATCGAGCACGTGATGCGCGTGATCGTCGGAGTCTGCGATCGCGCCCTCGTCCTCCACTACGGGCGGGTCCTGGCCGAGGGCGAGCCGAGGACGGTGCTCAAGGACCGCCGCGTGATCGAGGCTTATCTCGGCGAGCGCTACGCACGCCAGCAGGGTGGCTGAGCCGCTCCTCTCCGTCCGGGGGCTGACCGCCGGCTTCGGCGCGGGCCCGGTCCTGTTCGGCGTCGACCTGGAGGTGGCCCAGGGGGAGCTGGTGGCCCTGATCGGGGCCAATGGCGCCGGCAAGTCCACCTTGCTGGGAGCCCTCAGCGGCCTGGTCCGGCTGACAGCGGGGACGGTCACCCTCGCCGGCCGTGACCTGACCAACGCCCGGCCGGAAGCGATGGTCCGGGCCGGCATCGCGCACGTCCCCCAGGGGCGGCGTCTCTTCGGCACCGTCTCGGTCGAGCGAAACCTGCTCCTGGGCGCCTACCTGCGCCGGGACGGTGAGGTGCGGGCCGACCTGGAGCGCGTCCTCGGCTACTTTCCCGCCCTCTCCGACAAGCTGCGCCGGGAGGCGGCCAACCTCTCCGGCGGCGAGCAGCAGATGGTCGCCATCGGCCGGGGATTGATGGCGAGGCCGAAGCTGCTGATGATCGACGAGCTCTCGCTCGGCCTGGCCCCCAAGGTCGTGGAGCGGCTGATCGAGGTCGTGCGCGAGATCAACAAGGGCGGCACCGCGCTGCTGCTGGTCGAGCAGGACGTCCTGGTCGCCCTGGAGGCGGCCGACCGCGGCTACGTCCTGGAGAGCGGGCGGGTGGTGCTGAGCGGGTCCTCCGAGCGCTTACGCGACGACCCGGGAGTCCGCAAGGCCTACCTCGGCGTCTGACCGTTCGGCCGGACGCCGCCCCAGGGCCTTGAGGGCGCGGAACTGCGCGTGCCCCATGACCAGCAGCCGGGCGTCCGTCTCGACCACCACCGTGGCATCGTTGAGGCCCCGCTCCCACATCGCGTTCCAGCCGAAGCTGTCCCCTGCCAGCAGCGTGCGGCACTCTCCGTCACCCGACCAGGCCTGCAGCCGCCCCTGCGCCACCACCAGGTAGGCGGTGCCGGACCTGCCCTCGAGGGCGAGCCGCCGGCCGGCCGGCGGCCGGACCTCGTCGAAGTAGGGCAGCAGCGAGAGGAGCTCCCGGTCGCTGTAGGCGGCCAGCGCGGCGGCGGCTCGCAGCTCCGCGAAACGGTTTCTCAGCACCGACACGACTCCTCGTTC
>VBHN01000029.1 GCA_005881155.1 Chloroflexota bacterium | reverse complement strand
CCCTCCGGGTGGCCGAGAACGGTGCCCAGGAAGGCGATCCGCCTGCCGTCCGGCGACCACTTCGGCGACCCCGCGCCGAATTGGAAACTGGTCAGCTGGCGAGTGTCGCCAGCCTCCGGGTCGAGGACGAAGACCTGGCCGAAGGGCCCCTTTTTGGAGACGTAAGCGAGGCGGCGACCGTCGGGCGCCCATTCCGGCGAGCCGTCCTGGGTGCCGGCCGTCGCCTGCAGGACCGGATCCTCGAGGCCGATGCCGCGGATGAAAACCTGGCTGCGGTAATCGACGGACTCCCGGTCGGCATGGCGGACGAGATAGGCGACCCGATCCGCGGCGGGGCTGAGCCGGACGTGGTCGATCCAGCGGAAATTGAAGACGTCGTCGGGGCGGAACGGGATCGGCACTCGAAGCGATTTAAGCACTCCGCCGGGGCTCGCGGAACGGACCTAGACGGAAGAGCGCTCCAGGAGCTGGCTGAACCCACCGCTCCAGCCGGCCAGGGCCTCGTGGACGGTGATCAGGTCATCGGCGGTGATGGGATCCAGTTCCGGCAGCGTGACGGGCTCGGGGAGGAGCGACTCCTCACCGTCGGCGCCGGCGATCTGGGCGGCCTCGCGACACATCTCGGGCGTCAGCTCGAACTCGCCGCCGCCTTCAAAGGAGCAGAAGCGGCAGCGGAAGTGCAGCTGGATGCTGCTGTCGTTGCGGAAGCTGGCTTCGATGTCGGCCCGCCGCAGCGAGTTGCCACAGCCCGGGCACTTGCGGCGCCGGACCTCGGCCCGGAGAACTCGCAGAACGACCTGTTCCATTGCCTGCAGAAGGTTAGGAGGCACCTGAAACATTCCTGCTACGGGCCTGTTAAGGAACCCGCGCCAGATCAGACCCGGTTCAGAGACGCCCGCCGCGCCTAGGATCGGGCCGCAGGATGCTGGGAACCGAGGTGCGCCGAGGTGTGGTCGCGGGAGCCGTCGCCGGGACGGTGCTGGTCGCCGCCATGTACCTGCTGGGGCCGCTCGCCGGCCTCCGGCCGCTGCCTCAGCTGCTGCAGCAGCCGCTGCTGAACGTGATGCCGGGTGCGGTCTTCGGCTTCTTGATCGACCACCTGCAGCACGCCGGCAAGGTGGTCGAGGAAGCGGGCTTGATCGTCGCCGAGCTGGCCGGCCTGGCGGTGTTGGGGGGCGTCTACGGAGCGCTCCGGCGACGGTTCAAGATCCCCTTCCTGGCGCTGCTGCTGGGCGGCGCCGGGTGGCTGGTCGTGGTCATGGTCCTGCTTCCAATCACCGGCGAAGGGTTCCTCGGGCTGATCGAGGGCGTGGCGACGCCGCTCCTCTGGGCCGTTCTCTTCGCCGTCTACGCGCTGGTGCTGGAGGCCGCCCACGATCGCTGGCTGCTGCCGCCGCCCGAACGTGCGGAGCCCGGCCGCCGCCTGCTCCTGACCCGGATGCCGGTGGCGATCGCCGGCGGATCGCTGCTGGTCCTCGGCGTCCAGCTGCTTCCGGGCTGGTACCAGGCGATCTTCAACCCGCCCGACCGGCGGCTGGGCGGCCTCTCGCCGGAGCTGACGCCGGTCGGCAGCTTCTACGTGGTCTCCAAGAACTTCTCCGACCCCGTCGTCGATCCCGCGGGCTGGTCGCTGAACGTGCACGGGATGGTCGATCGCCCCCAAAGGTTCGACCTGGCCGGGCTCCACGCACTTCCACAGACGGTCGAGTACGTGACGCTCGAGTGCATCAGCAACAACGTCGGCGGCAACCAGATCAGCACCGGCCAGTTCGGCGGCACCTCGCTGCAGTCGCTGCTGATGCTGGTCGGAGTCCAGGCGGGGGCGAGCCTGGTGGCCTTCCGATCCCGGGACGCGTACACCGAGAGCCTGCCGCTGAGCCTCGTCCTGCAGTCCCCCGAGATCCTGGTCGCGCACAGCCTGGACGGCGGCCCGCTCCCGACCCAGCACGGCTTCCCGGCGCGGATCCTGGTGCCCGGCCACTACGGCATGAAGGGCCCCAAATGGCTCGACGAGATCGAGGTCACGACCGGGGCCCGGAACGGGTACTGGGAGAACCAGGGCTGGAACCCGGACGCGGCCATCAAGACCACCTCGCGCTTCGACCTCCCCTCCGACGGGGAGCTGCTGAAGCTGGGACCGGTCAGCCTGGGCGGCGTCGCCTTCGCCGGCAAGCGGGGGATCAGCGCGGTCGAGTACAGCACCGACGGGGGCGGCAGCTGGCTGCAGGCGAGCGTCAAGCCACCGCTCTCGGAACTCACCTGGGTGACCTGGACGGCCACCTGGACACCCTCCGCCGCCGGCGCCTACAACCTCCGCGTCAGGGCCCGGGACGGGTCCGGCGCGCTGCAGGCGGGCTCAGCCCAGCCCAGCTACCCGGACGGCTCCAGCGGCTACCACGCTATCCAGGTCAGCGTCTCGCACTAGAACGGCGCGTCACTTCATCGTCCAGGCGGCCTTGGCCGTGTTCCAGGCCATCTTCACGCCACCTTCTTTGGCGAACATCTTCAGGATCCGGCTCTGCTTCTCCCATTTGGAAACGCCGTCGACCCGGAAGAACTCGTCGAGCGCGCGGTCGAGCAGCTCGGGGTATTTGCCCAGCATCTCCGGGTTCTGTTCGAGCAGGGGCACCGCGTCGTTGTACTTGCGCATGTCCTTGCCGATGAAGGAGTTGTCGACGCGCCCCTTGTAGCGGCTCAGCGTCCGCTCCGAGAAGTCACCCAGCTCCTTGGCCTGGATCACCGTCTCCCCTGCCATCCGCCCGCTCGCCATCGCCAGGTTGGAGCCCTCACGATGGACCGGGTTGGCCATCATGGCCGCGTCGCCGCAGACCAGGTAGCCGTCGCCGAAGAGCTTCGGCATCGACTTGTACCCCGCCTCCGGGATCATCTTGGCGACGTACTCGACGGTCTCCGCGCCCTCCAGCAGGGGCTTGATCGCCGGGTGGGTCTTGAAGTGCTCCATCAGCTCGTTGGGGCTGAAGACGCCGTGGTCGACACGGCCGACGTCCCGGGCCCTGACCACGCCCCCGTTGTAGTCGCTGACCAGCACGCCTCCACCCACCGAAAGCGTGTCCTGGTTGGTGTAGATGAACATGAAGCCGGCCCGGCCCATGGTCGACGCGCCGAAGCACTCCACCGCGCAGCCCTCTCCGGGCTCGCAGTTGAAGCGTTCCTCGATCTTGGCCGGGTCGAGAGCCATGATCTCCTTGACCGCGATCGCGGCCTGGTTGGCCCGGATCGGCTTCTTGAGGCCGGCCTTCTCGAGCAGCCGCTTGCCGAGCCCGATCCCCTCGCAGACGATGACCACGTCGGCGAAGAGATCGCCTTCCCGGCCGGTCGCGACACCGACCACCTTGCCGTCCTTGACGACCAGGTTCTCGACCACCGTCTCGTTGATGACGAAGGCGCCCGCCTCCTCGGCTTTGGACGCGAACCAGGGGTCGAAGCGGGCGCGGAGCACGGACCAGGAGTTCGGGTGCTCGCGATGGCGGAAATTCTTGTGGCCGAGCAGGCGCAGGGCGGCCTGGTCGGTCATGAACCAGCGCTGCTCCTCGATCATCGGCCGCTCGATGGGAGCTTCTTTCCAGGCCTCCCCGACGACCTCCTCGAGGTTGTGCCGGTAGAGGATCCCGCCCATCACGTTCTTGGAGCCGGGCTTCTCGCCCTTCTCCAGGATCACGACCTGGAGGCCGGCGCGGGCCATGGTGATGGCCGCCGCGACGCCGGCCGGCCCGGCGCCGACGACGATCGCATCAAACTTCTCGTCCTGCATTCAGTGGAGCTCGTAAGAATCGTATGGATTTGATCGGCCTCACGGGCGGGATCGGGTCCGGCAAGAGCACCGTCAGCGCCTTCTTGCGGGAGCTGGGCGCCGAGGTCATCGACGCCGACGAGGGCGCTCGCGCGGTGTTGGAGCCGGGGACGCCGGGCTTCCAGGCCGTGGTCGACGCCTTCGGTCCCGAGCTGGTGCGCGAGGGACGGCTCGACCGGGCCCGGCTTGCCGAGCTGGTCTTCAATGACCGCCAGGCGCTGGAGCGGCTCAATGCCATCACCCATCCCCTGGTCCGGGAGTGGTCGGCCGCGCGCCTGGCCGAGGCCGCGGAAAAGGGCGTCGGTGTCGTCGTGCAGGACATCCCGCTGCTCTTCGAGAACAACCTGGACGGCCTCTTCAAGGCGACCATCCTGGTCTACGTTCCGCCCGAGCTGCAGCTGGAGCGGTTGGTGGCGCGCGGCCTGCCGGAGGCGGACGCCCGGGCCCGGATCGCCAATCAGCTGCCGATCGACGCCAAGCGCGGACGGGCGACTTACGTCATCGACAACAGCGGCTCGCGGGAGGAGACCTGGGCTCAGACCGAGAAGGTCTGGGCAGAGATCACCGCATCCGGTTAGATGGCGCCGGAGGCGGCCAGCTCCGGCAGCCGGGAAGCGTCGACGCCCACCTCGGCCAGGACCTCCGCCGTGTGCTCGCCGAGGCGCGGCGCCTCCAGGCGGCGCCAGCCGTCCGGGAGCGGCACCGCGGGGCCGACCTCGGCACCGGACGGACCGTGCCGCAGCAGCCGGCGCGCGGCCACCTGTGGGTGGGCGTCGACCTCACCCACCTCCAACACCGGCTCCACGCAGACGTCGAGCCCGTCGAGAAGCTCGGCCCAGTCATCTCGGGAGCGGGTCGAGAAGACCTTCTCCAGCTCGGCGTGGGCCTGCGGGCTCTCGTCGAAGTGGCGGTCGAGGAGGTCCGGGCGGTCGAGGGCCGTGACCAGCGCCGTCCAGAACTTCGGTTCCAGCGCGCCCACCGACAGGAAGCGTCCATCGGCGCACTCGTAGACCCGGTAGCAGGGGTAGCGGCCCGTCAGCCGGGTCCTGCCGCCGGCGGGCGGCTCGCCGCCTGCGAAAGCTTCGGCGATCGGCATCGCCAGCCAGCTCAGCGCGCCGTCGGTCATCGACACGTCGAGGTGCTGCCCGGGTCCGCCGCGGCCGACGCCGACCAGCGCCGCCAGGATGGCGGCCGCGGCGCCCACGCCGCCGGCGCCGATGTCGGCGACCTGCACCGCCAGCGGGTGCGGGCTGCCGCCCGGTAGCGAGTTCAGCGACAGCGCCCCGGCCGTCGCCATGTAATTCAGGTCGTGGCCGGCCCGCTGGGCGAAGGGCCCGTCCTGGCCGTAGCCTGTGATGGAACAGAGGACCAGGCCGGGGTGGGCCTCCCGGAGGACGCTCCAGCCCAGGCCGAGGCGGTCCATGACACCGGGCCGGTTGCCCTCGACGACCACGGCCGCAGTCGCTGCGAGCGCCTTGAACAGGTCCCGACCCGCCTCCGCCTTCAGGTTCAGGGTCAGCGACCGCTTGTTCCGGTTCAGGGAGTTGAAGACCGCCCCCTGGCCGTCGATCAGGGGCGGGTACCAGCGCATGTAGTCACCGGTTCCCGGCTCCTCGACCTTGATCACGTCGGCGCCCTGGTCCGCGAGGAGCATGGTGCAGAACGCTCCGGGAAGCAGGCGGGTGAGATCGAGAACGCGGATTCCCGTCAGGTTCACTAACGCCTTTCCTTATAGTGACATTGTTGATATCCTGCTGCTATCGTCCGCTTTGGCCTCGCCAAGCGTTCTCGATCTTATAGACGTCATGGAAGAGATCACGATCAAGGTGCCCGCGCCCTTCTCAGGGGTGAGCGATCTTGGCTTCACGGCGCGCTACCCGAGCCAGCCCGGGTACGCGGCGAGCGCGGACGTCCCGCTCCTCTTCGAGGGGCCGTCGCAGCCGATGCGAGCGCTCCTCGGCCGGCTGCGAATGCTGCGCCAGCGGGCGGACGGCCCCTACGCCTGGACAGACCCTGTGATGCTCAGCGACGAGGTCGTGGTGATGGCGTTCCGCGACCGCAGCCTGGTCCGGTCGGAGAAGCTCGAGGACGGGCCGGAAGCCTCCCGCGACTACATCCAGAACACCGTCCGCCCGGTTGTCTTCCCCCTCCTCCAGGACTGCGCCACGGTGGCGGGGCTGATGCTCGCGGAGCTGATCGAGATCCGGGTCCAGGCCTCCCAGCAGCGGATCGCCGACCTCCAGCTGCGGCTGGAGCAGATCGTCCAGCCCAACGGCCGAGACGTCCTCTGGAGCTTCTGACGGCTTAGGGGCTCGGGGAGGGGGACGGGCTCGGCGACGCGGACGCCGACGGACTCGGCGAGGGTGACGAGGTCGGCGAGGCGCTGGCCGAAACTGTCGGGCTGGGAGACGACTCGGGCAAATTGACCGGTGTCGGCCCCTAGTTCAGGAAGAAGAAGGCAAGCGGCACGATCACCAGGCCGGCCAGGACGGTGACCACAAAGGAGACCGCGCCCCACTCACGCCGAATCAGCTGCCCGAAGTTCACGAAGCCCGATTCTAGCTAGAAGCTAGAGCTCGACCTCCGCCTCCGCGTTCTCCTTCTTGTTCCGCTGGTTCAGGAGCCGGATGAAGTCCTGCGCGCGGGCGAGGGCCTTCCAGCGCTCCGGGAAGAAGTCCTGCGCCAGGATGTCCCGGTTGGGAAGCTGGTAGACGGTGACGCACCACTTCTGAAGGGTGCGCGTGACCTCCACCTCGAAATCGTTCTCAGCGGTTGTGTAGCGCACGACCTTGTCGTCGTCGTCAAACCGTCTCTTTCCAGAAATAGCCATAGCAATAGGTGCACGTTGGAGGTGGAACAGCTCATAGAGCCAGATCCGAATTATAGCCGCGCCGGGCCGGCATCAACCGTCGAGCAGGTCCTTGAGGAAGGGCAGCAGCTGCTCCCGTAAATCGTCCCGCTTCAAGGCCAGGCTGATGTTCGCCCGGAGATAGCCGGGAACCTCGCCGGTGTCGTAGTACTCGCCTTCGAACTCCAGCGCGACCACCCTGCCGGTGGCGATGGTCGAGCGGATGGCGTCGGTCAGCTGGATCTCGCCGCCGGCGCCCGGCTTGGCCTGGTGGAGCGCGCCGAACACGTCGTTGGCGAGGACATAGCGGCCGAGGATGGCCAGGTCGGAGGGCGCCGCCTCGGGAGATGGCTTTTCGACCAGGTCCGCGACCTCGTGGACCCTACCCGAGCTGGACCGGGTTGCGATGATGCCGTAGCGCCCGACCTGGTCCTTGGCCACTCGGCGGGCCGCCAGCACGGTGGCGCCCGACTCCAGGTGCACATCGATCAGCTGCTTGAGGCAGGGCTTCTCGCCCAGGATCACGTCATCGGCGAGCAGGACGGCGCAGGCCTCCTTGTCGACCAGCCGCCGCGCCGTCCAGACCGCGTGGCCGAGGCCCAGCGGCCGCTTCTGCTGGATGTAGGTCAGGTCCAGCTTCTCGCTGAGCTCGTCGACCTTCCGGAGCACGGCCAGCAGGTCGTCCTTCCCGCGCTCGGCCAGGTAGAACTCGAGCTCGAGGGAGCGGTCGAAATGGTCGACGATCGCCCGCTTCCCGCCGCCGGTGACCAGGATGACCTCCTCGATCCCGGAAGCGACGGCCTCCTCGACGCCGTACTGGATGGTCGGCTTGTCGACCAGGGGCAGCATCTCTTTCGGCTGCGCCTTGGTGACCGGCAGGAAGCGGGTCCCCAACCCGGCGGCCGGGAAGACCGCCTTCCGCACCGGGGCAACACCCACGTCTCAAAATGTATCCGGTGGCCGAGTTCGAGAACGTGCAGCCGGGCCGGGAAGGGAAGCTGGAACGCGACGTCGACGACTCGCTCCTGACCAGCCATGTCGGCGGTCGCGGCATCTTCGCCACACCGGCGATGGTCGGGCTGATGGAGCAGTGCAGCCACAAGTCCGTGGAGCCGCTCCTGCCCGAGGGCTTCACCACCGTCGGCTTCGAGGTCTGCGTCAAACACCTGGCGCCGACCGAGCCGGGCGGCCACGTCACAGTCACCTCCAGGCTGAACCGCGTCGAGGGCCACAAGCTCTGGTTCGACGTCGAGTGCCACGAGGGCGAGAAGCTCTGCGGAACCGGCACCCATCGCCGGATGATCGTCCCGGCCTGGCCGCGCTAGGGCTTCGGCTTTTTAGCTGCCCGCCGGCGTTCGGCGACCTGCATCGTCACCTTTCGCAGGCCCGGGTTGTCCACCACCACCTTGGGGCCCCGGATCTTGCGGTCGCGAGACTTGACGCGGGCCTTCTCCGGGTCCGGCAGCTGCTCGAGGTTCTCGCTCACCCGACCGATGCCAATCGCCGCCGCCGCAGCACCAGCACGCCGAC
The DNA here is from genome assembly GCA_005881155.1 of Chloroflexota bacterium. Taxonomy (GTDB): domain Bacteria; phylum Chloroflexota; class Dormibacteria; order Dormibacterales; family Dormibacteraceae; genus CF-105. The sequence goes on along the minus strand of VBHN01000029.1, from coordinate 1 downwards.
G
>VBHN01000028.1 GCA_005881155.1 Chloroflexota bacterium | reverse complement strand
GGTCAGCAGTGAGGGCGCGCTGACGAGGAGGATCGGGATCGAACCGATGGTGAGCGTCCAGGCGGTGACGACCGTCGCGGGATAGCGGCTGACCAGCGGCTTGTTGACGACGCTGTAGGCGGCGAAGAAGAAGGCGGCCGCGATGTTGAGGAGGTTTCCCACCGGGCTGCCTCCCGCCACCGCGCCGACGAAGATTCCGATCCCGACGAAGGAGACGGTCATCCCCGCCGCGCGCCAGAGGCCGATCGGCTCGACGCGGAAGAGCCAGAGAAGGAGGATCGAGAAGACCGGCGCGGCGGCGATCAGGAGGGCGTTGTTGAAGGCGGTCGTGAAGTAGATCCCCGCCAGCGACCCCGAGATGTAGCAGGTATAGCCGAGCAGGCCGGAGGCGGCGACGCGCGGCCAGTCCCTGCGTTCGATGCGGCCGGCGGGCCGCACTGCCAGCACCAGCCAACCCAGAGCCAGCATCCCGGCAAAGCGGAGGAAGGCAAACGGCAGCAGCCCGAAGCCGTTGATGGCCAGCTTCAGGAAGGGGAAGTTGACCCCCCAGACGATCACTACCAGGAGGGCGGCGAGGTCGGGAGCGAAGCTTTGCTTTCTCACTCCAAGCAAACACGCCGGCCCTCCCGCAGGTTGCGAGATTCAGGGCAAAGGCAGCAGGTCGGGCTCGAGCCAGGCGGCCCTGGCGGCGTCGCTGAAGAGCGCGTCCCGGCTCCAGTGGCGGAGAGGCAGGTCCTTGGAGAGCAGCATCGGGTGGCGCTCCAGCGTTGCCTCGAAGGTGGGCTGGGAACAATGGGCGACGATCCGAACCCAAAAGCGCGTCAGGGTCTCGTGATAGAGCCGGTGCTGCCCGTGCGCGCCGGCGAAGCGCCCGATGCCTTCGGCGACGGCGCCCGCGGCCTGCTCTGCGCCCAGTTTCCTGACTTGTACCCAGGCCAGCCGCAGGTGGTCGCGATGGTGGAACTCAGCCGGCGGGATTCGCCCGCTCTCGAAGGCGTGCAGGAACTCCTGGTCGGTCATCCGGGAACTCTCCTTCGGCCACAAAGAGCCGGAAATAAGAAAGTGACCCCGACCGACCGCCTCTCAGAAACCGGTACCTGGGTCTTGCGACCTGGGTTCCGGCCCTTCGAACGTATCGCTCGGGGCCGACGTGAATAGTGCGGTCTGCGCGGCCAGGACGCAACGTCCGAAATTCAGTTCGCCGCCAAGCAACAGCTAGTAGGTGACCGAGATGCCCCCGTCGACCACCAGGTGCTGGCCGGTCACGATGTCGCTGCGGACGAAGCCCATCACCGCCTGCGCCACCTGCTCCGGCGTGGCGATCGCCTTCAGTGGCGTCCGCTCCGCCATCGCCGTCTCCAGCCCTTCCGCCGCGTCATCCCCGAAGGCCTGCCGGAACCAGCGGGTGGACACCTGGCCGGGATTGACCGCGTTGACCCTCACCTCGGGAGCGAGGGCTACCGCCAGCGCCCGGGTCAGCTGGGTGAGGGCCGCTTTGGAGACGCCGTAAGGCAGGGAGGAACCGCTGGCCCGGAGGCCGGCGATGGAGGCCACGTTGACGATGCAGCCGCGCGCCTTCTTGAGGTGCGGCGCCGCCGCCCGGGACGCGTACCAGGGGCCCATCAGGTTGACGCCGAGGATGTGCCGCCACACCTCGTCGGTGACCGCGTCGAGGTCGGGAAAGGGGATGAACCGCGTGGTGCCGGCGTTGTTGACCAGCACGTCGAGCCGGCCGAAACGCTCGACCGTCTCAGCCACGAGCGCCCTGACCGATTCCTCGCTGGCGACGTCCGCGCCGAGGGCGACGCCTACGGACCCCAGCTTCCCGACCTCGGTGGCCGTGCGCTCCGCATCCTCGCGCGATTTCGAGTAGTTCACGACTACGGCCTTGGTCCCGGCGCGCGCGAGGTCGAGGGCGACCGCCCGGCCGATGCCGGTGCCGCCGCCGGTGACGATCGCGACAGTGCCCTCGAGATCCATCCCGCCGAGGATAACGGGCCGTCAGCCGAAGCTGGCCAGGATGGAGTAGACGGCCCCGCCGGGACCGGTCCGGCTGCGATAGAGGTCGAACCCGGCCGCGGCCCAGGCCGGAAGCCGGGGCGGCGCCGGCAGCTCAGGCAGCCGCGTTCCCCTCCGTTCCCGCGCCCGGGCCAACGTGAGGTGGGGGTTGAAGGGCCGGGTCTCGGCCTCGAGACCAACTGCCTGGCAGCGTTCTTCGATCGCCTCCGAGAGCCTCTCCAGCTCCTGCCGGCCCTGCTCGACCCCGAGCCAGACGACCCGGACAGACGCGGCCGGTCCGAATGCACCCAGCCCGCCAAGCCGGATCTCGAAGGGCTGGAAGGGGATCTCCTGGAGCCCAGAGCCCAACCGGTCCAGTCGCTCCGCCTCCACGCCGCCGAGGAAGCGCAGCGTCAGGTGAAGGTTCTCAGGCGATACCCAGCGCAGCCTCGGCGCCACCTCCCGACAGTGCTCGAGGTACCCGGCCAGGAGAGCGCGCTGCTGGTCCGGCAGGGCTACCGCGATGAAGGAGCGGATCCTCGGCGGCGGTTCGCTCAGGCTGTCCGCCGGCTCCGCCAGTGCGTCTGCGCCCAGGCCGATGGCGAGCTGGGCCGGAAGTTGAAGTTGGTCAGGACCGCGTCCAGGTTGCCGGCGACCGAGCTCGCACTGAGCGTAATCAGCTCATCCAGGGTGATGATCGGCTTGGACATCACGCCGCCGATGATTCCCACGACCGGGGTCAGCAGCGGCAGCGGCACTTTGACCCTCCGCTTGACGACGCCTCGCGCGGCCGCGAAGAACTCGAAGAGCTGCTCGTAGCTGAGCACCTCGGGGCCGCCCAGGTCGATCGTCTGCCCGTAGAGGTCCCCGCGCGAGATCGCGTCGATGACGCACCTGGCGGCCTCTTCGCGCACCAGCGGCTGGGAGTTCTGCTGGCCTCCGCCGGGGATGATGGCGAAGGGACCGGTGCTCACCGAGCGCTCGAAGTAGGCCGTGATCCCGCCATCGTCGGCGAGCAGGTAGCTGAAGCGCAGGACGGTGGAGGGAATGCCGGTCCGCTGCAGGGCCTGCTCGCCCGCCCAGCGTGAGGCCAGGTATTTGAAACGAGCATCCGGAGTGGCGCCGATCTGGCTGACGTAGACGACCTTGGTGACGCCGGCCGCTTTGGCCGCCTCCCCGAGGAGCCGCGGCGCCTCGATGTTGACGTCGATGAAGGTCTGCGGTCGGTTGGAGCGAACCGCCACCAGGCTGACCACCGCCGCGCAGCCCTGGCAGGCCGCGGCGAGGGCGGCCGGTTCGACGGCGTCGCCCTGCAAGACCTCGGCCCCGCGGACCCGGAAGGCGGCGGCCGCCGACGGGTTGCGAGCGAGCACCCGGAGCTGGTAGCCGGCGTCGACGACACCGTGGGCGACCGACCGGCCGAAGAACCCTGTCGCTCCCAGGACCAGGATCCGATCTGCCAAGGCATCGCAGATGGTAGCTGGTCGATACTGGTCGGGCCGTGGACGTGAGGATCTTGGCGGGGCTCTTGATGGGGGTCGTCGCGATCGCGGTCGGGATCTTCGCATTGGTCACCGCGGTGCTGACCCGGCGGCGTCGCGCGGACATCGCCGACACCTATGCGATCACCGGCGGGGTCGCCTACAGCGTCGTCCAGTTCGGCTGTGCCGGGGTCCTGATCCTGTCCGGCCTGATCGTCATCGCCGTCGTGGTTCTGCGCACTCGCTAGGCTCTAGAGAGGGTGATCACCGCTGAGCGAGAGCGGCAGAAGACCGCCACCGGCGGCGGCTCCGGCCAGGGGCCCCCGCCCCGGGACCGGCGGCGCGAGTGGTGGCGCGACCTGCCGCCGCCCTTCAACCGCCCCCGGCCGATCAACGGCCGCAGCGTTCGGCGCGGAGCCCTGATCGCCGTCCCCTTCCTGACCCTGGTCGACGGCCTCCTGGGCGTCATGGCCTGGTACGCGACCGGGAGGGTCTGGATCGGACTCGCCGTTTACGCCATCGCCTTCCTGTTCACGCTCGGCGAGTTCGCGCTCGTCGCCTGGGCCGCCAACAAGCGGCAGGAGACCGAGCGCCGCAGGGCGCGAGAACAGTAATCCCTAGATGACGTTCTTCTCGCCCGCCAGCGAGCCTGCCGCGAACCGCTTGTGGGCCAGCGGCGAGAGGTCGATGTCCGAGCGGCCCTCGGTCAGCTGCTGGGCCAGCAGTTCGCCCACGGCGGGAGCCTGCATGAAGCCGTGGCCGCTGAAGCCGCACGCGCACCAGAACCCGGCGACTTCCTCGACCGGCCCCAGGATCGCCTGGTGGTCGGGCGTCACCTCGTAGAGGCCTGCCCAGGCGGTCTTGATCCCGGCCCGCTCCAGGGCCGGGAGGCGGTGCAGGCCGACCTCGGTGACCCGTTCCAGGAATCCTTCGTTGATCTCGGTCGCGAAGGTGGGGCCTTCGTGGCGGTCGCTCATCCCGAAGAGGACGCCGTCTCCCTCCGGGTGGAAGTAGAAGCTGGTCGTGAAGTCGACCGTCATCGGCGTCTGCCGCCCGATCTCGGGGAGGTGGTCGGTCACCCAGATGTGGCGCCGGTAAGGCTCGACCGGGACCTCGACGCCGGCCAGCTCGCCGATCGCCTTCGACCAGGGTCCCGCGCAGTCGAAGACCACCCGGGTCGAGACCTCCCCGAGGCTGGAGCGAAGCCCGGTCACACGCCCACCGGCCACCTCGATCGCCGTCACCTCGGCCCCCTGCTTCAGCCGGGCGCCCAGCCGCCGGGCGGCGGAGGCATAGCCCATGGTGACGGCGTCCGGGCTGGCGATCCCGTCGGTCGGGCAGAAGGTGCAGCCGAGGACGTCCTCGACGTTCAGCGCCGGCACCAGCTGCTGCGCCTCCGGCGCGGACAGCCAGCGAGCCTCGGCAAGGCCGAGCCGGTGCCACATCTCCATCAGAGCGTGGAATTCCTCGACCTCCTGCGGCCGCGTCAGGAGCATCAGGTAGCCGACCTTGCGAAAGTCGGCCGGCACCTCGACCTCCTCCTCGAAGTGATCCAGCAGCCGCACGCTGCGCATGCCGATCTGCACGTTCACCTCGCTCGAGAACTGCTGGCGGACCCCGCCAGCGTTGCGGGCGGTGGAGCCCGAACCGAGCTGGTTGCGTTCGAGCAGCAGCACGTCGACTCCCCTGCGCGCCAGGTGGTAGGCCAGCGAACAGCCGACCACGCCGCCGCCGATGACCGCTACGTCCGCGGTTTCCATGCTCGTCCCCAGAACTCGAAGATGACCTTGAGAGCGGCCAGGCTGCTGATGTCATTCTGATCGACGGGCGGCGCCACCTCGGTGACGTCGAGCCCGACCAGCCGCGATCCCCCGGCCAGAGCCGCCAGGAAGTCCAGGGCCTGCCGGGTCGAAGGCCCGCCCGGCGACGGGATCTCGGTTCCGGGTGCCGCGGCGGGGTCGAGGAAGTCGATGTCGAAGGACACGTGAAGCGGGTGGCCGGCGGTCCATTCGGCAACCCGCCTCCCGGCGCCGGGGGGGTCGGCGGCGAGCTCGGCGGCGCTGATCAGCAGCAGGCCTTGCTCGCGGATGAAGTCCAGCTCTTCGGGGTCATAGTCGCGGCCGCCGGCCACGGCCGCTGCCTGTGGCGGCAGCCCGGCGACCTCGAGCGCCCGGCGGAGGGCGCAGCCGCAGGTCCAGGCGCCGCCGCGCGAGAAATTGCAGAGGTCGGGGTGGGCGTCGACCCAGAGCACTCGCAGCCCCGGGAAGCGGCGGACCTGCGCGGACAGCACCGCGATCGTCGAGCAATGGTCCCCGCCCATCACCGTGAGCAGCGCGCCGGGCGGCACCGCCGCCAGCCGGTCGGCGACGTTGCGCCAGCCGGTCTCGATCTCGGGCCCCGCATCGAGGTCACCGAGGTCGTGTACCGCCATGCCCAGGAGCTGCCGTCCGTCCTCCGTAACCGGCGGCACCACGGCGCTCAGGGCGCGGATCCGCCCGGGCGCCTCGGCGGCGCCCTTGCGGTAGGTGGCTGATCCGTCGTAGGGGATGCCCGCGACCACCACGTCCGCGCCCTCGAGGGACGCCCCGGCCAGTCCCGCCCAGGGCAGGAGGCCGGACAGGTCCATCAACTGGACGGCTCGCGGACTTTCAGCACCAGCACGGCGCCGAGGAGCATCCAGGCCACGAAGATGGTGAAGACGACCGGGTAGCCGCCGGGCAGGCCCAGGATCCGCGGGCCGGCGTTGAACTGGTCCAGCAGCCAGCCCGCGCTGAGCCGGGCGATGATCCCCGAGCCGGCGGTGGCGATGTTCGAGAAGCCCATGAACCGGCCGGCTTCGGCAGGGGGGATGACGTCGGTGATGAAAGCCCAGTCGACGGACAGGAAGGAGCCGAAGCCGATCCCGATGAAGAAGCCTACGAAGACCGCCTGGGCGGCCAGCGGCGGCACCTGCAGCGCCTGCCCGAGCGGGACCAGGACCGTGCTCGGCAGCAGCTGGTAGTGGCTGAAGACCAGGATCACGGTCGCGGCGGCGCCGATCAGCGCGCCGCCGAAGACGATCGGCTTTCGCCCGATCCGGTCGGAGAGCTTGGCGGCCGGCCAGGTGACCAGCAGGCCGACCAGGACCACCAGGCCGAGCAGGACCGAGGTCGCGACCGTGGTCTGCTTGCGATCACCCGCGAAGTAGACGTCGCTGAAGTAGAAGAAGGCGAAGCTCTGAAGGCCGACGATTCCCATCAGGATCAGCAGCCGGGACCCCATCAGCCAGGCGAAGTCTCGATGCCGCCGCAGGTCCAGCGAGAAGGTGTGCAGGAAGGCGTGGAGCGGCGACTCGAACTGCTCCTCGACAGGCACCGCGGTGTCGGGGACGAGGGTGACCGTCACCAGCATCGTGACCGTCAGCAGGACGGCGATGCTGGCGATCGCAACGACCGGCCCGTAGCGGTGCAGCAGGAGCCCGGCGCCGACCGTGCCGGCCAGGATGCCCACCAGGTTGGCGATCCCGTAGTAGCCCGAGGCCTCGCCCCGCTGCTGGTGCGGAACGACGTCGGGGAGCAGCCCCTGGTACGGACCCTGGGCCGTGTTCGACGCGGTCTGGAGGAGCAGGTAGAAGATGACCAGCACCCAGTAGCTGCCGGAGAGTGCGAGGCCGGCCAGGAAGATGACGTCGCCGACCGTGCCGGCGATGATGAACGGCCGGCGCCTGCCCAGCGGGCTGACCCAGCGGTCGGAGATGGCGCCCGCCATGGGCTGCCAGACGACCGCCATCACGGTGCCGATGCCCTCCAGGACGCTGATCGCCGTTCCCTTGTGGGCGCGCCCGACCAGCATCTGGACGAGGTCCGGGAGGATGAGGCCGCCCAGGCTCGACCAGAGGTAGCCGATCGCTATCCAATAGAGCGACATGAGAGCGAGGTCGAGGTGCCTCACGCGCTTCACCATCCCCGACCCTGCCCGCCCAGCAGCGGTCGCAGACATCGCGCTCAGTATCGCTGTCGATTCCCCGCCTGCGGGCTCTTTACTTGGGGAGGTCGTTCGGCCCGTCGTGGCCCAGGAGCGGGATCTTCTGGCCGATCCGCATGATGTAGGGCGCGATCCTGGACCCCCGCAGCTGGGGCCGGACGAAGTCCTGGTAGAAGCTGTTCAGGTTGTCGAGCTGGGTGACGGTCGAGAGCGTCGTGGCCTGCCCGGACTTGGTCTCCGACTTGAGCTTGGCGAGGTCTTTGGGGTCGACCAGCGCGGCGGCCAGCGGGTTGGACTCGATCTGGTTGGTCAGGGTCGTGACCTGCGCGTTGGTGAGCTTGGCGTTGTTCGCAAAGGGCGAGAACGCCTTGTCGAAGGTGATCAGGCCCGTGAGCACGAAGTAGACGACGGCGATGGCGATGCCGACGTTGATGAAGATGCCCAGGAAGCCGTCGATCCCGCGCGCGATCGGCATCCGGTGCAGGGCCGTCCCGACCACGCTGCCGGCGTAGCCGGCAACCACGGCGATGATCAGCGCGAAGGCGATCGCCAGCACGGTGTTCGCGTGCAGGTACTTCTCCACCCCAGCCAGGTACTGGCCGCGGTCCCGGTAGATCAGGAAGAGCGCCCCGAAAAAGAAGAGGTAGGTCATCAGGGGCTGGATGATGCCCTTCTGGTAGCCGATGACCAGCGCGACGAGCAGGACGACGATGATCATCACGTCCAGCACGGGGACGA
>VBHN01000027.1 GCA_005881155.1 Chloroflexota bacterium | reverse complement strand
CGGGACGCCGCGGACCGAGTCCAGGTAGGCGTCGAGGTCCTCGCCTCGCTTCCAGCGCAGGTAGCCGCCCCGGTGCCCGACCGTGATCTCCTCGGCGCCGGCCGCGTGCTGGATGCGAACGCAGGCTGCTCGGGCGGCGTGGAGGTTGGCCTCGTCCACCGGGTCGTCCAGGGCGTAGCTCTGCACCGAGTTGCCCAGCTCGTCGATGGTGACCTGGCCCCCGCCGCGGTCGCGTACGAAGTAGACGAGCCCGGCGCTGCGGCCGGCCGTGGCCATCTGCTCCTTGTGGGCCGCTCCAGAGTCCCAAGGCGCGATCGCCGCCCCCAACGCGGCGCCGTAAGCCGGGGCCTCGATGAGGAAGCCATAGCCGTCGCCGGTGTCGGCGAACTCGTCGCAGTAGGCGGCCTGGGGAGGACCCCACCACGCCTGCTGCTCATCTGCGTAGAGGGCGTTGATCGCCCCGCCCGGATGCAGCTTCAGGTGCTTGCCGACCTCCGGCCCGCCGATCCCCGAGCGCAGGAGCAGGGCCGGCGACTCCAGCGCCCCGCAGGCGACCACGACCTGCGGCGCCTTGACCAGGACCCGCGCCGTCCCACCGTTGGGCCCGCTCCAGGTCGCCTCCACGCCGGTGGCGCGGCCGTCCTCGACCGTCACCCGCTCCGCACGGCAGTTGACGACAAAGACAGCTCCGGCGTCGGCCGCATCCTGTAGGTAGGTCCTCTGGACGCCCTGGCGGCTGCCGGTGCGATCGCCGAAATGCACGTAGGCGGCACTCTCCGGGTCGTAGGTCTGGGGGTCTGTGTTGCGGACGATGGTCTTGAAGGGCCAGCCGAGCTCCGCGCAGCCCTCCCGCAGCCGAAGGTGCGGGCCGTTGAGGTCGCTGCACTCCTCGTTGGCCTTGATCCGCTCCAGGACGGCGCGCAGGTGGCCGTCGAAGTCGGGCCCGTCGACGCCTCCAGACCGTGCTCGGCGGCCCACTCCGCCCGGACCGCCGGTCGGGTCGGGAAGCAGGTCATCCAATTGACGGTGCTGCCTCCGCCCAGGTTGGAGCCGGCCAGCAGCACCACGTTGCCGTCGCTGGTGGGCGGCAGGCCGCCCTTGTAGTAGAGGTGTTCGTACGCCCAGAGCTCGAGCTGGTTGAAATCGGCCTCGTTGTAATAGGCGCCCATCTCCAGGACCACCACCCGGTGCCCGGCCTGGGAGAGGACGCCGGCGATGACGCCGCCGCCGGAGCCGGAACCGACCACGCAGACGTCGGCGTCCAGTTCCAGCCGGTCGCCCTCCGGTTCCAAGGGCCGGATCGGCTTCTCGACCTGCGGCGTTGGTCCTTGTGGACCCGGGTAGCCGAGGACCGGCCAGTTCGGGTTCTTTCCGTCCGGACCGACGACACCGTAGGCATGAAGCAGGGTCAGGGAGCGGAAGGCGTCGATCCCGGCCGCGACCTCCGGCCCGAAGGCCGCGAAGCCGATCAGCATCTGTTCGCGGACCTCCTGCGGGTTGGCCGCGAAGTCCTGGGCGGTGAGCACGTCCAGCAGCTGCTTCAGCCCCTCCCGGGCGACCGGGTCGACCCGGCCCTCCAGGTAGCGCTCGACCTCCGCCTCGACGCCGAGGTCGGACGCCTTTCGAGCCCAGAAGCCGGTTGGGTCGTCAGGGCGCTCGAGGGCCGGGTAGAAGGTGTCGCAAACTGCCCGCAGGGTCGCCCGCTGCGTCTCGCTCAGGGCCATCGAAGCCCTCAGGCTAGCGCCGCGAGCCGCTCTTCGACGTCCGGGTCGCCGAGCCGGGCCAGGGTCGACTCCAGCGTCGCGGCCGTCACCGCGCGGCCGACCCGCGGGTTCATCGGGTTGTTGCCCATCGCCCGCCGCTCTGCCCGCGTCGGCTGCAGGGTCAGGACGGGCGTGCCCTGGCGCCGGACCTGGGCGATCTCACGGGCCAGCCGGGTCCGCACCCCGGCACGCAGGGGCAGGTCCAGGCCGGCGCTGATCGCGTCTCTGGTTCCACCCATCGGACAGCTGACGATCACGAGGTCGAGCCCCAGCCCGGCGACCAGGTCGGCGTTGGTGACCGAATGCGTGCCGCCGTCGACATACCGCCGGCCGCCGATCAGGACCGGCCGGAAGTAGGCGGGGATGGCACAGGAGGCTGCGACGGCCTCGGCCAGGGAGGCCGGCGGGGCGCCCTGCCGGCCGAAGGCGACCAGCTTCCCGTCCTCGAGCCGGGTTGCGCAGACCCAGGTCGGCCGCTCAGCCCAGGCCGTCCCGTAGAGGGCTCGGATGGCGCCTCCGATCGCCTCGGTCGGCACCTTGCCGGCCGGCAGCAGGGCGGCCGCGAGGACGCCCGGCCTGATCCGCCAGGGCCGCAGGAGGAGCCCGGCGGCGGAGGGGCCGCCGGCCACGTCGAGGTGCTGCGGCCCGGGCGTCTCCAGCGGCTGCCGGGCGCCGGTCTTGGCCAGCAGGGCGGCGCCCGCCGGGGAGAGCTGCTCGCGGAGCGACCCCTTGGCGAGGTCCGGCGCGCTCCAGCCGGCCCGAAGCAGGGCGGCGACGATCGACCCGGCCGAGGTTCCGACCAGCAGCTCGGCCCGGCGCGGGTCCCAACCGGTCGCCTGCTCGATCCCGGCCAGGACGCCGGCGTGGTAGGCGTGGCCGACGGCGCCGCCGGCGCCGAGCACCAGTCCGATCCGGGGCATGTCGGGCCTAAGTCTCGGCGGGTCCGGGCCTAGACTGTCGGAATTCGGCGGCGCCGGAGTGGGGGGTGGAGGTTTTCATGGACCGGATGAGCCCGCAGGACGCGATGTTCCTGCACATCGAGGACGAGAACAACCCGATGCACATCGGGAACGTCTCGGTGTTCGAGGGGCCGCCGCCGACCTACGGCGACCTCGTCCGCACCGTCGCCGCCAACCTGCCCCTGGTGCCTCGCTACCGGCAGCGGGTGCGCTTCGTGCCCTTCGAGCTCGGGCGCCCGGTCTGGGTCGACGACGGGCACTTCCAGATCCTCTACCACATCCGCCACACGGCGGTCCCCAAGCCCGGCAGCCCCGAGCAGCTGCGCAACCTCGCCGGCCGCGTCTTCGCCGCGAACCTCGACCGCTCCAAGCCGCTCTGGGAGCTGTGGATGGTCGAGGGCCTCGAGGAGGACCGCTGGGCGCTGATCTCCAAGGTCCATCACGCGATGGTGGACGGGGTCGCCGGAACCGACCTTCTGACCGTCCTCCTGGATCGTGAGCCGCAGCCGCCCGCCAGCCGGGCGCCGGCCTGGCACCCGGCCAAGGAGCCCAGTGACCTGCACCTCCTGGCGGACACCCTGGCGGACGCGGTCCTGGACCCGATCGATCGGGTCAAGGGGCTGCCCGTGCTGGCCCGCGCCAATCTCGCCGCCATCAGCCTGACCGACCTGCGCAACCTGGCGGGTTCCTACCGGACCTGGCTTCAGCCCGCCGCCGGTGAGCTGAACGGACCGATCGGCCCTCACCGCCGCTGGAGCTGGGCGCACGTCACGCTCGAGCAGGTCAAGGAGATCCGCAGCGCCCTCGGCGGCACGGTCAACGACGTCGTGCTGGCGGTGATCACGCGAGGCTTCCGCGACCTGCTGCTGGGCCGCCAGGAGGAGGTGGAGGGCAAGGTCGTCCGAACACTGGTCCCGGTCTCGGTCCGGAGCGAGAACGAGAAGGGCGTCTACAACAACCGCGTCTCGGGCTTGTTCCCGGGCCTGCCGGTCGGGATCGAAGACCCGGTCGACCGCCTCAACGCCATCCGCGAGCAGATGGACCGCTTCAAGAACTCGGGGCAGGCGGTCGCGGGCGACGTCCTGGCGACGCTGGGCGGCTACGCGCCGCCGATGCTGCTCTCGCTCAGCGCGCGGCTCAGCATGCGCTTCGAGCAGCGGTTGGTCCAGACCGTCACGACCAACGTGCCCGGCCCGCAGTTTCCGCTCTACGCGGCCGGCCGCCAGATGGTCTACGCCTATCCCTACGTGCCGATCGCGGGCTCGGTCCGAATTGGGATCGCGATCTTCTCCTACCTGGGCGGCCTGAACTTCGGGGTCACCGGTGACTGGGACACGGTCACCGACATCGACGTCCTCACCGGCGGTGTCGAGGCCGGGGTCAAGGAGCTGCTGGCGATCGCCCGCAAGCCCGCTCGCCACACGTCTCCGGTCCGCCCGCTGCGAGCGACGACCAACGGCCACGGGAACGGGCGCAAGTCGCCCCGCCGAAAGAGCAGCCGAGCAGCCGTTAGGTAACTTCCGGGCGGCGGCGTGCCGCCTTGCGGCCGGCGCCGAGCGCCCGTAGAGCCCTGTCGAGGTCCGGCCGGTCGCCGGCGCTCCGGTTGCGCTGGAGATGGAGGACCTGGCCGCCGGGTCCGAGCAGGAGCAGTCCGCCCTGCTGCCAGGGGTCGCCTTCGACGGTGGTCTGGCGGTTGCCCCGCAGCGCCGCACCGAGCCCGCTCAAGACGCTGGTCGGGTTGAGCGTCGCCGCCACTCCCCTCCGCATCCCGAGCGCGCGGTAGCTGTCAAGCGATGGATCGGTGAGCACCGTCACGCCGGCGAATCTCTTCGCGAAGCCGGCCGCCTGCTCTGGGCTTCCGTTGCCAACCAGGACCAGGCGCGCGCCGGCCGCCTCGATCCGGTCCAGCTTGCCCACCAACTGGCGGGCGGTGTCCTTGCAGTGGATTCAACCGAAATGGCGGAGGAAGGCGATGAGCACCGGGCCGTCTTCGGCCAAGGCGACGAGATCCACCGTCCTGCCTTCGAGGTCGAGCACCGCCAGCCGATCCACGATCATGTCAACCCAGGTGGAGTTGGAAGTAGTCCGGGGCGACATCACCGAGCAAGAGGTGGACGCGATCGTCAACGCGGCCAACCAGTCGCTGCTTGGAGGTGGTGGCGTCGACGGCGCAATCCATCGGGCAGCCGGGCCGGAGCTGCTGGAGGCCTGCCGAGCGCTGGGCGGCTGCCCGACCGGCGATGCCAAGGCCACTCCCGGGTTCAGGTTGCGCGCGAAGTGGGTGATCCACGCGGTCGGTCCCCGCTGGCGAGAGGGGGCTCAGGGCGAGCCGGAGCTGCTCGCCTCCTGCTACCGACGCTCGTTGGAGGTCGCCGATGAGCTGGGCGCGGAGTCCGTCGCTTTCCCGGCGATCTCGACCGGGATCTACGGGTTTCCCGCCGAGCCGGCCGCCCGGATCGCGGTCGGCACCATCCGAGCGGCGCCCACGCGGGTCAGACTCGTGCGTCTGGTCGCCTTCGACGGCGAGACCGCGAGCTTGCTGGAAGAGGCGCTCGAGCGTTAGCGGCCCGCTCAGTCGGGGTCCTTTCCCAGCTCGACGCCGAACTTCTTGGCTGCGGTCTTGATGCGCCGCTTCGCGGCCGCCTTCTCGGACGCGCTGACGCCCTCCACCTGGTTGAACCGAGCCAGGGCATTGCGGACGTGGCCGGCGTCGTTGAGCGGCATCTTGCGCTCTTTGGGGAACGCGAACTTGGACGTGGAAAGCTTGTCGCGCTTCTTCTCGCTAAGTTCAGCCATAACACTAATAATGATAGCAACGCTATCACTGTGGCCTGAGTCGATCCGCGAGGTCGAGGAAGAGCGTTTGGTGGAGCGAATGGGATTCGAACCCACGACCTCCTCCGTGCGAGGGAGGCGCTCTCCCAGCTGAGCTATCGCCCCGCCCGCCAGTATACCGGCGCTCCCCAGGGGGTCCCCGCGGCGCGGCAGGATAGGCTTGTGGCCTCTCCCATGACCCGGCTCACGGCCCTGTTGGCCTGCCTCGCCATCCTCGCCCTGGCCTGCCAGCCGGTCCCGGCCGACAAACCCGCCAAGAGCAGCGGCGGCTCCGACCCGCTCGCGGCCGCGGACACAAAGCTCTTCTCCGGTGACTACGACGGCGCCGAGACCGCCTACCGGAAGCTGATCGACGGCGGCAGCCCGCTGGCGCAGTCCCACTACGCCCTCCTGCTCGATTACGAGAACCGATTCAGTGAGGCTGTCGCGGCGGCCGACGCGGGCGTCTCCGCGAGCCCCGGCTCGGCTTCCCTGGCCCGGCTCACCCGCGCCCGGGACTGGTCGGAGGACATCACCGGGGCGCTCGACGCCGGCAGCCGGGCGGTCAAGTCGACCCCGGTCGATCCGCTCGCGCACGTCTATTACTCGGAGGCCCTGGCGGACAGCGGGCACTTCGACGCCGCTCGAGCCGAGCTCCAGGCCGCCGAGAAAGGGGCGCGTGACGCGTACGCGACCGCGGAGACGGACCGCGAGTGGTCCAACTACTACCGCGGCAAGGGCGACCCGCTCGAGGAGCTGAATCACCTGGAGCTGGCCTTGAAAGCACAGCCTGCCTTCCCCGAGCGCGCACTCGAATTGGCCCGCTACAAGTACCTGGACCAGAAGCCGGATGCCGCCAAGGCGCTGCTGACAACGCTCCACAAGAAGCACGCCGCCGACTACGCCGTCAGCAACGCAGCCGCCGACAGCGCCTTCCTGCACGGCGACGCCGCCACCGCCGAGACCCTCTTCCAGGCGGCCCTGAAGGTCAGGCCCAACGCCCCGGCCGCCGCCGTCGGGCTGGCCGAGCTGGATGTGGCCATGAAGCGCGACCCCGCTGCGGCGCACGACCTCCTGCTCGCCTCCCTGCGCGCCAACCCCGACTCCGCCGACGTCTACGCCTACCTTCGTTACCTGGACCTGCTGGTCCTCAAGACCGACCCGGACCCGGAGTTGAATCCCATCCAGCCGAAGCCGCCGGCGGCGCTCGCCGCCCAGCGCAAGGAGGCGTTCGAGCGAGTCAACAGCTACCGGGCCTCGCTGGGCCTGCCGGCGCTGACAGAGGTAGCGCCGATCTCCGAGGCAGCCGCCGCCCATTCCTACTTCTACCTCTTCAACTTCGGCCAGCCGGCGGTGGCGGACACCAAGATCCACACCGAGGATCCGACCTTGCCGGGCGCGTTCGGTGCGGCTCCCAGCGACCGCACGCAGCACTTCGGGTACACCGGCAAGCGAACCGCCGAGGTTGCGTCCCATGCCTTCCTGCCGAAGGCGGCCGTCGACCACTGGGTGGACACCGTCTTCCATCGCTACCCGCTAACCGATCCCGAAGCCACCGGCGCCGGTTACGGCCAGGCCCAGGTCGGAGCGCTTTCGATCCAGGTCCTCGACATCGGGCTCGGCGATCCCTCCCACCAGGGACCGATCGTGTACCCGGCGCCCAACCAGCAGAACGTGCCGGCCTCCTTCCTCGGCGGCGAGGTCCCCGATCCCGCGCCCAACGCCCGCTACCCCACCGGCTATCCGATCACGGTGGCGGTCGGCTCCGGCTCGACCCTCGACATCACCGGCGCGGAGCTCGACGGGCCGGACGGCAAGCCCCTCGACGGGTACATCGTCTCCCCGGGCGGCGGCCAGTTGACCGCCAACGAGTGGGCGGTGCTGCCCCGCGACCCGCTGCTGCCGGCGGGGCGCTACACGATGAAGGTGGCGGGGACCATCGACGGCCAGGGCTTCGCCAAGGTCTGGTCGTTCACGGCCACGTCACCCTAAACTCCCTGCTGGTGGGACTCTTCACGCGGAACCGGATCCCGGAAGGCGTCGACCCCAAGCGCCTCCCGCCCGGGCAGACGCTGACCGCGCCCGACAAGTGGCCGCTCCTCCACTTCGGACCGGTGCCGAAGACGGACCTCGAGACCTGGTCGCTCAAGGTCTTCGGCGAGGTCGCCAAGCCGGTGACCCTCGGCTACGAGCAGTTCAAAGAGCTGCCGACCAAGGAGATCCCTGCCGACATCCACTGCGTCACCGCCTGGAGCCGGCTGGGGGACCGCTGGACCGGGGTGCCCATCCAGGCGCTGCTGGAGATGGTCCAGCCGACACCCGACGCCCGCTACGTGATGGCGCATTGCGAGTACGGCTACACCACCAGCGTGCCCCTCTCGGTCCTGGACGATGACGACGTCCTGCTCTGCACGGGCTGGAACGGCCAGGACCTGAGCGTCGAGCACGGTTGGCCGCTGCGCCTGCTCATCCCCAAGAAGTACTTCTGGAAGTCGGCGAAATGGCTGCGCGGCCTGGAGTTCATGAGCAAGAACCGGCTCGGCTTCTGGGAGCAGCGGGGCTACCACGACGAGGCGGATCCCTTCAAGGAGACGCGTTACTGGTAAGCCCGCTGGTCACGCTGACCAGTGACTTCGGAGTCGGCTCGCCTTACGTGGCGGCCATGAAGGCGGCGGTTCTGGCGGCCTGCCCGACGGCGCAGCTCGTCGACCTCAGCCATTCGGTGGCTCCCTTTGACATCCTCGGAGGTGGTTTCCTGCTTTGGGC
>VBHN01000219.1:4398-6824 GCA_005881155.1 Chloroflexota bacterium | reverse complement strand
CCACCATCACGCCGCCGCTGGGGTGGACGCCCGTGGGGTCGCGTATCGACAACACGACCGCCCCGACGAGCTCGCTCTTCATCTACCAGCGCACGGCCGACGCGAGCGATTCCAGTGTGACGGGCTACGTCTTCAGCCCCTCGGGCGCCACGGGCGCGGTTGGCATCATTCGATCTTTCTCCGGCGTCGACACGGCGAATCCGATTGACGTCCAGAATGGCCAGGCCACGCCGACCGGCTATGACCACGCGACGCCGGATGTGACGACCACAGTAGCAAATACGCTGCTCGTCGCCTCGCACGCGGTCTCCTCGGGCGGCCGCACCTGGACCGCGCCGACGGGGATGGCCGAAAACTACGACCTACCCATGAGCACCGTCTCGACCGAGGGCAGCACTGTGGTGCAAGCGACGGCGGGCGCCACGGGGGCAAAGACGGCGAGCGTGTGCAGCGTATGCACTGGGCCCGGCACTACCCATATCCTCGCGCTCCGTGGTGTTGGGGGCGGGGGCGGGTCGAACACGCTCACGATCAACAAACCGGCAGGCGTGGCGCAGAACGACGTGATGATCGCGTCGATCACCGTTGGCCCAAGCACGGTGACCATCACCGCTGCCGGCTGGACGCTGGTGCGGCGCACGGACAATGCCAATGGCACGAGCAACTCGCTTGCGGTCTACAGTCTGGTTGCGGGCGCAGCCGAGCCGGCGAGCTACAACTGGACATTTTCGGCCGGCAATACCGGTGCGGCGGGCGGCATCATGGCCTTCTCGGGCGCCGATCCCGTGCTCGAAACCGATAGCGCGGTGAACACCGCCTCGGGCACCTCGTCGGCCACGAATGGCGTGACCACCGCGCTCGCGAATACGATGATCATCACCTCGCACGGTATCGGCAGTGCGAGCACCTGGACGCCGCCCACAGGCATGGCCGAGACCGTCGATGCGACCGGAGGCAGCGCGGCCCTCGAGATGAACTACGTGCTGCAATCGGCAGCAGGGGCGAGCGGCACGAAGACTGCGACCGCGACGGTCGTAGGAACGGGCAATGCGCACATCCTCGCGCTGCGGCGCGTACTGGGCGCCTTCAATGCGTTTGAAACCTCGACCGCAGCGGGCGCTACCAGCGGTTTCATCAAGACGAAGGTCGCCGGCACGACGGTCAACGTTGCCATCGCCTCGTTGAATGCCGCTAAAACCGCGGTGGCGACGTATTACGTCGGAACGATGAGGATCGAGGTGCTCGACGCAAGCAATAACTCGGCAGCGCTGGACGTCAACGGCTGCCGCTCGACCTGGACGGTGATCCAGACGCTCTCGCCGGATCTCACTTTTGCGGCGTCAGACAGCGGACGCAAGAACACGAGTTTCTCGGTCGCTAATTCCTATCCCAATGCGCGCATTCGCATGACTTCGCCGGCCGGCGCGCCCGACACTACTGCTTGCTCTAGCGACAACTTCGCCATTCGCCCGAATCAGTTCACGAATGTTACGGTCACGGATAACGACTGGCAGACCGCGGGCACCGGGCGCACGCTCAACAACCTGGCCATGGGCGTCAGCACCGTTCACAAGGCCGGGCGGCCCTTCACGGTGCAGGCCACGGCCGTGAACGGCGCCGCGACGCCCGCCACGACGACCAACTACGCCGGAACGGCAACGACGACGATCGGCGATTGCGGACCGACGCCGGCGTGCGTCGACGTTCCTGCCGGTACGTTGACCATAGGCGCTAACTTCGTGGCCGGCCAGCTCACCTCGAACGTCGCCACCTACAGCGATGCGGGCGCAATTGCGGTGACACTCGTTGATTCGACGTTCGCGGCGGTGGACGCGGCGGACGGCTCTACCGCAGCCGAGATGAACATCACCACGGCAAGCCCCGTCAACGTCGGGCGCTTCGTGCCCGATCACTTCGCGGTCGCTTACAACACGCCGAGCTTCGCGACCGGCTGCAGCGCAGGAACCTTTACCTACGTCGGGCAGAAGTTCTCCTATACCACCGCGCCGGTGATCACGGTGACGGCTCAGAACTTGAGCAACGCTACGACGACGAACTATACCGGTGCGGTCTGGCAGATCACCAACACCAGCCTGACCAGCAAGGCGTATACGGCGGCGAGCGGCTCAGTAGACATAAGCGGCATCACCGGCACGGATCCGGTGATCGCCGACAGCGGAAATGGAACGGGAACGCTGACTTTCGGCACGGGCACGGGCATATTCTTTACGCGCAACACACCGCTGGCGGCCTTCAATGCCGAGGTGAGCCTCGCGATCAACGTGATCGACACCGACGGCGTCGCCTACGCGAGCAACCCGGCGCGCTTTGGCCAGGCTAGCGCGGGCAATGGCATCGCATTCGGCTCGGGCAAGGAAATGCGTTTCGGGCGCTTGGCGGTCAGGAATGCGAACGGCTCGCAGCTC
>VBHN01000219.1:0-4392 GCA_005881155.1 Chloroflexota bacterium | reverse complement strand
CGGCGCGGGATACATATTTGTCACCAACACCGCCGATAGCTGCACTTCGCTTGCGAACACCAACGTCCAGATGAGCGCCTTCACCTCGAACCTCACGGCGTGCAAGACGGCGCTGACCACTACGCCCGTGACGCTCAGTGGCGGCCGCGGAATGTTGATACTGCCGGCGCCGGGCAACGCGAATAACGGCAGCGTGCTCCTCACTGCCAACCTCGGCGCAGCGAGCGGCACGACGTGCACCGTGGTCAATGGGAGCACCGTGACCGCGACAGGCGCGAGCAGCACTTATCTGCAAGGCAACTGGGCGGGCTCGGCAAGTTACGCCGATAACCCGAGCGCCCGGGCGACCTTCGGTTCGGTCAAGGGCGCCGACGAAGTGATCTACATGCGGGAAAACTTCTAGGTTCTGATTTTTATGGTATTTTGAGCGCCGCAGACAAAACAAAGCATTGAATAAAAAGCGGCCCGCATGACGCAGAACATCAATCTTTTCCACGCCGGCTTGCGCCAGGTGCGGCCGAAGCTGTCGTTCGAGCTGCTCATGAAATGCGTCGGCGGTGGCCTCGCCCTGATCCTGCTCATGTACGCTTTTGTGCAGTTCCAGGTGAGCGGCCTCAATCGGGAAGTGCGTCGCGTGCAGGAGCAGCTGAAGGCCGAGCAGTCGGAAGCGCTCAAGCTCGCGGGACAGCGGTCCGCGAGCAAGCCCGATCCGCAGCTCGAAGCTGAGATCGCGAAACTGCAGGGCGAGCTCAGGCAGGCGCAACAGACCGTGTCGGCTCTCAGCGCCGGGAGCTTCGGCGACCGCAAGGGCTTCGCCCAATTCTTGAGCGCGTTTTCGCGCCAGTCGCTCGACGGCGTGTGGCTCACCGCCTTCTCCATTACCGGCGGCGGCGATATCGAGATCAGCGGCCGCGCGTTGCGCCCCGATCTCGTCCCGGTTTATATCCAGCGCCTGAATGAGGAAGAGGCCCTCGCGGGGCATAGCTTCGCGCACTTGGAGATGAAGCGACCGGAATCGGAGACGCCGTCGGACAAGAAGCCGGCGCCGCTTGCGCCGTTTGTCGAGTTCACCCTCGGAACGCGCGAAACGGTGAAGCTGGTGGATAAATCGCAATGAAGGCGCAACTCGAGCGCCTTGCTGCCCGCTTCAATGCGTTGGCGATACGCGAACGCGCGCTCATCTTTGGTAGCGTGCTTGTTGCCGTACTCGCTCTTTTTTATTTGATGGCGCTCGAGCCGAGCCTCGTTCAGAAAAGGCGCTTGGCGGGCCAGCTCGCCGACGCGCAAAAGAGCGTGCAGACGCTGCTAAGCCTGAAAACGCCGGCTGAGGATCCGCTGGCGCAACGGCGCGCCGAGCGCGATGCGCTGCGCCGCCAGCTTGCCGATGTCGACAAGACCATGGCGCAGATCCAGCGCGGCCTCGTGCCGCCCGAGCGCACGGCGAAGCTGCTCGAGGACATGTTGCGCCGTAGCCGCGGGCTGCAGCTCGTTTCGCTGCGCACGCTGCCGGTGAAACGCTTCGATGCCGCTAGCGGCGCGAGCGCTGAAAGCAACGCCGCCCAGGACGCCGAACGGCAGCTTTACCAGCACACCTTCGAGATGACCGTACACGGGTCCTACGTGGAGCTCTACGAGTATCTGCGCATGGTGGAGCAGCTTCCGTGGCGTCTTTTCTGGAGCCGCATCAGCGTCGCGGTCAACACGGACCAGCAGCTGCGGCTCGTCGTGACGCTCACCGTCCAGACGCTGAGCGTTTCGAAGGCCTGGCTCGTCGTATGACCCGGCGCCTTGTTTTCGCTGCGCTATGGTTCTACTGCGCGTTCGCCGTGGCGCAAACAATGAGAGACCCGACGCGCCCGCCACCGGGATTGGGCGGCGTGCAAGCGAGCGCGGCGCAAACGCCCTCCGGCGGCCCCGTGTTGCAGTCCATCTTCCTTTCGCCGACGCGGCGCGCTGCGATCATCAGCGGGCAATTGGTGGAGCGGGGCGCGCACTACGGCGATGCACAGCTCGCAGACGTCGGCCACGACTACGTGGTGTTGCGAAACGCCGCCGGCATGCTGCAGGTTTTAAAGCTTTACCCGGCGGTGGAGAAGCGTCCCGCTAAAGGAGCGCGCGATGCGGCTGAGCCTGACTAGATACGCGGAGATGCGGATCCGGGCGCTACGCTGAGGCGCCGGCTTACGCCGCCGGCGCGATCTTCTCCAGTCGATACCCGTAGTTGTAGATCGGCACGATGCGGTAGCCGGACTCCGGGCGCAGGTCGAGCTTCTTGCGCACCTGGCTCACGTGGGTGTCAACCGTGCGCGTAGCGAGATCGCCGGTGCGACCCCACACCGCTTCCTGCAGATGTCCGCGCGAGAGCAAGCGGCCCATATTGCGAAACAGCGCCACGGTGAGCTCGAACTCCTTAGGCGTGAGCTCGATCGCCGCGCCGTTCTTGCGGATCTCGCTGCGCTGCAGGTCGATGTCGAATGGCGGGAAGGAGAGCTGCTTCTTCTCCTCGACCGGGTACGCCCGGCGCAGCAGCGCCCGCACGCGCGCCAAGAGTTCCTGGCGCCGCACCGGCTTCACCATGTAGTCGTCGGCGCCGCGCTCGAGAGCAAACACGATGTCTTGCTCCGAGTCGCGCACGGTGACGAAGAGCACCGGCACCGTCTTCGAAACGTTGGAGCGCAGCCAGGCAAGCACCTCGGCGCCCGAGACGTCGGGCACCTGCCAGTCGAGCATGAAAAGGTCGAAGCTCTCGCGGCCCGCCTGCTTCATCGTCTCGCGGCCGCTCAGCCACCCATGAACATCATGACCATCGTCTGCAATCCAGCGCTTGAGCAGCGCCAGCTGGTCGGGATCGTCTTCTAGAATCGCGATACGCACGGACCGCCTCCCTTCGAGGCAAATGATACTGGAGACCGCGAATGCGTGTCGGCCTGCTCGGTGGCGGAACTATTGCACGCCTGGTCCTCGAGACCATCGGGCGGGGCGCGCTGGCCGGCGCCGAGGTGGTGGCGCTCGCCGGGCGCACTAGCGGCTCCGGGGCCGCGGCGCTCGCCAAGCAGCACGGCGTGCACTTTGTCATCGGGCGCGATGCGCTGCTCGCGCGGCAGCCCGAAGTGGTCCTCGAAGCGGCCTCGCACGATGCAGTGCGGGAACATCTCGTGCCGCTCCTTAAGGCCGGGGTGCATACCGTCGTCCTATCTGCCGGGGCGCTGGTGGACGATGCTCTGCGGCGCGCCGCCGAGGCTGCGGCCAGCACGTCAGGCGCGATGCTCTATGTGCCCTCGGGCGGTATCGGCGGGCTCGACGCGCTCAAGGCGGCCTGCGCCGCGGGCGTGGATGAAGTCTCCATCGAAGTTGCCAAGCCGCCGGCAGCATGGAAGGGCATCGCCTTCGTGCAGGCCCAGCGCATCGATCTCGATCGCTTGGCCGCCCGGCATACGCTCTTCGCCGGTCCCGCCCGCGAAGGCGTGCCGCATTTCCCGCAGAACGTGAACATCGCGGCGGTGCTCGCGCTGGCAGGTGTCGGGCTTGACCGCACCCGGCTCGTGGTCATCGCCGATCCGGCGCTCGAGCGCAATACCCACACCATCCGCGTTTCCGGGCCGACGGGGCGCTTCAGCATCGTGATGGAGAACGTGGCGTCGCCGGAGAATCCCAAGACTTCGTGGCTTGCGTGCTACAGCGCACTTGCCGCGTTGCGGGTCCTGCAGTCCAAGGTGCGCTACGGAACGTGATTTATTGCCCCAAGCTGCGGAAAACTCAATATAATCGCCGGTTCCGCCGGAGGGGTGCCCGAGCGGCTAAAGGGGGCAGACTGTAAATCTGTTGGCCTTGCGCCTACGTTGGTTCGAATCCAACCCCCTCCACCAGATTTGGGCGCCCCGGCGGGGCAGAGCACGCGGGCGAAGCGATGAACCAGGCGGGTGTAGCTCAATGGTAGAGCAGAAGCCTTCCAAGCTTATGACGAGGGTTCGATTCCCTTCACCCGCTCCACGAGCCAGAGGACAAGTCACGCAGCTGAGGGCCCGTTATTCGCCCATGTAGCTCAGTGGTAGAGCACTCCCTTGGTAAGGGAGAGGTCACGCGTTCAATCCGCGTCATGGGCACCAGGTATCGACTCAACGAGAGAGCACGATCTAGATGGCAAAAGGCAAATTCGAGCGCACCAAGCCCCATGTGAACGTGGGCACGATTGGTCACGTCGATCACGGCAAGACGACGCTGACGGCGGCGATGACGCACATTCTGGCGAAGAAGTACGGCGGCGAGGCGAAGAACTACGACCAGATCGATGCGGCGCCGGAGGAAAAAGCGCGCGGCATCACCATCAACACGGCGCATGTGGAGTACCAGACGGAGAAGCGCCACTACGCGCACGTCGACTGCCCGGGGCAT
>VBHN01000136.1:4080-15555 GCA_005881155.1 Chloroflexota bacterium | reverse complement strand
GGCTGAACGGCTACACGTTCCACGTCGAGCTCTGCACCGGAAAGCAGAAGTGGACCGACTCCCGCGTCACCAACGTCTTCCAGAAGTGGGGCGAGATCACCAAGTACTACAACCAGGGCCTGGCGGGCACGACCTGGCAGCAGGCCGCCGACATGGTGGTCCAGAAGAAGGCCGGTATGTACATCCTCGGCCTCTTCGTCTCCGACCAGTTCAAGGCGGCCGGCCAGGCCGACCTCGACGACCTCGACTTCTTCCCCTTCCCCAACATGGGGGCGCAGTACGACGCGGAGAAGGCGCTCGACGCGCCCATCGACGTGTTCATGTTGAGCAAGAAGTCACCGACGATCAGCAAGGACCTCGGCCAGGCCAAGGCCTACATGCAGTTCTGGTCCAAGGGCTCGACGCAGCTGCTCATGTTCCAGAACGCGCCTGGCAACATCCCGACCGCCAACGACGCCGACACCAGCAGCTACAGCGCCCTTCAGAAGAAGGCGGTGCAGATCATCAGCGGCGCCAAGAGGATCACCCAGTTCTTCGACCGCGACTCGCGGCCCGACTTCGCGGGACCCAACGGCATGCAGAGCTTCCTGCTGACCTACTTGAAGAATCCCACCCAGGATCTCCAGGCCTTCCAGGGGACGATGCAGAAGTTCTGGGACTCCCTGCCTCCGGAAAAGTAGCCAAGCCTAATATCTGCACCCGTGGCTGAAACCACGAGCACGACGAGCGTCGCCCCCGCCCCGGCCGTCATAAAGCCGGGGACGGGGGCGCTCGTTGCAGCCGGCCGGCCCCGCCGGCGCTACAGCCTGCTGACCCGGCACGACAAGCTGCTCCTGACGCTGATGGTGGGCATTCCGCTGCTGCTCGACCTGATCCTGATCTGGGGCCCGGCGGCGGCTTCGGTCGGGTTCTCCTTCACCAATTGGTCCGGCATCGGCGCCATCAGCCCCGGCAACTTCATCGGCGTCAAGAACTACCAGAACCTCTTCACCTCCTACATCTTTTTCTGGCCCGCGCTCAGGCACAACCTGATCTGGCTGGCCTTCCTGTCCCTGGTTTCGACCCCGCTGGGGATGTTCCTCGCCGTCCTGCTCGACCGCGAGATCCGCGGCACGCGCGTCTACCAGAGCGTCCTCTTCCTCCCGGTCGTGCTCTCGCTGGCGGTGGTCGGGTTCATCTGGGAGCTGCAGTACGCGCCCTCGGAAGGCTTCATCAACAACGCCTTCGGATTGGTGGAGAGCCACCGGATCATCGACTGGCTGGGTGACGAGAACATCAACCTCTACGCGGTCCTCATCGCCGCCAGCTGGCGCCACGTCGGCTACATCATGGTGCTCTACCTGGCGGGCTTGAAGAGTGTGGATCCCTCCCTGCGCGAGGCCGCCAAGGTCGACGGTGCAAACGAGCGCCAGACCTTCTTCTCGGTCGTGCTGCCGGTGATGGCGCCCATCAACATCGTCATCGTCGTCGTCACCGCCATCGAGTCGCTGCGCGCATTCGACATCGTTTACATCATCAACCGCGGCAAGAACGGCCTCGAGCTGCTCTCGACGCTGATCACCAACAACTCGATCAGCGAGGCCAGCCTGGTCGGCTTCGGCTCGGCGATCGCCGTCGTGCTGCTGGGGCCGTCCCGATCCCGCGTCGCGTCACGACCGCTGTCGGACGGCGGTCCCTAACACCCGGACGCATCGCGCTGCACGCGTTCCTCATCGCCGTCTGCGCGGCCTGGCTCTTCCCGCTGCTCTGGGCGATCTTCACCTCCCTGCGACCCATCTCCGACACCGCGCACCACGGCTATCTCAGCTGGCCTTCGCAGCTCGACTTCACCAACTACATCAACGTCTGGAGCCAGGCCAACCTCCCTTACTACTACGCGAACACGCTCTACATCGTGGTCCCGGGCGTGATCCTGACGCTGCTGATCTCGTCGATGCTCGCCTTTGCCATCTCCCAGTTCAGCTGGCGGTTCAACGTGATCGTGCTGATGCTGTTCACGGCCGGCAACCTGCTGCCGCAGCAGGCCATCATCGTGCCGCTCTACGCTGCTCTACGACCAGTACATCGGCGTCGTCCTGATCCACGTCGTCTTTCAGACGGGCTTCGCGACCTTCGTGCTGAGCAACTACATGAAGACGATCACCAAGGAGATCACCGAGTCTGCGCTGGTCGACGGCGCCAACGTGCTGCGGATCTGGTGGAGCGTGATCCTTCCGCTCTGCCGGCCCGCCCTGGCCGCGATGGCGACGCTGCTCTTCACCTTCATGTTCAACGACTTCTTCTGGGCGCTGATCCTCTTGAAGTCCGGCGACAAGAGACCGATCACGAGCGCGCTGAACAACCTGCACGGCGCCTTCTTCACCAACTACAACCTGCTCGCGGCGGGCTCGATGCTGGCGGCGGTCCCGCCGATCATCGTCTTCATCGCGCTGCAGAAGCATTTCGTCCGCGGCCTGACGCTGGGAGCCACAAAAGGCTGAGCCAGCTGCTCGGCGCGCGGCTGCCGCACATGCTCTACGGCGGCGACTACAACCCCGACCAGTGGCCGGAGGTCGTCTGGGAGGAGGACGTCCGGCTGATGCGCGAGGCCGGCGTCAACCTGGTCAGCGTCGCCATCTTCAGCTGGTCACGCCTGGAGCCTGCTCAGGGTCGCTACGACTTTGCCTGGCTGGACCGCGTCCTCGACCTGCTCCACCGGGGTGGGATCGCGGTCGACCTCGCCACCGGCACCGCCTCGCCGCCGCCCTGGCTGGTCCGCCGGCACCCGGAGATGCTGCCGGTGCTGGCCGACGGCGTGCGACTCCACCAGGGCGCCCGCCAGCACTACTGCCCGTCCAGCCCGGCCTACCGCGACGAGTACGGCTGCCATGTGCCGGCCTGCTGGTGCGACGTCTCGGCAGCCGACTTCCGGGCCTGGCTGCAGGGCCGCTACGGGACCATCGAAGAGCTCAACCGCGCCTGGGGAACCGACTTCTGGTCGCAGCGCTACTCCGACTGGGAGGAGGTGATCCCGCCGCGGCGGACGCCGACCTGGCCCAACCCGACCCAGTCGCTCGACTTCCAGCGCTTCTCCTCGGACGCGCTCCTGGAGTGCTACGAGGCCGAGCGGAGGGAGCTGCTCGAGCACACGCCCGGCGTCCCGATCACGACCAACTTCATGAGCTTCTTCAAGCCGCTCGACTACTGGAAGTGGGCCGAGCACGAGGACATCGTCAGCAACGACGCCTACCCCGACCCGGCCGACCCGGATTCGGGGCTGATCGCGGCCCTGAACAGCGACCTGATGCGGTCGCTCGCGCGAGGCCGGCCGTGGATCCAGATGGAGCAGACCACCAACCGCGTCAACTGGCGCCCGGTCAACGCCGCCAAGCCGCCCGGGCTGATGCGGCTCTGGTGCCTGCAGCAGGTCGCGCGCGGGGCGGACGGCGTCCTCTTCTTCCAGTGGCGGCAGTCGCGCGCGGGCGCCGAGAAGTGGCACTCGGCGATGCTGCCGCACGGGGCGCCCGAACACTCGCACGCCTGGCTGGAGGCGAAGGCGCTGGGCGCCGACCTCGCCAAGCTCGACGCGGTCTGCGGCAGCCGCGTCGGGGCCGAGGTGGCGATCGTGTTCGACTGGGAGTCCTGGTGGGCGCTGGAGCTGCCCTCCAAGCCCTCCGGCGAGGTCCGCCAGCTGGACCAGCTCCGCGCCTACTACCGCCACCTCTTCGACGGCAACGTCGCGGTTGACTTCGCCCGCTCGACCGACGACCTCGCCCGTTACCGGCTGGTCCTGGTCCCCAACCTCTACCTGCTCTCGGACCAGGCGGCGGCCAACCTCAACGCCTATGTCGAGGCCGGCGGGACGCTGGTGATGTCCTTCTTCAGTGGCATCGTCGACCCCGACGACCACGTCCGCCTGGGTGGCTACCCGGCGCCCTTCCGGGAGCTGCTCGGGCTGCGGGTCGAGGACTTCCTGCCGCTCTCCGCCGGCCAGGAGCTGAGCGTCGCGTTCGCCGACGGGACCCGCGGCACCGGCGACCTCTGGAGCGAGCTGGTGACGCCAGACGGCGCCGAGGAACTCGCCAGTTTCGACGGCGGCGTGCTGGCCGCCCGGCCGGCCGTCACCCGGAACCGGTTCGGCAAGGGGACTGCCTACTACCTGGCGACGCGCCTCGACAGCGCGTCCATGGCCAGGCTGCTGGCGGAAGCCCAGGCCGAGGCCGGGGTCCGGCCCACCTGGACCGGGCCGGCCGGCGTCGAGGCGGTCCGCCGGGACTCGCCACGGGGTCGCTTCCTCTTCCTCCTCAACCACTCCGAGGCGGAGGTCGAGGTGCCCGTCGCCGAGGGGAGCGACGAGCTCCTGTCCGGGAAGCGGACTGCCTCGAGCAGCCTGACCCTTCCGCCTCGCGGCGTCGCGATCCTGGTCGAGCCGGGCGGCGCGCCCTGAGGCTGGAAACAACACGCGCGGCCCATATCAGCGGACGATGTCCGCCGCGGCCGCGTCGCCCGGATCGTGGAACTCGTAGACCGCCGCGAACCCCTCCTCGAGCAGCTCGGAGGCAGGTCGGGGCAGGTCGATCCACTGGTCCCGGATCGCGTCCTCCTCCACCTGGCGGCCCCGCCGCAGGCGGTTCCGCGCCAGGCAGACCGGCAGCGGCAGGTCGAAGACGATGGCGATGGCGGGCCGGTTCGCCCGCTCCGCGAGGTGCAGGAAAGGCCGCCGGTGGGACCGCTTGAGGTTGGTGGCGTCGATGACGGTCAGCCGCCCGATCTTCAGCCGGCGGGCGGCGACGGAGCGCAGTACCGCGAAGGCCTGCGGGCTGACCGACTGGTCGCCCTCGTCATCGGAGACCAGGCCGCGATAGAAGTCGGAGGAGAGCACCTCGGTCGGCGCGAAGCGGGCTCGGGCGAAGGTGGTTTTACCGGCTCCGGCCGGCCCGACCAGCACCACCAGGGCAGGCGGCGGGACGACGATCCTAGAAGGCGGCGACGGCAGGGATGACCTTCTCGCCGATGATCTCCAGCGGCTTGATGGTGTGGACGTCCTTGACGCTGCCGATGGCGACCTGGATGCCCTGGTTCGCGAGGCGCCTCAGCATCCCGATGGTCGGCCCGATCTTCTCGCCGCTCGGCCCGACGTCGAAGTTGAACATCGAGGTCTTGAGGATCCCGTCGTAATCGCGGCCCTCAGCCTCGCAATGGGCTCGCAGCACCTCCAGCTTGCGCGGCAGCTCGGGCGTCGGGAAGAGGTTGCAGGCCTGCGCGTAGCGGGCGACCAAGCGGAGCGTCTTCCGCTCGCCCATGCCCCCGATCAGGATCGGGGGATGGGGGCGGCTCAGGCTCTGGGGCGAGTTGAGCGTCCGGGCCAGCTGGTAGTGCTTGCCCTCGAAGGCGCCCTCCTCTTCGGACCACATCTGGAGGCAGATCTGGATCGTCTCCTCGAGGCGTTCGAAGCGCTCGGCGAGGGGTGGAAAAGGAATCCCCAGCGCCCGTGCCTCGGACTCGTTCCAGGCCGCGCCGATGCCGAGCCAGGCACGGCCGGAGGAGAGCACGTCGAGGCTGGTGACGATCTTCGCCAGCATCCCGGGGAAGCGGTAGGGGGCCCCCGTCACGATCGCCAGCAGCTTCGCGCGCGAGGTGTGCCCGGCGAGGTAGCCCAGGGTCGTGTAGGCCTCCAGCATCTCCCGCTTGTCGGACCCGACCGAACGGATCTGGAAGAGGTGGTCCATGACGCCGATGAACTCGAATCCGGCGTCGTCCGCGGTCCGCGCGACCTTGGCCAGAGTCGCCCCGAGCTCGGCCGGGCCGCCCGGCCAAGTGAAATCGGGGATCTGGAGGCCGAGCTTCACCTTGCGGCAATCGTAGATTGAGCAGCGAGATGACCAGGGGCCCGCTGGACGGGATGAAGGTGCCGCGTTTTGCGGGGCCGGCCACCTTCGCGCGGCTCCCCACCCGCGCCGAGGTCGAGAAGGTGGACGTCGGCATCCTGGGCCTGCCCTACGACAACGGCGTGACCTACCGGCCCGGCGCCCGCTTCGGTCCCTCGGGGATCCGCCAAGCGTCGCGCCTCCTCCGCCCCTACCACCCGGGGCTCGACGTATCGCCCTTCGAGCCGCGGCAGGTCGCCGACTGCGGGGACGTCGCCTGCACGCCCTTCGACATCCCGCAGGCGCTGGCGGAGATCGAGGCGGGCGTGGCCGAGCTGCTGGCCACCGGTGCCCGGGTGGTCGCCCTCGGCGGCGACCACACCATCGCCCTGCCCATGCTGCGCGCGGTCCGCGAGCAGCTCGGCAGCCCCGTCGCCCTCGTCCACTTCGACGCCCACCTCGACACCTGGGACGCTCATTTCGGCCAGCGCTACACGCATGGATCCCCCTTTCGGAGGGCCGCCGAGGAGAAGCTCTTCGACAGCGACCGATCACTCCACGTCGGCATCCGCGGCCCGATCTTCGGGCCCGGCGACCTCGCCGCCGACGCCGAGCTCGGCTTCCGGATCATCGATTGCACGCAGGTGGCCGAGAGGGGCCCTGCCTGGACCGCGGAGAGGATCCGCGAGCGGCTGGGCGAGGGCCCGGTCTACATCTCCATCGACATCGACGTCCTCGACCCCGCCTTCGCGCCCGGCACGGGCACCCCCGAGGCCGGCGGCCTGAGCAGCCGCGAGCTGCTGCAGGTGCTCCGCGGCCTGAAGGGCTTGCGCCTGGCCTCCTCGGACCTGGTCGAGGTGGCGCCGGCCTACGACCATGCCGAGGTCACCGGGATCGCCGCCGCCCACCTGGTTTACGAGCTGCTGGGCCTGATGGCCGCGGAATGACGCGGATCCTGGCGGTGGCCGACCAGGTCGAGGAGGGCCTGGACCGCCGCCGCCTGCTGGAGATCGCACCCGACCTGGTCCTCTCCGCCGGCGACCTGCCCTACGGGTACCTCGACTACCTGGTCAGCACCCTCAACGTTCCCCTCCTCTACGTTCCCGGGAACCACGACCCAGACCTGCAGCCGGGGCTGCCCACCCTGGACACCCAGGCTTGGGACCTGAGCACGCTGGGACCGGCCGGCTGCGACAACGCCGACGGCCGGGTGCTGGACGCCGGCGGCCTCCGGGTCGCCGGCCTCGGCGGTTCGATCCGCTACAACCGAGGCCCCAACCAATACACCCAGCGTGAGATGTGGTGGCGGGCTCTTCGGCTGGAGCTCCGGGTCCGGCTGAGAGCGCTTCGCGACGGCCGGCGGTTCGACATCCTGCTCGCGCACTCGCCCCCGCTGGGCGTCGGCGACGGCCCGGACCCGGCGCACCAGGGCTTTGCCGCCTTCCACGGCCTGGTCGGACGCCTGCGGCCGCGGCTGCTGGTGCACGGCCACCTGCATCCCTACCAGCGCCCGGTCACGGATCGCGAGCTGGGCTCGACGAAGGTGATCAACGCCGTGGGCTACCGAATCCTGGAGACGGCCGGCGCCGGGTTTGGTTAGGCTGCCAGCGTGGAGCACATCCGGGCCCAGGAGGACTTCGACGCGGCGCGCGCGCAGGCCTTCCGGCGCGCGATCGTCCCCACCCTGACGCGCCGCTTCCGAGGCATGCTCTCGATGGACAAGGTCCTCAAGGCGGCCGGCGCCGAGGGACGGGCCGACCGCGGGGAACAGGAGATCCCTCTCGTCCGGATCGTCGGCTCGGCCGCCTCCCAGGGCAAGGCGAGCGACTTCGACCCCGGCTTCCTGCCCGTCTCCAACCGCACCCGCGACCGCTGGACCAGGATCTACCGGGAGATGGCGGAGGGCGGCGAGCTGCCGCCCATCGACGTCTACAAGCTCGGCGACAACTACTACGTGATCGACGGCCACCACCGCGTCTCCGTCGCCCGCCAGCTCGGCTGGGACACCATCAAGGCGAGGGTCGTGGAGGTGCAGACCCGGGCGCCCCTCGGTCCCGACGTCGACGCCGAGGCCCTGCTCCGGGCCGCGGAGTATGCCGGCTTCCTGGAGGCCACCCAGCTCGACCGGGTGCGGCCCGGCGCCCGCATCCAGTGCAGCCGGCTGGGCCGCTACGACGAGATCTACCAGCACATCCTCGGCCACCGCTACTTCCTCGGCCTCGAACGAGGCCAGGAGGTCCCGCTGCCGGAGGCCGCGGCGAGCTGGTACGACAACGTGTACCTGCCCATCGTCGACGTCATCCGCAAGCACCGGGTCGCGGAGGTCCACCCGGGCTGGACCGAGGCCGACCTCTATGTCGAGATCACCCGCCGCTGGCTGGCGCTGGGACGGGCGGGCGCGACGGCGGATCCGCACGCGGCCCTGCACGAGCTGCTCGCCGATTCGCGAAGCTGGACGGACCGCCGGGGCCGCCTCAAGATCGAGTGATCGGCCTCATCTTCGGGCCGCCGGGAAGCGGCAAGGGAACGCAGGCCGCCCGCATCCACTCTGAGCTCGACCTCGCGCACCTCTCGACCGGCGAGATCCTCCGCGCCGAGGCCGCGCGTCGCAGCGAGCTCGGGCTGGAGGCGGCGCGGTTGATGAAGGAGGGCCACCTGGTCCCGGACCGGCTGCTGGTGCCGATCATCCGAGCCCGGCTGCAGGAACGGCGCGGCCGCACCCGCGGCGTCCTCCTGGACGGCTTTCCGCGCACCGTCGAGCAGGCTCGGGCCCTGGACGCGATGCTCGCCAAGGACGGCCGCAGGGTCGACTTCGTGGTCGCGCTGGAGGCGCCCGACGAGCTGCTCGTGAAGCGGCTGCTGCACCGGGCCGCGGTCGAACATCGCCCGGACGACACCGAGGCGGCGATCCAGGAGCGGATGAAGGAGTACCACCAGCGCACCGCCCCGGTTCTCGAGCACTACCGCGGTGCCGGGGTGCCCGTCGCCGAGATCGACGCGGCCGGCAGCCCGGACGAGGTCTTCGCGCGCGTCCATGACGCACTGCAGCCCCTGACCGTGGGCAAATAGAATGCCGCGCAGCATCGTGGTCGGCAACGGCAACGCGCTGGTCGCGTTCGACGCCGACTACTCGGTCCGCGACATCTTCCATCCCCAGGTCGGGCTGGAGAACCACACCGCCGGCAACCTCTGCCGGACCGGCTTCTACCTGGACGGCCGCTTCACCTGGCTGAACGACCCGGGCTGGAAGCTGAACCTCGGCTACGCGCAGGACACGCTGGTAACCGACGTCACCGCGCGCCACGACGGCCACGGCGTCACCGTCCACTTCACCGACTACGTCGACATGGCCCGCGACTGGCTCTTCCGGAACCTCGAGGTGAGGACCGACCAGACGGTGGGGCGGGTAGTCGTCTTCTTCCATTACGACTGGTTCATCAAGGAGTCCGACCTCGGCTGCACCACCGGCTACGACCCGCTGCACCGGGCGCTGATCGCTTACAAGAAGGACCGCTACTTCCTGCTCGGCGGAACCTCGGCCTCCGGGGACGGCATCGACTCCTGGGCGAACGGAAAGAAGGGCGGAGACCGGGCCGGCACCTGGCTGGACGCCGAGG
The DNA here is from genome assembly GCA_005881155.1 of Chloroflexota bacterium. GTDB lineage: Bacteria > Chloroflexota > Dormibacteria > Dormibacterales > Dormibacteraceae > CF-105. The sequence continues at coordinate 6,092 of VBHN01000136.1, read as the reverse complement.
ATGGCGAGCTGGGCCGGAACCTCATCGAGCAGGGCGCGGTCGACAGCACGATCGCCTTCGTGCTCGGCGAGGTGGGCCCGCGCCAGCCGGGCCGCTTGACGCACTGGGTCTGCCTCGGCGCCGACTACAAGGGCGTCACCGAGTTCGGCCAGGACCTGATCCTGAAGCGGGGCGAGGCGACCTACCGGACGCGCACCCTCAACTACTGGACGATCTGGTCCGGCAAGAGCAAGGGCGCGATCGCAGACAACCTCGGCCCGCACATCCACCAGCTCTACCGTCGCAGCCTGCTGACCATCCGAACCCAGTGCGACAACCGGGGCGCGTTCACGGCGGCCAACGATTACGACATCACCAAGTTCGCGCGCGACACCTACAGCTACGTCTGGCCGCGCGACGGCGCGCTGATCGCCACAGCGCTCAACCGCGCCGGCCACGAGGACATCACGCGCGAGTTCTTCGAGTTCTGCCAGCGCGTCGAACGCTGGGAGGGCGACTACGCGTACTTCCAGCACAAGTACACGCCGGACGGCCTGGTCGGCAGCTCCTGGCACCCGCGCGCGGACCAGGGCGGGAACCCGATCCTGGCCATCCAGGAGGATGAGACCGGGCTGGTCCTGTGGGCGCTCTGGCAGCACTTCGAGATCCATGGTCACCTGGACTTCGCCGCCAGGCTCTACTCGACGCTGGTCCTGCGCAGCGCCCGCTTCCTGGCCGCGCACCTGGACAGCGCGACCGGGCTGCCGAAGCCGTCCTGGGACCTCTGGGAAGAGCGCTGGGGAGTTCACGCCTTCACCATCGGCGCGGTCTGGGGCGGCCTGGACGCGGCTCGGCGCTTCGCAGCCCTGTTCGGCGACGGCGGGGAGCGCGACAGCTTCCACGCCGCCCAGGAGCGCCTGCGGGAAGCCGCCGACCGGCACCTCTACCGCCCGGAGCTGGGGCGCTTCGCCCGCCGCCTGATGCTGGACGGCTCCGGCGGCGTGGAGGTCGACGCGGAGCTGGACAGCGCGCTTTACGGGCTCTGGCGGTTCGGCATGTACCCACCCGACGACCCGCGCATCGTCTCCACCATGGAGGCGGTCCGCGACCAGCTCTCCAACCGGGGCGAGACCGGCGGCATCGCCCGCTACCGCAACGACTACTACTTCCAGGTCGACGGCGACATCGACAGGGTCCCCGGCAACCCCTGGTTCATCTGCACGCTCTGGCTGGCGCAGTGGTACATCGCCACCGCGACCAGGCCGAAGGACCTGGAACGGGCGCGGCGGATCATCGACTGGGTCGCCGCCCATGCGCTCCAGGGGGGATTGCTGTCGGAGCAGCTGGACCCGCACAGCGGCGCGCCGCTCTCCGTCTCTCCGCTCACCTGGAGCCACGCCGAGCTGGTGCTGACCGTCGAGGACTACGTTGCCAAGCTGGAATCGCTCAGGGCGGCGCCGCCCCGCCGAAAAGCCGCGGCGCGACCCGCGCCAGTTCGCCGGAGAAGCGCCAAGCCCCGCTAGGCTGTTGCTCCCGAATGCTCATCCCCACCTCGGAGCTCGTCACCGCGATCGAGGCCGCCGCCGAGCGCATCCAGCCGGTCGCTGTGCGCACGCCGCTGCAGCTCTCCAGGCGGCTCTCGAAGCGCTATGGGGCGCGGATCTCGATCAAGCGCGAAGACCTCCAGGACGTGCGCTCCTTCAAGATCCGCGGCGCCTACAACAAGATCGCCTCCCTGACCGCCGAGGAGCGCGCCCGCGGCGTCGTCTGCGCCAGCGCCGGCAACCACGCCCAGGGAGTGGCCTTCGCCTGCTCCGAGCTGGGTATCCGGGCGATCATCTTCATGCCCGTCATCACCCCGACCCAGAAGATCGAGCGCGTCAAGCACTTCGGCGGCGAGCTGACCGAGGTCCGGCTGCTCGGAGACTCCTACGACGAAGCCAGCCAGGCCGCCCTCCGCCACTGCGAGGAGCAGGGAGGCAGCTTCGTCCATCCCTTCGACGACCTGCTGACCATAGCGGGCCAGGGGACGG
>VBHN01000136.1:0-4057 GCA_005881155.1 Chloroflexota bacterium | reverse complement strand
CCTCCTACCTCAAGGCCCGCAAGCCGGACCTGGCGGTCGTCGGCGCCGAGCCAGGCGGGTCGCCTTCGATGTACGAGTCGCTGCGCCAGGGCCGGGTGGTGACCCTGCCCGAGATCGACACCTTCGTCGACGGGGCGGCCGTCAAGACCGTCGGGCAGCTCACCTTCGACCTTTGCCGGCAGCACCTGGAGCGGGTGGTGGTGGTGCCCGAGGGCAAGGTCTGCACGACCGTCATCGAGCTCTACCAGAACGAGGGGATCATCGCCGAGCCGGCCGGCGCGCTGGCCGTGGCTGCCCTCGACGAGATCGCCGACCTGCTCCGCGGCAAGACCGCGGTCTGCATCCTCAGCGGAGGCAACAACGACATCCTGCGTTATCCCGAGATCATGGAGCGGAGCCTCGTCTACCAGGGCCGCAAGCACTACTTCATCGTCGAGTTCGCGCAGAAGCCCGGGCAGCTCCGCCAGTTCGTGGACCGCGCCCTCGGCCCGACCGACGACATCGTCCGCTTCGAGTACATCAAGAAGACGAACAAGGAGCGCGGCGCGGCGCTGGTCGGGATCGAGCTCCGCGACCGGGCCGACCTCCAGCCCCTGCTGCAGCGGATGCGGGAGATCCAGCTCAACTGCCGGCGCCTCGGCGACGAAGAGCTGCTCTACGACTACCTGATCTAGGCGGTCATCAGCGCCCGGCGCTGCTCGTACCATCGGAGGGCCGCGCCGAACATCGCCGCCGCGTAGCCGTAGGAGAACACCACTCCGATCAAGCACGCGTAGATGCCCAGACTGCTGATGAAATAGGCGATGAAGATCAAAGCTGCCCCGGCGGCGGCTGTCTTCGGGTCCTGCGCCGCCATCTTGACCGCATCAACCAGGTTCAGCCCGGCACCGACACCCTCTCGCTCGGTCCTGTAGGCGACCGGCAGCACGATGAAGTGAAGCGCGGCATATACCAGCAGGAAAATGCCCTGGACCACGAAGAGGCCCGCGAACAAGAAGGCGGGAAACGCTGTTGCGGTCGAGGAACAGCTTGACGAGGGGCAAGGCGGTTGCTTGGGAGCAGTTCCCGCCATCAGGAAGATCGCACCGAAGAACACGAGGTAGAAGAGGACGACCGCGACCAGCGAGTAGATCAGCGCGACGAGTGCCAGGCGGCTTCCGCGACGGGCGTAGCCGAAACCGGCCTCGGGCAGGGTTGCCGGGCCAGACCGAAGGTTATCGAGGTAGGACAGGGTCCAGCCGGCGACCTCGAAAGTTCCGTAGATTGGGATCAGCGCGATCAAGCCTTCGATCCCACACTTGGCCAGCCAGCGCTGGTCGCGGGTCGGTATCGAGATCACGTCACCGAAGGTGAGCGTCCCGGCGAAGGACTTAGTGACGGCCGAGTTCGGCACCCAGGCTTGCCCGTCCCAGCGCCAGTTCCCGTCGGTTGAGATCCAGTATCCGGAGGGATCCTGCTGCACGGGCCGAAATCCTAACTGCCGCACAACCCTTTCCGACGCTTAGCACCAGCCACTGCTGCATAACCACGCATTCGGTGAGTGCCGGAAAAAGCGGCTATCCATCTGCCTCGATTGGAGCGATTGCCGGCGAAGGCCGGTATCGGACCGGCAAGAGAGTGGGCGTGCGACCCCGGCCATGCATAAATCGAGCCTTTCGATGCATAACGATGCAGCGCCGGTCGCGCCTAGACCTGTTGCACTCTGGATCACCGGCGTCCGCGACAACCAGGCGCGCCGACAATTCTCGGATTTGTGGGGCAGTACTGAGCCACAGCGCCTCGGTTAGTGGGCCGCCGACTAGACGTAAAGCTCGGCGCCGGGCAGAATGCATCGCATCTTGAGCCGTAGCTCGCAGCGACTCCTCCTTAGCTAGGCGGGCACCCGCAGCGGGTGCTCGCGAGACCTCCTGGGCAATTCTCCCCGCCCCAGGAGGTCTTTCATTTGCAGCCGTCCTGGACCAGGAAAAGAAAAAGAGCAGACATGAAACGGATGCCAATCGAGAAGTACCGGGCCTACCCGCCGGTGCCGCTGCCTGACCGGCAGTGGCCGAACCGGACGCTCGACCGCGCCCCGAGCTGGTGCAGCGTCGACCTCCGCGACGGCAACCAGGCCCTGATCGATCCCATGGACACGCAGCGGAAGCGGCGCCTCTTCAAGCTCCTGGTGGCGCTCGGCTTCAAGGAGATCGAGGTCGGCTTCCCGTCGTCCTCGCAGCCGGACTTCGACTTCGTACGCCTCCTGGTGGAAGAGGACCTGGTGCCCGGTGACGTGACCATTCAGGTCCTCACCCAGGCGCGCGACGAGCTGATCGAGCGCACCTTCGAAAGTCTCGTCGGTGCGAAGCGGGCGATCGTCCACCTCTACAACTCCACCTCCTCCCTGCAGCGGCGGGTGGTGTTCGGCCTCGACCGTCCCGGCATCGTCGGCATCGCCGTCCACGGCGCCGAACGGATCAAGAGCCTCGCGCCCAGCTTGAGGGGGACCGAGCTCACCTTCGAGTACTCGCCCGAGAGCTTCACCGGCACCGAGCTGGAATTCGCGAAGGAGATCTGCGAAGCGGTGCTGGAGGTGTGGGAGCCAACTCCCGAACGGAAGGTGATCCTGAACCTGCCGGCCACCGTCGAGATGAGCACCCCGAACATCTACGCGGACCAGATCGAGTGGTGCCATCGCAACTTCGAGGGCCGCGACCGTTTCATCCTCAGCGTCCATCCGCACAACGACCGCGGCAGCGCCGTGGCGGCGACCGAGCTGGCGCTGATGGCGGGCGCCGAGCGCGTCGAGGGCACGCTTTTCGGCAACGGCGAGCGCACCGGCAACGTCGACCTGGTGACGCTGGCGATGAACCTCTTCACCCAGGGCGTGGACCCGCAGCTCGACCTTTCCGACATCGACGAGGCGCGGCGCGTCGCCGAGGAGTGCAGCCAGCTGCCCGTCCACCCGCGCCATCCCTACGCCGGCGAGCTCGTCTACACGGCCTTCTCGGGCTCGCACCAGGACGCCATCAAGAAGGGGATGGAGGCCGTGCACAGGTCGCGGCAGGAGTTCTGGGAGGTGCCTTATCTGCCGCTCGATCCGCACGACGTGGGCCGCACCTACGAGGCGATCATCCGCGTCAACAGCCAGTCGGGGAAGGGCGGAGTCGCCTACATCATGAAGAGCGACTACCACCTCGACCTGCCGCGGCGGCTGCAGATCGAGTTCATGCAGGTCATCCAGCAGATCACCGACTCGTCCGGCAAGGAGATCACGCCGGAGGAGATCTGGACCGCCTTCCAGTGGACCTACCTCGACCCCGAGACGCCGCTGCAGCTGGTCGAGCACGAGACCAGCGACCACGGCGGGGCGACCGCCCTTCAGGCCGTCATCAACCTCGACGGTGAGGACCGCCGCATCGCCGGTCACGGCAACGGCCCGATCGCTGCCTTTGTCGATGCCCTGGCCAGGGACTGTGACATCAAGCTGCGGGTGCTGGACTACGTCGAACACGCGGTCGGCGCGGGCACCGACGCGACCGCGGTCGCGTACGTCGAGGCGACGGACGCCAGCGGCCGGGTGGCGTGGGGGGTGGGGAAGGACGCGAACATCCTCACGGCGTCGTTGAAGGCGGTCGTCAGCTCCGCCAGCCGGCTGGGCTTGAAGGCGGTCGCGGCCCGCCCGTCAAATGTCCAAATTTCGACATAACGACCAGCCCTCAGCCCGTGCGGTGGACACAAACTTGACAAAACTCCCACGTGTGGCGTTCACTGCGCCGCAAGAAGTTGGGGATAGAGCTCAGTCGCGTCCCACCGTCCCTTGGCTTACCGGCCTCTCCCGGGCGACCATCTCGACCCTGGTCGCCGAGCTCCGGATCCGCGGGCTGGTCCTCGAGCAGCCTGCCGCAGAGCCGGTTCGCCAGGGCGGGCGGCCCCCGGTCCAGCTGGCGCTGGCGCCCTCCGCTGGAAACGCGGTCGGCATCGACTTCGGGCACAGCCACGTCCGGGTCGCGGTCGCCGACCTGGCCCACCGGATCCTGGTCGAGCGCGAGGAAGCCCTGGCGGTCGACGCCGATCCGGT
>VBHN01000135.1 GCA_005881155.1 Chloroflexota bacterium | reverse complement strand
GCCGGACATCACGTAGAGCGCCACGGAGAGCAGCTCGAGGCCCAGGAAGATCGTCACCAGGGAGGTGGCCGAGCCCATCACCATCATCCCGGCGGTGGCGGCGAGAAGGAGGATGTAGAACTCCGGCTGCAGGAAGTTGCGGCGGGCCAGGTAGGGGTGCGTCACGAGGATGGTGAGGATGCCCAGCACCGCGAAGAAGACGTGGAAGAAGACCGCGAAGTCGTCCCCGGTCGCGAACTTGGAGTAAGCGCCGTGGCCGCGCGACTGATAGAGCAGGAGGGCGGCCACGATGGCGCCGACCAGGCCCACCAGCGAGACGGCCGCCGCGCTGGCGCCGCGCACCTGCGGGGGCAGCACCAGGTCCAGGATCATCGCGACCAGCAGGGCCACCGAGACGACCAGCACCGGCGAGATCTGGGCCATGTCGCCCAAGGCCTGGGACCAGGAGTAGTTGACGGCGGCGGCGAGCATCACCGCCACGGCAGCGCGAGCCCCAGCGTGGCGGCCGTCAGCACGCGCGTCAGCAGGTCGGGATAGAGGCCGATCACGAACATCAGCGCCAGCAGGGGCGAGAGCAGCAGCAGCTGCGAACCGCGGAGGTCGACCAGGGCTGGGGCGGCTGCTTCTTGGTGGCCGGCGTGTCCATGGGGAAGCTCGCCCGTGGCAGGCGCGTACATCGCCCCCTGGAAGAGCCGCAGCATGTAGATCGGCGCCAGGACCAGGCCGATGCTGGCGACCGCGGTCAGGCCCGGGCTGAAGGCCCAGCTGCCGAGCAGGATCATGAACTCGCCGACGAAGCTGTTCAGGCCGGGCAGACCCAGCGCCGCCAGGGTGACCACCAGGAACACGCCGGCCAGCACCGGCAGCCTCGGCGCCAGGCCGAAGAGCGCGCCGCGATCGCGGGTGCCGGTCCGCTCCTGTATCCAGGCGACGAGCAGGAAGAGGGCCGGCACGATCAGCCCGTGGTTGACCATCTGTATGACCGCGCCCTCCTGGCCCTGGGCGTTGAAGCTGAAGATCCCGAGCACGATGAAGCCCATGTGGCTGAGGCTGGAGTAGGCGACCAGCGCCTTCATGTCCGCCTGGGCCAGGGCCATCAGCGCGCCCCAGATGATGCCCAGCACGCCCAGCACCGGCACCACCCCGTTCCAGTTCCACCACCAGGTCGGGTCGTGGAAGAGCGGGACCAGGATGCGCAGCATCGAGTAGGCGCCGGTCTTTCCCATCACTCCCGCGAAGAGCAGCAGCATCGGCGTCGGCGCTGCCAGGTAGGCGTCGCGGAGCCAGCCGTGGAAGGGGAAGACCGGGATCTTGACGAAGAAGGCGACGGCGAAGAGGAAGAAGAGGCCGAACTGGATGACGGGGTCGGCCTGGTGCTTGGCGAGGTCCGGCAGGTTGAAGCTGGAGGCGCCGGTGAAGACGAACTCGCCGATGATCCCGACCAGCATCAGCAGCGAGCCGGCCAGCGTGAAGAGCACGAACTTCAGGCTCGCGAAGAGTGGTCTGGGACCCTCTTGAGGGGGGAAGGCCCCCCTCGAGACATTCGCGGCAGGGCGGCCTGCCACGAACGTACCCCCCTCGCCCCACATCCAGAGCAGGAAGTAGGCGGGGATCAGCATGGCCTCCCAGAAGAAGTAGAAGAGGACCAGGTCGACGCTCATGAACACGCCGGTCATCGCGCCCTGCATCACCAGCAGCAGCGCCAGGAAGCGCGAGGTGCGGAATTCGGGCGAGGCCGGCGTCGCCAGCACCGCGATGAGGCCGATCAGCGCGTTGAGCACGACCAGCCAGACACTGATCCCGTCGATTCCCAGGAAGTAGTCGACCTTGATCTGGGGGATCCACTGCACGTGCTCGACCCAGCGGTAGCCGCCGGTGGAGGTGTCGAAGCTGTAGGCGACAAAGCCCGCCAGGCCCAGCTCGACCAGGGTGACCACGACTGCCGTCCACTTGGCGAAGTGGCGCGGCAGCAGCGCGATCAGCAGGCCGCCGGCGACCGGCAGCACCCACAGTGTCGTGAGCATCAGGTGAAGGCTCTCCAGAGCACGATCAGGCCGGCCACGATCGCCCCGCCGACGAAGACCAGGACGTACGACCGGAAATAGCCGTTCTCGAGGGCGCCGAGCCCGGCGCCACCATCCTCAATCAGCGCCGCCACGCCGGTGAGCGAGCCGTCGATGACCGTGCGGTCGATGCGCCGGTCGCCCCAGGAGGCGATCCAGTTCAAGGGACGGATGAAGACGAAGTCGTAGAGCTCGTCGAAGTAGTACTTGTGCTCGAGCAGCGCCTGCAGGCGCGGGAACTGCTCGCTCCAGGGGCGTGGTTGGGCCATCGCCACCTCGGCCACGCCGTCGAGGAAGGCCGCCCGCCGCTCCGAGCGCGGCACGTACATCAGGTAGGCGCCCAGGAAGGCGAGGACGCCGAAGGCGAAGGTGGCGATGGTGACGATCAGCTCGATGGGGCTGGGCGGCCAGGCGAGGGCGCCGACCACCGGCTTCAGGTAGTCCTCGACCAGCGTCGTGCCGAAGCCGAGCGCCGAGGTCTGGACGAGGCCACCGGCGGTGCTCAGGAGGGCGAGGATGAGGACGGGGATCAGCATCACGCCGGGAGCCTCGTGCGGCTGCTCGACCGGCCGGGTCTCGGAGGGCCGGCCCCAGAACGCGACCCACCACATCCGGCCCGTGTAGAAGCCCGTCAGGACGGCGGTCACGAAGCCGACGACCCAGACCCAGATCGAGACCGGGTCGTCGGGCTTGGAGAAGACCGCCCCCAGCACGAACTCCTTGGAGAAGAAGCCGACCAGCGGGAACACGCCGACCAGCGCCAGCGAGCCGATCAAAAAGGAGGGCGAGGTCCAGCGCAGCTGGCCCCAGAGGCCGCCGTAGCGGCGCATGTCCTGCTCGTCGTCCATCGCGTGGATGACGTTGCCGGCCGACATGAAGAGCAGGGCCTTGAAGAAGGCGTGGCTGAGCAGGTGGAAGAAGCCCGCCGCGTAGGCGCCCATGCCGACGGCCAGGAACATGTAGCCGATCTGGCTCATCGTCGAGTAGGCGAGGACGCGCTTGATGTCGACCTGGACGATCGCGATGGTGGCCGCGAAGAGCGCGGTGACGGCGCCCACGATCGCGACAGTGTGGTGCGCGACCGCGGCCACGTCGTAGATCGGGTGCAGGCGGCCGACCAGGTACACGCCGGCGGTGACCATGGTCGCGGCGTGGATCAGCGCGCTGACGGGTGTCGGGCCCTCCATCGCGTCCGGCAGCCAGGTGTGCAGTGGCAGTTGCGCGCTCTTCGCGACGGCGCCGACCAGGAACAGGAACGCAGCCAGCTCCAGGTATCCGCTGTCGCTCCGCGGCACCCACCCGAAGTTGCCATAGGTGGTGGCGTGGGACTGGAGGAAGACGACGAACGTCCCCAGGATCATGCCGACGTCGCCGATCACGTTCATCACGAACGCCTTGCGCGCCGCCACCACCGCGGCCGGCCGCCAGTAGTAGAAGCCGATCAGTAAATAGCTCGAGAGGCCGACCAGCGCCCAGCCGACGATCAGGAAGACGAAGTTCCCGGCCAGGACCAGCAGCAGCATCGAGAAGACGAAGACGTCCATGTAGCAGAAGAAGCGCGCGTAGCTCGCGTCCGACTCGTGCTCCATGTAGCCGACCGCATAGGTGACGATCAGCCCGCCCACGCCGGTGATGACCAGGCACATGAAGAGGGAGAGGTGGTCGAGCAGGAGGTTGACGGGCAGGACGAAGCTGCCGGCCCGGATCCAGGTCCAGTAGGTCTGGTCGACGTTGACGTCCGTCCAGTAGCCGTAAAGCACGGCGAAGAAGGAGAAGCAGTGCCCCGCCGGCGGCGGGGAAGAGCAGGATGGCGAGCGGCAGCCAGGTCATCCCTTGAGCTCAGACAGATCGTCGACGTCCTCCAGCTCGCGGAGCTTGAAGATGTCGACCAGGATGCCGAGTCCGACCACCGCCTCGGCGGCCGCGACGGTGAGGGACATCAGCGCGAAGAGCTGGCCGTCCAGGTTCTGCAGCTGCCGGCTGAAGGTGACCAGGGTCAGGTTGACCGCGTTCAGCATCAGCTCGATGCAGACCAGGATCACCAGCGGGTTGCGGCGGACCAGGATGCCGACCGAGCCGATGCTGAACAGCAGCGCCGCGAGGATCAGGAACCAGGAGCTCTCGATCGACTCGCCGCCGATCTGCAGCGTGCCCGCGTCGAGCGCCATCACGAGCGCCGCTCGCGGCTCAGGTAGATGGCGCCGACGGCGGCGACCAGCAGCAGCAGCGAGGTCAGCTCGAACGGATAGAGGTAGGTGGTGAAGAGGCCGAAGGCGATGTTCTGCACGCTGCCGAAGACGCTCAGGTCCGCGTTCGCGGGCGCGTGGTAGCGGAGGTTGCCGAGCATCGAGACCAGCAGCACCGCGAACCCGCCGGCGACGATCACGGCCAGGAACCCCTGGCGCGGGAGGCGCCGGGTCGGCAGCTCGCGAATCGGTCCCAGCAGCGCGATCACGAACAGGAAGAGGACCATCACCGCGCCGGCGTAGACGATCACCTGGACGGCGAAGATGAACTGCGCGCTAAGGAGCAGGAAGAGGACCGAAAGCGCCAGCATCACCATGACCAGGCTCAGCACGCTGGCGATCGGGTTGCGGAAGAGCACGATCCCGACGGCACCGCCCAGCGCGATCAGTGCCGCGGCCAGGAAGATCGCGCTGATCACCTGCCGTCGACCTCCCGCGCCACGTCGCGCGGGTCGGGCTCCAGCAGCTTCTCCTTGGTGTAGACGAACTTCTCGCGCGAGTCGTCGGCGAGCTCGTATTCGGGGCCGAGCACGATGGCCTGCACCGGGCACGCCTCTTCGCAGTAGCCGCAGAAGATGCAGCGCAGCATGTTGATCTCGTACACCTTCGCGTAGCGCTCGCCGGGTGAGACGCGGTGCTCCGGTGTGTTCTCGGCGGCGACGACCAGGATGCAGCCGACCGGGCAGGCCGCGGCGCAGAGCTCGCAGCCGATGCAGCGCTCGAGCCCGTTCTCGTAGCGGCGCAGGTAGTGGCGGCCGCGGTACCGCTCCGAGCGCGGCGATTTGTCTTCCGGGTACTGCACCGTGAGGTTCGGCTTGAGCGCCTCCGAGAAGGTCGTGCTCAGGCCCTTGGCCAGCGCGAGCAGCTCCTTGCCCAGGCTCAGCTGGGCCGTCTGCCGCGGCGGCCGCTCGGGATCCGGTTTCTCGTCGGGCATGCTATGGGTTTCTCCTAGCCGGTCCAGACCACGACCAGCGCGGTCACGATGACGTTGGCGATGGCGAGCGGCAGCAGCAGCTTCCAGCCCAGCTTCATCAGGCTGTCGTAGCGCAGGCGGGGCAGCGTCGAGCGGATCCAGATGTAGAAGAAGAGGAAGAGCAGGACCTTCAGCAGGAACCAGAACACGGGGGGCAGCAAGGGACCCTGCCAGCCGCCCAGGAAGAGGATCGACGCGACCGCCGAGACCGAGACGATGTTCATGTACTCGGCCAGGTAGAACATCGCGAACTTGAAGCCCGAGTACTCGGTGTGGAAGCCGCCGACCAGCTCCTGCTCCGCCTCCGGCAGGTCGAAGGGCGCGCGGTTGGTCTCGGCGACCGCCGCCAGGAGATAGATGACGAAGCCGATCGGTGTCAGCACCAGCAGCGGCAGCTGCAGCGGTCCGACGTGCACCGCATAGTTGGCGATGTCGACGAGCCGCAGCGAGCCGACGATGATGAAGGTCGGCACCAGCGAGAGCCCGAGCGCCATCTCGTAGCTGATCAGCTGCGCGGCGCTGCGCAGGCCGCCCAGCAGCGAGTACTTGCTGTTCGAGGAGTAGCCCCCGAGCATGATCGCGTAGACGTTCATCGCGCTGATCGCGAAGATGACCAGGATCCCGATGTTGACGTTGGCGATCCAGTTGTAGAAGCCGTACCAGATCCCGAACGGCACCACCGACCAGGTCAGCAGCGCGGCCAGCACCGCGATCGCCGGCGCCAGCAGGTAGGTGAAGCGGTCGACGCCGGAGGGCATGAAGGATTCCTTGGTGAGCAGCTTCACGCCGTCCACGGCCGACTGCAGCAAACCGTAAGGGCCGACCCGGTTGGGGCCGGGGCGGCGCTGGAAACGGCCGATCAGCACGCGTTCCAGGAAGACCACGTAAGCCGTCACCGTGACCAGCACCAAGAGCAGCACGAGCATGGCGACGACGACGATCACCCAGTGGCCGACGGGGTCGGTGTAGAGGCCGCCTGGGTTGGGACCGTTGTAGGCGAGCAGCGCGCTCACGGCCGGGCCGCGCCGAGCAGCACCGGCTGCGGAGGCGGCTCCGGCGCCGGCGGCGCGGCGACGGCCGCCAGCTCAGGATGCGCCGCGGCCAGCTCGCGCTGGATCGCGCCCACTCCCGCGTAGCTGAAGGGCAAGCCCAGGTAGGCGGCGAGCTCGCTCAACACCTCCCAGCCGTGCCGCCGCGGCGGCTCGACGTCCAGCGCCGGGCGCAGGAACTGCACCCGTCCCTCGAGGTTGGCATAGCTGCCCAGCTGCTCGGCGAAGCTGGTCCCAGCCAGGACCACGTCGGCGCCTTCATGAGCGGGGCGCGGCAGGTAGTCCCAGGCGCCGTGGAAGCTCGCGGTGCGAGGGACGCCCGCGGCCGGAGGCGGCCCCCAGCTCAAGAGCGCCTCGACACCCTCCAGCGACTCCTCCCAGGCGGCGACGCCGATGGCCATCAAGCCGCGCTCGTTGGTGGCGCGGTAGAGCGGCATCACCCTGGCGCCGGTCGCCTCGGCGAGCTCGGCCACCGCGCCGGCCAGGTCGGTCTCCGCCCCCCGCCCGTCGCCGTAGAGGATGCCGACCGGCCCGGCCGCGAGCGCCTCGTGGCCGTGCAGCTTGCCCAGCGCCGCCGCGGCTTTACCGGCCTCGGCGCGCACATGCAGCACGCCGGCGTGACGGTCAAGGTCGATTCCTCGCGGAGGTCGGAGGCGACGACGACGATTGCCTTCAGCTGGTCGAGGTCGGCGATGCGCAGCTGCTCCCCCGCCGGAGGTGGCAGCGCGGTGCGTCCGTGCATCTTCACCCGGGCGCCCGACAGCGGTCCGTCGAGGAGCCGCTTGAAGAGGAAGGCCTCCTCGTTGCTGAGGTCCTGGGGAAGCGAGATGCCGAGCTTCGAGCCTCGTCCTTTGATCCCGTCGCCGAGCGCGCGGATCGCTCGTTCCCAGCTCGTCCCCACTCCCTTGACAAGGGGCGTGCTGAGCCGCCTCTCGTCGTTGACGTCGGCGTAATCGAAGCGGCCCCGGTCGCAGATCCAGCCGTCGTCGATCTCGTCGTTCTCGCGGCTGGTCACGCGCATCAGCTCGCCGCGCCGCTCCCAGAGGTTGACGTTGCAGCCCACCGAGCATTTGGAGCAGACGCTGGCCGTGTGGCGCATGTCCCATGGCCGGGATTGGAACCGCCAGACGCGCGAGGTGAGCGCACCGACCGGGCAGAGGTCGATGATGTTGCCGCTGAAGACGCTCTGGAGCGGCTCGTCGAACTGGGTCGCGATGAAGGACTCGACGCCACGCTGCGCGACCGTCAGCTCCTGCTCCCAGGCGATCTCGTCGTAGTAGCGCGTGCACCGGTAGCAGAGCACGCAGCGCTCGCGGTCGAGCGCGATGGTGGGGCTGATCGGCAGCGGCTTGGCGAAGTGGAGGCGCGCGTCCAGCACGCGGCTGACCGGGTAGCCGTGCCGGTAGGTGAAGTCCTGCAGCGGGCACTCGCCGCCCTTGTCGCAGACCGGGCAGTCGAGCGGATGGTTGACCAGCTCGAACTCCAGGATGTCGGCACGGGCCTTGACCGCCATCGCGCTGGTGACCTTGACCGTCATGCCGTCCGCGACCGGCGTCGTGCAGGCGGTCTGGGCGCGGGGCGGGCCGGGCGAGATCTCCACCAGGCAGAGCCGGCAGGCCCCGACCGGATCCAGCTTGTGGTGGTAGCAGAAGACCGGGATCTCGATGCCGACCTGCTTGGCCGCCTCCACGATCAGCGTGCCTTTGGGCACCGTCACCGCGACGCCGTCGATGGTCAGCGTCGCGCTGTTGGGATCCTTCTCCACGACGGCGTCAGGCATGCGCGAGCTTGCGACCTTCGGGAGGGGGGAGGTCCCCACTCGCGGCCGTGCTCGGCAAAGGCTGCGCGCGGCCACCCCCCTCCACCGAGCACTCGTTGCGCAGGCAGTGCTCCTCGTACTCCTCGCGGAACCGCGCCATCGTCCACTGGATCACCCAGCCGGCGGCGTCACCGAGGCCGCATAGACAGCGGCCGGCGGCCAGGCCGGACTGCACACGGTCGAAGAGGGCAAGGTCGTCGGCGGTGCCGTGACCGGACAAGACGCGCTCGTAGGTGCGCACCGCCCAGTTGCCTCCGACGCGGCAGGGCGTGCATTTGCCGCAGGACTCGCGCGCGTAGAACTGCATCAGGCGGTAGGCCATGCGCACGACGCAGCGCGTGTCGTCGGCGACGATGACGCCGCCTGAGCCGCCCATCGAGCCGGCGGCAGCCAGCGCCTCCAGGTCGGACGGCGTGTCCAGCAGGTCGCCGGTCAGGACCGGCGCGGAGGAGCCGCCCGGCCACCAGGCCTTGATCTTCCGACCCGGCCGCGCGCCCCCGGCCATGCCCTCGATCAGGTCCCGGAAGGGTCGTCCCAGCTCCATCTCGTAGTTGCCGGGCTTCCGCACGTCACCGCTGACCGTGAACAGGCGCGTGCCGTGCGACTTCTCGGTGCCGAACTTGGCGTACTCCGCCCCGCCCTTCTCGATGATCCAGGGCAGCGTCGAGAGCGTCTCCACGTTGTTGAGGAGCGTCGGCCGGCCCCAGGCGCCCTTGACGGCGGGGAAGGGGGGGCGGGAGCGGGGCTGCGCGCGCTTCCCTTCCAGCGACTCGAGCAGCGCGGTCTCCTCTCCGCAGATGTACGCGCCGTGCCCCCGGAACAGCTGGATGTCCACCGGGAAGTCGACACCGTAAGGCTTCTCGCCGATGTACCCGGCGGCGCGCGCCTCGTCGATTGCCGCCTGGACGGCCAGGTGCTGCAGGTCGTACTCGCCCCGGATGTAGATCCAGGCCTGCTGGGCAGACACCGCGCGGCAGGCGATCAGGATGCCCTCCACCAGCTGGTGCGGGTTGTTCTCCATCAGGTAGCGGTCCTTGGCCGTGCCCGGCTCGGACTCGTCTGCGTTGACGACCACGAACCGGGGCCCGCCGTCCGGCGGCGGCAGGAACCCCCACTTGATTCCGGTCGGGAAGCCGGCGCCGCCGCGGCCGCGCAGCCCGGAGATCTTCACCTCGTTGGTGAGCTCCGCGGGCTCCAGCTCGGTCATGGCCTTCTTCCAGGACCGGTAGCCGCCCTGCTTCTCGTAGACGCCGATCCGGGCCAGGTTCTCGATCCCGATCCAGCGCGTCAGCACGTGGTCGGGCGCGGGGCCGTGGCTGCCGCGCAGCTCAGTCTTTGCCATCGCGCCTCTTGCCGCGCGCGGCGGCGATCAGCTTGTCGACGGCGGCGTCGGTCAGGTCGTAATGGAAGCGGTGGTGGTAGCGCAGCACCGGCGCGTACTCGCAGGCGCCGAGACACTCGACGGGCTCGCAGCTGAAAAGTCCGTCCTGGCTGATCTCGCCGTACTCGCCGACGCCGATCGCGTCCTTCAGGTGGGTGAGGATCTCCTCCGCCCCGCGGAGCTGGCAGCTCAGGTTGTTGCAGACGTAGAAGTGGTGCTTGCCGACCGGCTCCAGGTGGAACAGCGAGTAGAAGCTGGCCACGCCCTCGACGTACCCGGGGTCGATCTCCAGCGCCTCGGCGACCTGCGACATCGCCGCCGGCGTCAGGTAGCCGAGCTCCTCCTGGACCAGGTCCAGCGCCGGCATCACCGCCGAGCGCGAGCCCGGTTGGAAGCGCTTGGGCAGCTCGCGGATCTCCTCCACGACCGTCTCGGGGACGGTCTCCCCGGCGCGCTCGACGCTCACCGGTCGACGTCCCCCATGACCGCGTCGATCGTGCCGATGATGGCGATCAGGTCGGCGATCATCCCGCCCAGCGCCATCCGCTCGGTCGACTGCAGGTTGACGAAGCTGGCGCTGCGGAACTTCACTCGGCGCGGCTTGTGCGTGCCGTCGGAGACGACGTAGGTGCCGTTCTCGCCGTGCCCCGATTCGACCGCGGCGTACGCGTCGCCGACCGGCGGCGAGTAGCCCTCGGTGAAGAGCTTGAAGTGGTGGATCAGCGCCTCCATCGACGTGTCCAGCTCCTCGCGCGGTGGCGGCAGCAGCTTCCGGTCATCCACGTTGATGGGACCGTCGGGCAGGGTGTCCAGCGCCTGGCGCAGGATCTTGGTCGCCTCGCGCAGCTCCTTGATGCGGACCTTGTACCGCGCGTAGCAGTCGCCGGCGGTCTCCACGGCGGCCTCGAATTCGTACTTCTCGTAGCCCGAATAGGGCAGGCTCTTACGGAGGTCCCAGTTGACGCCCGAGCCCCGCAGCATCGGCCCCGTCTGCCCGAGCTGCAGGGCGTCCTCGCGCGACAGGTAGCCGATGCCCTGGGTGCGGAGCTTGAAGATCGGGTTCTCGCTGAGCAGGCTCTCGTACTCGTCGATGCTGGCCGGGAAGCTGTTGATGAAGCGATCCAGCAGGTCCAGGAAGCGCGGCGTAGCGTCGGCGAAGACGCCACCGGGCCGGATGTAGGAGGTGTGCATCCGGAAGCCCGAGATCTCCTCGTTCAGGTCGAGGATCTTGTCCCTTTCGCGGAGGCAGTACCAGAGCATCGAGATCGCGCCCATCTCGAGGCCGCTGGTGCCGAGCCAGATCATGTGCGAGGAGATCCGGCAGAGCTCGCTCAGGATCACCCGCAGGGCCTGGGCCCGCGGCGGCACCTCGACGCCCATCAGCTTCTCGACCGCCAGCGCGTAGCTGTGGTTGTTGAAGAGCGGCGAGAGGTAGTCCCAGCGGTCGGTCACGGTCACCGCCTGCTGGTAGCGGAGCGACTCGGCCGTCTTCTCGATGCCGGTGTGCAGGTAGCCGATCACCGGCCGGACCTTGCGGATCACCTCGCCGTCGATGTCGACGATCAGCCGCAGCACGCCGTGGGTGGACGGGTGGTGCGGGCCGAAGTTGCCTCCCCGGGGGTGGGGCTGCCCTGCCGGCTGATGGTCACGCCGCTGGGGCCGGCGGCGGCCTCGATCAGGCCCGCTTCGGTGCCGTCTGCCACTCTTCGTGCTCCTCGGAGAACTCGACGGGGTCGCCGCCGACCGGGTAGTCGCGCCGGAGCGGATGGCCCTCCCAGTCGTCGGGAAGCAGGATCCGGGTCAGGTTGGGGTGGCCGCTGAAGCTGACCCCGAACAGGTCGAAGACCTCCCGCTCGTCCCAGTTGGCCGGGCCGTAGAGGTCGTGGACCGAGTCGATGACCGGGTCGCCGGGCGGCAGGAAGGCACGGATGCGCAGCAGCCGGGAGCGCTCCAGGTCGCGCAGCTCGTAGACCATCTCGAAGCGCGGCGGCTCGCCTGCCGCCTGGCCGGTGTGGGGCGGCCGGCCGTCGGCGCGCGCCAGGTGATCGACGCAGGTGAGGAAGGAGTAGAAGCTGAAGCCGTCCTGCTTCGCGGCCTGAACTGCTTCGCGGATCCGGGCCGCCGGCACCGTCACCCACTCGTCGCCGGCGACCACGCCCCGTTCGATCGCGATCTTGGCAAGATCGCCCTTCTTCGTTTTGGAGGGGGGACGTCCCCTCTCCTGGCCGTGCTCGGCGAGGTCTGCGCGCGGCCCTCCCCCCTGCTTGGACGGGCTCACAGCTTGGGAGTGATCCCCTGGGCCTTGATCTTTTCCTGGAGGATGGTGATCGCGTTGATCAGGTCCTCGGGGCGAGGCGGGCAGCCCGGCACGTAGACGTCGACGGGGACGATCTTGTCGACGCCCTGGAGCAGGGCGTAGTTGTTGAAGACGCCGCCGGTGGAGGCGCAGGCGCCCATCGAGATCACCCATTTGGGGTCAGGCATCTGGTCGTAGACCTGGCGCAGCACGGGCGCCATCTTCTGGCTCACCCGCCCGGAGACGATCATCAGGTCGGACTGGCGGGGGCTAGCCCGGAAAGCCTCCGACCCGAACCGGGCCACGTCCATCCGGGAGCCCGCGATGTGCATCATCTCGATCGCGCAGCAGGCGAGCCCGAACTGGGCGGGCCAGACCGAGTTCCCCCGGCCCCAGCCGATGACCTTGCCCAAGGTGGTCGTGATGATGTTGTCGCCGAGGGCGTCGTGGAGGTCCTCTAGTCCCATCGAGCTAATCCCACTCGAGCCCACCCTTCCGCCAGATGTGGGCGAGGGCCACCAGCAGGATGCCCATGAAGACCAGCATCTCGATCAGGCCGTACCAGCGGAGCTGGCGGAGGATGACCGCCCAGGGATAGAAGAAGACGGCCTCGATGTCGAAGATGATGAAGAGCATCGCCGTCAGGTAGAAGCGCACCGACATCTTGTGCCGCGCCTTGGCTGTGGGCACGATGCCGGACTCGTAGACCTGGAGCTTGCGCCGGTTGGGCCGCGAAGGGCCGACCACGAAGGAGGCGGCCACCAGCGACACGACCACGATGGTGCTGATGATGAGGAAGATCAGGAGGGGGCCGTAGTCGGAAAGCAGGTTGGTGTCTCCCCTTCGATGGAGGGCCGGAGTCGAACGTTTCCGATTCTATCCGGGCCGGTTGTTGGCAGGCTGCTAGGCGTCCGAGCGCTTGAACTTGACCTTGGTGCCCTTGCTCAAGGTGGCGTCGACGGGGCAGTACTTGTTGACGGCCATGTCGAGGGCGTTCTCGACCAGCTCCTTGTTGTGCTTGCCGTCCCAGCCGATCTTGAAGTTGATCCGGATCTCGGTGAAGGCGTGCGGCCACTCCTGCTCCTGGTCGCCTTCCACCTCCACGTCGAGGGACTTGAAGGGCTGCCGGAACTTCTTGAGCAGGAGGACGGCGTTGATGCCGGTGCAGGAGCCGAGGGCTCCCAACAGCATCTCGGTGGGGCGCATGCCGTCGTCCTCGCCGAATTCGGGCGGCTCGTCTACGTCGGCCTGGTGGCCGGAAGCCGCCTGAACGACGAACTTGACCTTCCGGCCGGACCAGCGCGCGACGGCTTTCTGCATGATTCTGTTTCTCCGAGATGAGCGAGATGAGCAAAGACGTGAGGAAGAGCTTCGCCCCGGTCGCCAAGAATTATGTGACCTCGCCCTTCCACGCCGGTCGCGAGCGCCTCGACGAGGTGGTCGAGCTGGCGCAGCCGCGACCGGGAGACCGGGTCCTGGACGTGGCGACCGGCACCGGCAACACCGCTCTGGTCCTGGCCCCCCTGGTTCGGCGCGTGACCGGGCTCGACCTGACGCCGGAGATGCTTGACGAAGCGCGCCGGCTGGCCTCCGAGCGGGGGCTCGCAAACGTCGACTGGGTTTTGGGCGACGCCGAGGCGCTCCCATTCCCTGAAGCCTCCTTCGACCTCTGGACGGCGCGGGCGGCGCCGCACCACTTCCACGACCTCGCCCGCGCCCTGGCGGAGGCGGCACGGGTCCTGAATCCGGGCGGCCGGGCGGTGGTCATCGACGGCTCCGGGCCGAAGGAAGCGCGGGACTGGCTGCACGAGGTGGAGATGAAGCGCGACCCCAGCCACGTCGGGATGCGGACGCTGGAGGAATGGGTGGAGCTCCTGGAGGGCGCCGGCTTCCTGGTCGAGGAGGCCCGGGTGCGGCAGCTCGACTGGGACTTCGAGGCCTGGAACCTGCGCATCGGCTGGCCCGCCGAGCGGATGGAGGAGCTCCGGAGCGCCGGGAGGGCAGGCTCTGGCATCGCTACTGGCACGCCCTGATCCGGGCCCGCAAGCCCTGAGCGGACCCTTCCAGCCCGGCGACCTCGTCTTCCTTCACGACAAGGCGGGGCGGGTCTACCAGTTGCTGCTTAAGGAGGGGGGCAGGCTGTCCCTGCACCGCGGCACCGTCGGCCACGACGAGCTGATCGGGGCGCCCGAGGGATCCCTGGTAAGCACCCACTCGGGGGCGCGGCTGCTGGCGCTCCGGCCGACCTTCGCCGAGCGGGTGACGGGCCGGCGCCGCAAGGCCCAGCCTATCTACCCGAAGGACCTGGCGGCGATCCTGATGTCCGCCGACGTCTTTCCCGGCGCCCGGGTCCTCGAGGCCGGCGCCGGAACGGGGGCGCTGACTGCGGCACTCTTGCGGGCGGTGGGGGAGTCCGGGCTGGTCGTCTCCTACGAGGTCCGCGAGGACTTCCTGGAGCTCGCCCGCGATGCCGTCTCGGACGCGCTGGGAGGGCTGCCGGCCAACCTCGATCTGAAGCTGGGCGACGTGTACGAGGCAGTCGAGGAGCGAGGCTTCGACCGGGGCCTTCTCGACCTGCCCGAGCCCTGGCAGGCGATCGCCTCCTTCGCGGCGGCCATCGATCCGGGCGGCATCCTCTTCGCCCACTGCCCGAACGTCAGCCAGGCCCAGCGCTTCTGCGACGGCCTGCGCGAGCACGGCGGCTTCGGGCTGATCGAGACCATCGAGGTCCTGCAGCGGGGCTGGACGATCAAGGGCCGGAGCCTCCGCCCCGACCACCGGATGATCGCCCACACCGGATTTTTGACCTTCGCCCGGCGGCTGGCGGGCTCAGAGGTATTCGAGACCGACAACTTCTAGTTGGCAATGTGCCGAAAATGAGTTCTGTGACTTCGGACAATTCGCACGTCAACAGCGGCCTCGAGGGTGTCGTGGCCGCGGCCACCAAGACCAGCCTCGTCGACGGCAAGAACGGCCGCCTCGTCTACCGCGGCTACGACATCGACGACCTCGCCGACCACTCGACCTACGAGGAGGTCGCCTACCTGGTCTGGTACGGCAAGCTGCCCACCGCCAAACAGCTGGCCGAGCTCGAGCATTCGCTGGCCATCCAGCGCGAGGTCCCGAAGGAGATCGAGCGGCTGATCGGCGAGGCGCCTGACACCGCGCATCCGATGGATGTGCTTCGGACCGCGGTCTCCGCCCTCGGCATGTACGACCCCGACGCCCGCGACAACTCTTTGGAGGCCAACCTGCGCAAGGCCATCCGCCTGACCGCGCAGGTGCCGACGGTGGTCGCCTTCTTCGAGCGGCTCCGCTCCGGCAAGCAGGTCGTCCACCCGAAGCAGAGCGGGAACCTGGCCCAGAACTTCCTCTACATGCTCTTCGGGACCGAGCCTGACCCCGAGGTGGCCCGGATCTTCGACGTCTGCCTGATCCTCCACACCGAGCACGGGCTCAACGCCTCGACCTTCAGCGCCCGGGTCACGGCCTCCACCTTGAGCGACATGCACAGCGCCATCACCAGCGCCATCGGCACCCTGAAGGGACCGCTTCACGGCGGCGCCAACGAGCAGGTCATGGACACGCTGCTGGAGATCGGCGAAGCAGACCGGGCGCAGGACGTGATCAACCAGAAGCTGAAGAACCGCGAGCGGGTGATGGGCTTCGGTCACCGCGTCTACAAGACGGAGGACCCGCGCGCCACCATCCTCCGCCGCCACTCCGAGGCGCTCGGCCGGCAGACCGACCAGCTGAAGTGGTACGAGATCTCGCGCGAGGTCGAGAAGACGATGCGCGAGGACAAGCCCGACCTCTACCCGAACGTCGACTTCTACTCGGCGTCCGTCTATTACATGATGGGAATCCCGATCGACCAGTTCACTCCCATCTTCGCCATCAGCCGGATGGCCGGCTGGACGGCCCAGCTGCTCGAGCAGTACGCCAACAACCGGCTGATCCGGCCCGAGTCGGAATACGTCGGACCGCCCAGCCTCAAGTACGTCCCCATCGACAAGCGCTAGGAAAAGAAGGAGCTCTCCTTGAGCCAGAACGCCAAGCCCGTTCAGGTCACCGTCACCGGCGCCGCCGGCCAGATCGGGTACTCGCTGCTCTTCCGGATCGCCCACGGCGACCTGCTCGGCCCCGACCAGCCGCTGGTGCTCCGGCTGCTGGAGATCGAGCCGGCCCTGAAGGCCCTGGAGGGCGTGGCGATGGAGCTGGACGACTGCGCCTTCCCGCTGCTCCGGGAGACGGTGCTGACGTCCAACACCGAAGAGGCCTTCGAGGGGGCGAACTGGGCACTGCTGGTCGGCTCGGTGCCCCGCAAGCAGGGGATGGAGCGCGGCGACCTGCTCTCCGTGAACGGCGGCATCTTCGGGCCCCAGGGCCGGGCGATCGCCGCCCGGGCCGCGTCGGACGTCCGGATCCTGGTCGTCGGCAACCCCTGCAACACCAACTGCCTGATCGCCCGGACCAACGCCCCTGAGATCCCCGAGGAACGCTGGTTCGCGATGACCCGCCTGGACGAGAACCGGGCCAAGAGCCAGCTTGCCCACAAGGCCGGCGTCGGGGTTGCCGAGGTGACCAACCTGGCGATCTGGGGCAACCATTCGGCGACCCAGTACCCGGACTTTGCCAACGCCCGGATCGGCGGCCGGCCGGCGCCCGAGGTGATCAGCGACGGGGACTGGCTTCGTGGCGACTTCATCAGCACCGTCCAGAAGCGTGGGGCGGCCATCATCGACGCCCGCGGCGCGTCCTCGGCGGCCTCGGCCGCGAACGCCGTCATCGACTCGGTGCGCAGCATCGCGGGCGGCACCAGGTCGGGCGACTGGACCTCGCTGGCGGTAGTCAGTCGTGGCGAATACGAGGCCCCGGAGGGTTTGCAGTTCGGCTTCCCGGTCAGCAGCGACGGCCGTGGTTGGAAGGTCGTCGAGGGCCTGCAACTCGACGATTTCGCGCGGGAGAAGATCCGGGTCACGACCGAGGAGCTGATCCAGGAGCGCGACCTGGTGAAGGAGCTGATCCCTGCCTAGCAGCCTGCGCTAACCGGCGGCCGGCAGGGAGACGTCGAGGAGCGGGTCGGCGCCCGCCAGGTACTGGAGGTGCACAGCGGTCGCCCCCCGGACCGTCAGCTCGCTGCCGACCTCCAGCTCTGCGAGCGGCTCCTCGCGTCCGTGGTTGGCTCGCAGGAGCGCGTCGAGCAGCCGCTGCCCGATCTCCACGAGAAGCAGGGTGGGGTCGCCAAGGGCTCCACGCAGCTGCAAGTTGGGCAGGCCGAACTTCTGCATGCCGAGCGTCCGCCAGGTGGCCGCACCGGCCGAATTCGCGAGGGGACAGACAGTGACGTGCTCGGCGAGCTGGAGCCGGCCGTCGCCGGCGATCGGCGACTCGAGGTCTGCCCGCAGCACGCGGTGCGTGGTGCTGTCGATGGCGACACCGTCCAGCTCCTGGGCCGCCGAGTGGGCGCCGGCGAGCGCGGCCCACAGGCCGAAGACCGGCACCTGGACCGCGGGGTGCCCGGTCACCGCCATCACCTGCCAGGCCCTTTCGAGCTTCGCCGCTTCCTCCGCGGTCGCGCCGGTCTGGGCGGCGTCGGTGGGCGGTGGCAGTGCGGTCTTGTGCAGGTCCAGGTAGCTGAGGAGCTCCGCCGAGGCGACCACCGGCTTGAGCGCGCCCCGAAGCGGCTCCTCGACGTGCTGGTCGAGCCAGCCGCCCAAGCGGGCGCGCAGCTCGTCGGATCCCAGCGGCGGGTAGAGCGGCGTGTAGTAGACGCCGAACGGGATGGCGGGCGCAGCCACCACCGGGATGCGGATCGGTCCCTTCGGGTGCTGCCCCAAAAGTCCGCCCAGGCCAAGCATCGGACCGCGATTCTAGCCCCGTTCTCAATGCCTTAAATTGGCTTTCATGAGCGGGGACGGACATTTCAAGGTCCCGGCGCCGTACAACGAGCCCATTCGGACCTACGCGCCGGGCACGCGGGAGCGGGAGAGCGTCCGCGACCGCCTGGCCGTCCTCTCGGACGTGGTCAGCGAGATCCCGATGACGATCGGCGGCGACCGCCGCAAAGGCGCTTCAACCCGGCCCCTGAAGTCTCCCCACCGGCACCAGCAGACGATCGGCGAGTACCAGGTCGGAGCCAAGAAGGACTTCCGGGACGCCGTCGACGCAGCCCTCGCGGCCGGCCCGGCCTGGGCGGCCACGCCCTTCCAGGAGCGGGCGGAGGTGCTGCTGCGGGCGGCGGCACTGCTGGCTGGTCCCTGGCGCGACACCATCAACGCCGCCACCATGCTCGGCCAGAGCAAGACCGTCCACCAGGCTGAGATCGACGCGGCCTGCGAGCTGGTCGACTTCTGGCGGTTCAACGTCTACTTCGCGGACGAGCTCCACCGCCAGCAGCCGTTCAACGACCAGGCCGCCTGGAACCGCACCGAGTACCGGCCCCTGGAGGGTTTCGTCTACGCGGTCAGCCCCTTCAACTTCACCTCCATCGGGGGCAACCTGCCGACCGCGCCCGCCCTGATGGGGAACACTGTCGTCTACAAGCCGGCCACGCAGACGCTGCTGGTCGCCTCGCTCCTGCAGCGCCTGCTGGAGGAGGCGGGGCTGCCGGCGGGTGTCATCAACCTGGTCAGCGGCAGCGCGGCCGACGTCTCCGAGGTCGTGCTGAACGATTCCAACCTGGCCGGCATCCACTTCACCGGCTCCACCGCCGTCTTCCAGGGCATGTGGAAGACCGTCGGGGGCAACCTCGAGCGCTACCGCACCTACCCGCGGCTGGTCGGGGAGACCGGGGGCAAGGATTTCGTGATGGTCCACGAGTCGGCCGACGTTGACGCCCTCCTCACTGGGCTCATCCGCGGTGCCTTCGAGTACCAGGGCCAGAAGTGCTCGGCGGCCTCGCGCGCCTACATCCCGAAGTCGATGTGGGAGGCCCTGCGCGACGAGTTCGCGGGCGAGGTGGACGAGATCCCCATGGGCGACCCGGCCGACTTCCGGAACTTCATGGGGGCGGTCATCGACGAGCCTGCCTTCCGGCGCCATTCGGAGGCGATCGAGTTCGCCCGGCGCTCGTCGAACGCGAAGATCGTGGCCGGGGGAGTGACCGACGAGAGCGTCGGCTGGTTCGTCCGGCCGACCGTGGTCGAGACCAGCGACCCGAGCTTCAAGCTCCTGCAGGAGGAGCTGTTCGGGCCCATCCTCACCGTCTACCCGTACCCGGACGGACGGTGGGAGGAGACGCTCGACCTCTGCGATCGGACCAGCCCCTACGCGCTGACGGGCGCAGTGTTCGCGACCGACCGGGCGGCGATCCAGCAGGCCAGCCGGAGATTGGTGAACGCCGCCGGGAACTTCTACGTCAACGACAAGCCGACCGGTGCGGTGGTCGGGCTGCAGCCGTTCGGGGGGGCGCGGGCCTCGGGTACCAATGACAAGGCGGGAAGTGCGCTGAACCTCCTCCGCTGGACCAGCCCGCGCTCCATCAAGGAGACGCACGCGCCCCCCAAGAGCTACCGCTACCCCTTCATGGACGATCCGACCGACAGGGAAGGCGGCTTCTAAAGACCCTCCCCCAAAACCACCCACCCGGGGGTTCGGTGGTCGAGGCGGATCGTATTCGGGCCAGCCTGCCGGCGCCAAGCACACCGGTTAAGGCGGCGATTGCCGGCGGTGGCGGGTATCGGCGCGCTCTGAATGCCGCGATTGCCGGCGATGGCGGGCGTTCGCCGGCGCCGGCACCTCTGGGGCGTCGAAATTTCGTTCGTTCGCCGGCGAGTGCACGTCCGAACGCTGGGTACCCTTACCTTCAGTGGCCACCACCCTCGAGCGCGACTTCTATCCGTTCACCGCCATCGTGGGCCAGGAGAAGATGAAGCTGGCCCTGGTCGCGAACGCGATCAGCCCGGTCATCGCCGGGGTCCTGATCCGAGGGGAGCGGGGGACGGGCAAGTCAACCGCGGTCAGGGCGCTGGCCCGCCTGCTGCCCGAGCACAGGGTCGTGGAGGGCTGCCACTTCGGCGACGACCCGGGGGAGCCCGAGCACTACTGCATCGACTGTCGAGAGCGAGCCGTGCTCGGTCCGCTCCCGGTCAGCACCCGGCCGATGCGGGTGGTCGAGCTGCCCATCAACGCCTCCGAGGACCGCGTGGTCGGGTCCATCGACCTCGAGGCGGCCCTGCGTCACGGGCACCGCCGGTTCGAGCCCGGGGTGCTGGCCGAGGCCAACCGCAACATCCTCTACGTCGACGAGGTGAACCTGCTCGACGACCACATCGTGGACGTGCTCCTGGACGCGGCCGCCATGGGCGTCAACGTGGTCGAGCGGGAGGGCGTCTCGGTCGTTCATCCAAGCCGCTTCATCCTGGTCGGGACCATGAACCCCGAGGAGGGCGAGCTGCGCCCGCAGCTGCTCGACCGCTTCGGGCTCTGCGTCGACGTCGAAGGCATCGACGACCCCGAACTGCGGGTCTCGATCGTCGAGCGCGAGGCCGCCTTCCGCGCCCGCGACGCGGCCTTCCTGGAGGAGTTCAAGGCCAGCGACGCCCATCTCTCGGAGCGGATCGTGGAGGCGCGGGAGACGGTCACGGACCTCGACCTGACGCCCTCCCAGGCCCGGCTCATCTCGCGCATCTGCCTGGATTCCGGCGTCCAGGGCCACCGCGCCGACCTGGTCGTCGCCCGCGGCGCCGTATCCATCGCTGCCTTCCGCGGCCATCCCCAGGCCACTCGCGACGACATCTTCGACGCCGCCGAGCTGGCGCTCGCCCATCGCGCCCGGAACCCGGTCAAGCGCGAGCAGGGCCAGGGCGACGAGGAGCGCCAGGAGGAGTCCGCAGCCAACGAGGAAGAGGGGAGCCCGGAGTCGAGCGACCCGCAGCAGCAGTCCGCCAGCAACGAGCAGGAGGGCGCCGCCCAGGAGAGCGAGGACCAGAGCCGGACCAGCGAGGAGGAGTCGAGCGGCTCCGTCGAGGGCACCAGCGCCGGCGGTGGGGTGGGGACCGAGTCCACGCCGGAGACGGCGGACACCTTCGACGTGAAGAAGATTGAGCTGCCGCGCCACCGCCGGCCCCGGAAGCAGGGCGGCAAGCGCGCCACCGCCCAGTCGGCGAACCGCCGCGGCCGCTACACGAGCGCCCGGACCTCGGAGAAGGTCACCGACCTCGCCGTGGATGCCACCATCCGCGCCGCCGCCCCCTTCCAGGCGCGCCGCGGGCGCAGGACCGGCGAGCGGATGGTGCTGGAGCGCTCCGACCTGCGCGAGAAGATCCGTGAGCGCAAGACCGGCAACCTGATCGTCTTCGTCGTCGACGCCTCGGCGTCGATGGACGCCGAGCAGAGGATGGCGGCCACCAAGGGCGCGATCCTGTCCCTGCTCCAGGACGCCTACGTGCGGCGCGACCGCGTGGCCGTCGTCATCTTCAAGAACCGCAGCGCCGAGGTCGTGCTGCGGCCGACCTCCTCGGTCTCGCTGGCGCGGAGGCGGCTGGAACGGCTCTCGGTCGGCGGCACCACGCCTTTGACGCACGGCCTGCTGGCCGGGCTGAGCGTGATCAAGACCGAGGTGCTGCGCGACGCCACCGTCCGGCCGCTGCTGGTGCTGATCAGCGACGGCCGCGGCAACATCTCGATGTTCAAGGAGGAGCCCCTGATCGAAGCGCAGAAGGTGGCCGGGATGATCCAGGCGGAGAAGATCGACTGCCTCGTCATCGACTCCGCCCGCGACTTCAGCCACCTGCCCTCGATCCAGCACCTGGCCCGGGTCGCGCCCATGTACCAGACCTACGCCATCAACGCCTGCGCCGACCTGGCGGGCCGGATGGGCGCCCGCTACTACGGGCTCTTCGACCTCTCCCGCGACGAGATCGCCTCGGTGGTTGAACGGCAGCTCAACAGGGGATAGCTAGACTCCTAAGGCTGTGTCTGTCGATCGCTACTCCTATCCCTTCAGCGCCATCGTCGGGCAGGACCGCATGAAGATGGCCCTGGTTCTCAACGCGATCAACCCCTCCATCGGCGGGGTCCTGATCCGGGGCGAGAAGGGCACCGGCAAGTCCACGGCCGTCCGCGCGCTGGCCCGGCTGCTGCCCGAGCAGCAGGTCGTCGCCGGCTGCCGCTTCGGCGACAACCCCAGCGACCGGGAGTCGCTCTGCATGGACTGCCAGGCGCGGCTCCAGGCCGGTGAGAGGCTGGCCGCGGCGACCCGGCGGATGCGCGTGGTCGAGCTGCCCATCAACGCCTCCGAGGACCGCGTGGTCGGGACCATCGACATCGAGGCGGCGCTCAAGGAAGGCTCCCGCCGCTTCGAGGCGGGCGTGCTGGCCGAGGCCAACCGCAACATCCTCTACGTCGACGAGGTCAACCTCCTCGACGACCACATCGTCGACGTGCTCCTCGACGCGGCCGCGATGGGCGTCAACATCGTCGAGCGGGAGGGAGTCTCGGTCATGCACCCGGCGCGCTTCATCCTGGTCGGGACGATGAACCCGGAGGAGGGCGAGCTCCGGCCGCAGCTGCTCGACCGCTTCGGGCTCTGCGTCGACGTCGAGGGCATCCGCGACCTCGAGCAGCGGGTTGCCATCGTCGAGAAGCGGGCGGCCTGGGAGGACGACCCGGGCA
>VBHN01000134.1 GCA_005881155.1 Chloroflexota bacterium | reverse complement strand
GGCGCTCGAGTTGGGCTCCTGGTGGATGATCCGCATGATCCCGAGGAAGGCGGGGACGTCATCGCGGGTCGCATTGCCGAATTGGGGCGTGCGCCGGACTGCGCTGGCGGGCTCGTGGACGACTGGACCGGCCATGGCGTGGTTCCTCCATCGATGGGTGGGCGGGGAGTGACCCGAGCATAGCCCCGCCGGCGTAACCGCCCGGGTGCGGCATGAGTTTCTGAGAGCATGAGGCTGGCCAAGCCGGTCGCGATCTCAGCGGCTTTACTGATCCTGCTCTACGGCACGGTGCTGGTCTTCCTGGCCTTCGATCGAGACTCGCACTCGGCGAGCGACACGATCAGGCCCTTCGTCATCACCATGGCGCCGGTCTGGGCCCTGGCCGTCGCCAGTGCGTGGATCCTCCTCAGGAAGCCGGACTAGAACCTTTTCCCGCGGACCATCTCGATCGAGAACTTGGCCGTGTCGGCGACCAGCATCACGGCCATGATCCCGGCTTCCAGGGAATCGGTGACGACGAGGTCCACTGCTTCCGGCACCGAGCCGGCCATGTTGGTGCTGATCACGATGATCCCGGCCTCGCGGACCTCGCGGACGGCGGTCGTGATGTCCCCGCCCATCAGCGCGCCGGCCAGGACCAGCACTTTGGCCCGGTGCAGCCGCGCGGTGGCGCGCACCGCCGCCGCCAGCTTCTCCTCTCCGACCAGCGCGATGGTGTCGACCGAGATCCGCTCGCCGCGGATGTTGTGCCGGTCGGCCTCGGCGACCGCGCCCTGGGCCACCTGCCCGACCTGGGCGCCGCCACCGATCACGATGATCCGCTTGCCGAATATCTCCTGAAAGGAAGGCACCTCGGTGACCGCCTCGACCACCGGCTTGAGGCCCAGCAAGTCCGCGATCAGCTGTTTTCGGTCGTCGACGCCGACCATCTCGAACTGGATCTCACCGCCGGTGATGGTCGAGACGTAGGTGACGTTGCCCCCATGCCGATAGATCGCCTCCGAGACTCGATAGAGAGAGCCGGGCTCGTCCCTAACGCGGACGAGCAGCGCTAGTAGATCAAGGCTCCCTTCGCTATCCGCCACGCCATTCCCAGACAGCCCGATTTGCTGTGCGTGACGCTGCGCCAAGACCTGGTTCATCCCGGCCGTTAGAGTTGTCCGAAGCGAAACCCAGGCGTGGCGCCGCGGGGGGGATTCCGGAAAGGGGGGCCTGCCCCCCTTTGCCTTCCGCTGTGCCTGACGCTGCGCCAAGGCCGGGTTTATCCCGGCCGTTTGAGTTGTCTGAAGCGAAACCCAGGCGTGGCGCCGCGGGGGGGATTCCGGAAAGGGGGGCCTGCCCCCCTTTGCCTTCCGCTAATAGATTGGGGTCTCCGCCGTCACCGACTCGAGCCATTTCCGACATGAGACCAGGAATCTAGCAGCCTGGAGCCCGTCGAGGATTCGGTGGTCGAAGCTGAAGCAGGCGTACATCATCGGCTTGATCCCGATCATCCCCTCCACCGCGACCGGCCGCTCGACGATCGCCTCCATGGTCAGGATCCCGGCCTGGCCGGGCGCGATCACCGAGTAGGAGAAGAGGGTCCCGAAGGTGCCCGAGTTGTTCACGGTGAAGGTTCCACCCTGCAGGTCGTCGCCCTTCAGCTTGCCATCGCGCGCACGCGTCGCCAGGTCGTTCACCGCCCGCGCGATGCCAGCGATGGAGAGCGAGTCCGTGCGCCGGATCACGGGCACCACCAGCGCGTCCTCCATGCCGACCGAGATCCCGATGTTGATGTCGCGATGAACGAGGATGGCGTCGCCGCCGAAGGTCGCGTTCACATCCGGGTGCTCGCGGAGCGCGACGGCCGCGGCCATCACCACGTAGGGCAGGAAGGTCAGCGAGAAGCCTTCCTGCTTCGCGAACTTGGCCTTGTTCGCGTTGCGGTTGGCGACCACCCCGCCCATGTCCACCTCCTGCGTCTGCCAGGCGTGCGGGATGGTGGACTTGGACTTGACCATGTTCTCACCGACCAGCCGCTTGATCCGGCTGAGCGGCACCCGCTCGTCGCCATCGATCGCGGGCGGCGTGGGAGCGGCCCCGGTGGCGGGCGCGGGCGGGGCGGCGGCAGCGGCCTGCTCGGCCGGCGCGGTGGCCCGGCCTGCGGCGGCGGCTTCGACGTCCTTCTTGGTGACCCTTCCGCCCAGGCCCGTGCCTTTCAGGGTGTTGAGGTCGAGGTGCTTCTCCTCGGCCAGCAACCGCACCGCCGGTGAGTAGCGATGCTCGCCGGTCTCGGTCTTGTCGCCCTCCCCCGAGGGCCCGGGCTCCGGCTCCGGCTCCGGCTGCGGCTCCGGCTCCGGCTCCGGCTCCGGCCTGGTCTCGGGCGCCGGCTTGTCGGCTTCTTGAGGAGCCGCCCCCTCCAACGCGGGCTCCTTCTCCTTGGGTTCTGCGGCAGCCCCGTCCGCGCCCTCCAGCTCGACCACGGCGATCTCGCCTCCGGAGGGCACCGTCGCCCCGTCGGCGGCCAGGATCTCTTTCAGGATGCCGGTCACCGGCGATGGCACCTCGGTGGCCACCTTGTCGGTCTCCACCTCCATCATCGGCTCGAACTCGACGACCTTGTCCCCGGGCTTGACCAGCCACTTCGAGATCGTCCCCTCGTGGACCGACTCTCCGAGCTGGGGCATGGTCACCTTCACGGTCTTGGCCATCAGTAGGCAGCCAGCTCCCGCAGAGCCTTCTCGACCTTGGCCGGGTTGGGCATGAAGAGGTCTTCCATCGGGGCGGCATAGGGCATCGACGGCACGTCGAGGCCGCCCAGGCGCTTGACCGGCGCGTCCAGGTGCCGGAAGGCCTCGTCGGCGATCAAGGCGGCAACCTCGGAACCGATCGAGACGCTGAAGTTGTCCTCGTAGAGGACCAGCACCTTGCCCGTCTTCCGCGCCGATTCCAGGACCTGCTCCTTGGGCAGCGGGTAGACCGTCCGCAAGTCGACGACCTCCACGGAGATCCCGTCCTCTCCGACCGCCTTCGCGGCCTGGAGGGCGTAGTGGACCATCAGGCCGTAGCAGAAGACCGAGATGTCGGTCCCCTGGCGGACCGTCTTGGCCTGGCCCAGGGGGATCAGGTACTCGCCCTTTGGCACCGGCTCCTTGAACATCCGGTAGAGCCGCTTGTGCTCGAGGAAGAGCACCGGGTCCGGGTCGCGGATCGCGGCCAGCAGCAGGCCCTTGGCGTCATACGGGCCGGACGGGATGACGATCTTCAGGCCTGGCGTCGCG
Organism: Chloroflexota bacterium; assembly: GCA_005881155.1. GTDB lineage: Bacteria > Chloroflexota > Dormibacteria > Dormibacterales > Dormibacteraceae > CF-105. The sequence goes on along the minus strand of VBHN01000134.1, from coordinate 5,182 downwards.
AAGCGCGCCTCGATCGACTGCGAGTGGTAGAGCGCCCCGCGCACGTGGCCGCCCATCGGGGCGCGGACCACCATCGGCACGGCCCAGCCCCCGTTCGACCGGTAGCGGAACTTGGCGATCTCGTTGGTGATCTGGTTGAAGGCCATGTGGGCGAAGTCGGTGAACTGAATCTCCGCCACCGGCCGCTTGCCGGCCAGGGCCATCCCCAGCGCGATACCGGCGATCGAGGACTCGGCGATCGGGGTGTCGATGACGCGCTGCTCTCCGAACCGCTTGAAGAGGCCGTCGGTGATCAGGAAGACGCCGCCCTTGGGCCCGACGTCCTCGCCCAGGACCAGCACCCGCTGGTCGCGGTCCATCTCCTCGGCGAGGCACTCGCGGAGCGCTCCGACCATGTTCAGCTCCTCGCTCTCGGCGCCTGAGGCGGGCTCGATGGCCTCGGGAACCTCGGACCCGTAGACGTTGGACAGGGCCTCCTCGGGCTCGGCGTCGCGCGCGTCAAGCGCCTGGCGGGTGGCCTGGTTGACCTCTTCCTTGACCGCCTCCTCGTACTCGGCGACCTGGTTCTCGTTGAGGATGCCCTCCTCCAGCAGCCTGGCGCGGAAGCGCTGCAGGCAATCGTTGCTCGCCAGCTGCTCGAGCTCCTCGGCCGACCGGTAACGACGCTGGTCGTCCTCGGAGGAATGGGCCCCCAGCCGGTCCACCAGGGCCTCCACCAGGGTCGGTCCTTCACCCGATCGGGCCCGTGCGACGGCCTGCTTGCAGACGTGGTAGGTGGTGACGGGGTCACGGCCGTCGAGCGTCACGCCGGGGAAGCCGTAGCCCGCGGCGCGCTGGGCGGCGAAATCGATGGCGTACTCCTTTTTGAAGGGAGTGGAGATGGCGAACCCGTTGTTCTGGCAGAAGAAGACCTCGGGCAGCCTGTAGATGGCGGCGAAGTTCATCGCCTCGTGCGCGTCGCCCTCGGCCCCGGCGCCCTCGCCGAAGCAGGTCATGACGACCTTGTCGGCGCCGTCCATCTTCAACGCGTAGGCGGCGCCGGCGGCGTGCACCAGCTGGGTGGCCAGCGGCGAGCCGCCGGAGATGATGTTCAGCCGCGGATCCGAGAAGTGGCCTGGCGTCTGCTTGCCGCCTGAGGCCGGGTCGTCGGGCTTGGCCAGCACCGACAGCATCACGTCCAGCGAGGTGACGCCCATCCGGAAGTTGAAGACGACGTCACGGTAGTAAGGCGAGATCCAGTCGTGCTTGGGCTTGAGCGGCCAGGCCGCGCCGATCTGGGCCGCCTCGTGGCCGGCGCCGGAGAGGATGAAGGGCGCGCGGCCCTGCCGGTTCAGGACCTGGCACCGGATGTCGATCTGGCGGCTCAGCAGCATGTACCGGAACCACTCCCGGAGCGTGTCCTCGTCCAGGTCGGTGTCGCGCCAGTCGATGGGGTCCTGGTAGTGCCAATCCGGCGCGAAGCCGAGCTTCTCCTTGGTCTTCATGCGCCTCTTCTAGATGTTGAGCGCGTGGCCGTCGACGGCCATCGCCGCCTCCCCGACGGCCTCCGACAGGGTCGGATGGGGATGGACGTTGCGGCCGATCTCCCAGGCGTCGCCCTGGAAGAGCTGGGCCAGGGCCGGCTCGGCGATCAGCTCGGTCGCCTGGACGCCGACCACGTGGGTGCCGAGGACGCGGCCGGTGTCGTCGGCGACGATCTTGACGAACCCGTCGGGCTCTCCGTGGATGAGCGCCCGGGCGATGGCCAGGAAGGGAAACTTGCCGACCTTGACCTTGATCCCCAGGTCCTTCGCCTGCTTCTCGGTCAGGCCGACCGAGGCGATCTGGGGGTGCGAGTACGTGCAGCGGGTGATCAGCTCCTGTTTGATGGGCTCGAAGCGCTGGCCGGCGATGTCCTCGGCCGCGGTCACGCCTTCGTGCACGGCCGCGTGCGCCAGTTGGTAGCCGCCGACCAGGTCGCCGATGGCGTGGATGCCGTCCACGCCCGTTCGAAGCCACTCGTCGACCTCGACGAAGCCCTGCTTGTTCAGCTTGAGACCCACATCGGGGAGCCCGATGCCGTTGCTGCGCGGAGCCCGGCCGACGGCGACCAGCAGTTGATCGACCTTGAGCTCGCCGGAGTCGAGCTTCACCGTCACGCCGTTCTCGGAAGCCTTCGCCTCTTGAACCTTGGCGCCCAGGCGGACGTCGATTCCGACCTTCTGGAACGCCTTCAGCATCACGCCCGAGACCTCCTCGTCCTCGAGCGGGACGAGCCTGTCCAGGGCCTCGATCAGGGTCACCTTCGCGACGCCCATCTGGTGGTAGAAGGTGGCGAACTCGACGCCGATGGCGCCGCCGCCGATGATCGCCACTGACGCGGGCAGGCGGTCGGCGTAGATGGCGTGGTCGGAGGTGATGATCCGCTTGCCGTCGACCTCGATGCCCGGCAGCAGCCGCGGCGTGGAGCCGGTCGCGATGATCAGGTCCTTCGCCTCCAGCTTGCGGTCGCCCGCCTGGATGGTGTTCTTGCCCGCCACCGTGGCGTGGGTGTTGATGACCTCGATCTGGTTCTTGCGCATCAGGCCTTCGACGCCCTTGGTCAGCTGGTTGACGATCGTGTCCCGGCGCTTGCCGATGGTCGGGTAATCGACCGCGATGCCCTGCACCTTGACGCCGAACTCCTGGCCGCGGTCGCGGAGCTTGTACAGCAGCTCCGACGACTCCAGGAGGGCCTTGGTGGGGATGCAGCCCCAGTGCAGGCAGGTGCCGCCCATCCTGGCCTCTTCGACCAACGCCACCTTGAGGCCGAGCTGGCTGGCGCGGATGGCGGCTGTGTAGCCGCCGAAGCCGCCGCCCAGGACGACCAGGTCGAGGGCGTCAGCGGGCAAGCTTGGACTCCTGGTGGGGAAGGGTCACGACGATCTCGATTGTATTGATTCCCGAATACGAACCGTGTCGAACTTGGTGCTAACCCTTGGCTTTCAATACGACCAGAATCGCCGGGCCGAGCAGGATGATCCAGAGCGTGGGGAAGATGCAGCCGACCATCGGCAGCATCATCTTGAGGGTCGCCTGCGCCGCCGTCTCCTGCGCCCGCTGGCGGCGCTTGCGGCGCAGCTCCGTGGCCTGGATGCGGAGGATCTTGGCGATGCCTACGCCCATCTGCTCGGACTGGATGATGGCCTGGATGAAGTTGTTCAGGTCCTCCACGCCGCAGCGCCTGCCCATGTCTTCCAGGGCCTCCAGTCGGGGCCGGCCCAGCTGGGTCTCGCGGATCACGACCGCGAACTCGTCGGCCAGCGCGTTGGCGTACTTCTCGACCACGTTGTTGATCGCGGCGTCGAAGGACTGGCCCGCCTCGCTGGCGATGGTGAGCAGGTCCATCGCGTCGGGCAGCGCCTTCTGGATCTCCTTGCGCCGGGCGCCGATCAATGAGTTGATCCAGTACATGGGCGCGTAGAAGCCGATCAGGGCGCCGCCGGCGACGCCGATGGCGAGGCCGACGATCGAAAACAGGAGCAGTCCCAGCAGCCCCCCGACCACCAGGCCCAGGAAGGCGCCCACCTGTCGAAGCGCCTGGAAGCCGCCCACGCTGAGGTTGGCCGGGTTGCCCGCGACCGAGAGCTTGACCCGCAGGTTGTCGCGGCTCTTCTGCGGCGTTCGCTCGCCGAGGAAGCGTCCGAATCGCTCCAGCGCGGGCCGCAGCACGCGCTCCTCGAACGGCTTGCGGAGCTCGATCTCGTCGATGCTGATCGCCTCGATCTCGCCGTAGCCCTTCAGCATCCGCTCGAGGTCGTCGTCGTTGGTGACCGTGCGGTCCATGCTGCTGACGGCCAGGAAGAGGCCGCCGGCGAAGGCGAAGGCGAGGACGACCGTCAGGAGCATCTCAGACCTCCACCTGCGCGATCCGGCTCATGATGAACTGGCCGAGGCCCAGGAAGATGCCGGCGAAGACCAGCAGCCCGATGCCGATCGGGTTGCTCACCATGGGCGCGAAGTACTGCGGCGTCACGAAGTACATGAAGACGCCGAGCACGATCGGCAGGCCCGTGATCATGTAGCCGGAGCCGCGGGCCTGGGCGGTCATGGTCCGCATCTCGCCCTTGATCCGGACCCGCTCGCGGATCGTCTCCGAGATCGCCTCCAGGATCTCGCTGAGGTTGCCACCGATCTTGCGGTTGATGGCGATCGCTGTCGCGACCATGTCCAGGTCGGCGCTTTCGGTGCGCCGCACCAGCCGCGCCAGCGACTCCTCGATGCCGGCGCCGAGGTTGACCTCCTTGACCACCCGGTCGAACTCCTGCGAGATCGGGGCCGAGGCGCGGTTGGCCACCACGTCGAGGGCCTGCGCCATCGAGTAGCCGCTCTTGAGCGCGTTCGACATCATGACCAGGGTGTCGCCGAGCTGGTCGTTGAAGGCCTTGAGCCGCCGGCTCTGCCGCCAGCGCAGGTAGACCCCGGGCGCGAACCAGCCGACCGCGACCGCGATCACGAAATGGGGGCTGATGCCGCGCCAGAGCAGCGTGACCAGGCCCAGCGCGACCAGGACTCCGATCCGGATCAGCATCCACTCCGAGGTGCGGAGCTTGAGGTCGGCTCGGGAGAGCTTTTCGGCCAGCGTCAGCTTGCCGGCTCGCGGCGAGGCGGCGCGCAGCTGGGCGCCCCACTGCTCGGTGGACTGGAACATGCCGTCCATCCGGTCGCGCCAGGAGATCGGCTTGCCGGCGCTGCCCTTGCGCATCCCGTCGATGCCGGCGAAGAAGAGGAAGAGGCCCACGGCGAAAGCCACGCCCACGATGACGTTGGTCATCTCAGCCGCGGCCTAGTTGAGGAAGCCCGGCCACTTCTGGGTGACCTGGTTGATGGTCACCCCGCCGGCGGCGTCCACGTTCGGGCAGCTGCTGTCCACGGCGATGTCCCGTGGCGTGTAGTCCTTGTAGGACTCCAGGGTGTACTTGATGGCGCCGTTGGCAAGGAACCAGTTGATGTACTCGGCCTGGCACTGGGTCACGACGACCGTCAGGCTGGACGTCACGCCGACCGTCGGCGAGGGCGGTGGCGCCCCCTTTCCGTTCTGGACGGGCGCGATGTTGACGCTCGCCACCCCCGTCCGAAGCACGTGGACGTTGGTGTAGATGGTGCGGGTGTTGGCGAACGACCCGTGGGCCATGATCGCCTGGATGGCGATGTAGTCCCCCGG
>VBHN01000133.1 GCA_005881155.1 Chloroflexota bacterium | reverse complement strand
ACTTCCGGACCTTCCTCTTCTACGACCTGCTCCGCCGGCACCTTCTCTTCAGCGGCTACCGCGTCGACCAGGTCATGAACCTGACCGACATCGAGGACCGGATCATCCGCCTGGCGACCGAGCGTCGAACGACCATCCGGGAGTACGTCGAGCCCTACGAGCGGGCCTTCCTGGAGGACCTGGCGGCGCTGCGCGTGCAGACCCCCGAGCACATCCCGCGGGCGACCGAGCACGTGCCCGGCATGGTCGAGATGGTGGGCCGCCTCCTGGAGACCGGACACGCCTACCGGGCCGACGACGACGTCTACTACCGGATCGCCAGCTTCCCGGCCTACGGCGAGCTCGCCCACCTCGACCGGGCCGGGCTGAAGGCGGGCGCGCGCGTGTCTCAAGACGATTACGGCAAGGAGTCGGTCTCCGACTTCGCGCTCTGGAAGGGCAGCGTGCCGGGCGACGCCGAGGTCCGCGCCTCCTGGCCGGCGCCCTTCGGCGCGGGCCGCCCGGGCTGGCACATCGAGTGCTCGGTGATGAGCAAGGCCTTCTTGGGCGACACGCTCGACATCCACGCCGGCGGCATCGACCTGCTCTTCCCGCACCACCAGAACGAGGTCGCCCAGTCGGAGGCGGCCAACGGGGTCAAGTTCTCGCGCTTCTGGCTGCACGCCGAGCACCTCTCCGACGCGACCGGCGCCAAGATGTCCAAGCGGCTCGGCAACATCGCCACCCTCCGCGACCTGGTGGATGCCGGCCACGACCCGCTCGCGGTGCGCTTCTTCCTGATCGCCAACGCCCACTATCGGACGCAGCTGCGGATGGACGAGGAGGCGGTCCGGGCGGCGGCCGAGCAGGTCCGGCGGTTGCGCGACTTCTCCGACCGGGTCGACCGCCAGCAGCCGGCCGAGGTCGACGACAGCCAGCTGTCGGCGCGGCTCGACGAGGTCCGCGCCCGCTATCGCGAGGCCCTCGACGACGACCTCAACCTGCCGCGCGGGGTCGGACTGCTGTTCGACGCCGTCCGGGAATCGAACGCGGCGCTGGACCGGGAGGAGGTCGGGCCCCAAGGCCAGGCGGTGATGCGGGCGCTGCTCGAGGACGCCGACCGCCATCTCGATATCCTGCGGGGTGGGGACGTCGAGATTGAAAAGGAAGTCGAGCGGCTCATCGCCGAGAGGGAGGAGGCCCGCGCCGGGCGGGACTTCGCGCGGGCGGACGCGATCCGGGAGGAGCTCCGAACGCGGGGCATCCTCCTCGAGGACTCCAAGACCGGCGTCCGCTGGCGCAAGGCCTGAGCGGGCGACCAGGAGGCCGCCGCTCCCACGGCCCGAGCGTTCGCGCAGCCCGCGACCCGAGCGGCCGCGCAGCTCGCAGCCGGAGCGCTCCCGGAACCCCCAGCGGGCGCGGGTCGACGTGATCTACGGGCGCAACGCGGTCCTGGAGGCTGCCCGCGCCGGCCGCGTCAAGCGCGTGTTCATCGCCGAGGGCCTGGAGCCCGACCCGCGGCTGGTCGAGCTCGCCCGCCTGGCCCGCATCGACACGGTTCCCCGAGAGCGGATCGACTCCCTCGCTCATGGCAATCACCAGGGCGTGGCAGCCGAGCTGGCGCCTCGCGAGTTCGGCTCCCTGAAGGGGCTGCGGCGCGATCCTGCGCAGCGCCGACGCCGCCGGAGTCGACGGCGTCGTCCTGCCGGAGCGGCGCGCAGCGCCGGTGACGGGGGCCGTGGTCAAGGCCAGCAGCGGGGCCAGCGAGCACGTCCGGCTGGTCCGGGTCAGCGGACTTGCCAGCGCCGTCTCGGATCTCAAGCGGGCCGGGCTCTGGTGCGTGGCGCTGGACGTCGGCGGCGACCTGGCGCCCTGGGACTTCGACTTCCGGCAGCCCGTCTGCATCGTGGTGGGCGGGGAGGAGGGCGCCCACCGCCTGGTGCGGCAGCGCTGCGACGCCCGCCTGCGGATCCCGATGGCCGGTCGCGTGGAGAGCCTCAACGCGTCGGCCGCGGCGGCCGCGATCCTCTACGAGGTGACGCGCCAGCGCGCGGCCGGAGGAACGGGAGGACGGTGACCCTTCGCCGGACCCGGATCATCTGCACCCTGGGCCCGGCGAGCTCCTCCCGGTCCGTCCTTCGCAGCCTGGTCGCGGCCGGGATGGACGTGGCGCGGATCAACTTCTCCCACGGCGACCCCGCGCAGCACCGCGCCGCAGTGGAGGGCGTGCGCTCGGTGGCGGGGGCCGCTCACCGGCACGTGGCGCTGCTCCAGGACCTACAGGCCCCGAAGATCCGGACCGGCAGCCTGCTGGACCCGCCGGTCCGGCTCCGCCGGGGCGAGGCCGTGACCCTGACCTCGAGGCCGGTGGTGGGCGACCGGGAGTTGATCCCGATCAGCCACCAGGCCCTGATCGCCGCCCTCGGACCCGATGAGAAGGTGCTGCTGGCCGACGGTGAGATAGAGCTCCGTGTCCGGGAGGTCAAGGGCCGCGACGCCCACTGCACCGTCGTCCGGGGCGGGCTGCTCGGTGAGCGCAAGGGGGTGACGGCGCCCAACTGCCCGCTCCGGCTCCCCGCCCTGACGGACAAGGACCGGGCCGACCTGGCCTTCGGGGCCGAGCTCGACTTCGACTACGTCGCCTTGAGCTTCGTCCGCTCCGCCGAGGACCTGGTCGCCTGCCGGCGGGCGATGAAGGCCGTCGGCTGCTCGGCCCCGCTGATCGCCAAGCTGGAGCGGCCCCAGGCGCTGACCGAGCTCAACGGCATCCTCACCGAGGCGGACGCGGTGATGGTCGCCCGCGGCGACCTGGGCGTCGAGCTCTCGCTGGCCGAGGTCCCGGCCGTCCAGAAGGACATCATCGAACGCGCCAACCTGCGCGGCGTCACCGTCATCACGGCCACCGAGATGCTGGAGTCCATGGTCAGCAGCAACCGGCCGACGCGGGCCGAGGCCTCCGACGTCGCCAACGCGATCTGGGACGGGACCGACGCGGTGATGCTGTCCCAGGAGACCTCGGTCGGCGCCCACCCCGTCGAGTCGGTGCGCGCGATGGCCGCCATCTGCCGGGCCGCCGAGTCACACCCGAGCTACCAGCGGACGGGTGCGGTCGGCACGGTCCGGGGCGCGGTCGGGAGCGCCATCTCCCACGCGGCGGCGACGGTCGCGGGCGAGGTCCGCGCCTCGGCCATCGTCGCCTTCACGGAGACGGGCTCCACCGCTCTGCGGGTCTCCAAGAAGCATCCCTCGGTGCCGGTCATCGCCGCCAGCCCGCACGCCCGGACGCTCCGCCGGACCGCCCTCTACGCCGGGGTGGTGCCGCTCCTGGTCGAGCACGGGGTCGACACCGACGACCTGATCGCGAAAGCCACGGCGGCGGCCCTCGAGAGCGGGCTGGTCAAGCGGCGTGACCGGATCGTGATCGTGGCCGGAGTGGCCAGCCAGCCGGGGCAGACGAATCTGCTCAAGGTCGTCACCATTCACTAGGAAACGGAAATTTCGATGCAGACCGGCGAGTCCAACGACCTGATGTCCGTGCTCGGACACGACCTGCGCAGCCCGCTGACCGCCATCCGGGGCGCGGCGACGCTGCTGCTCCAGGCTCAGGGCGGCCTGGAGCCGGCCAAGGTCGCGGAGCTGCTGCGCCTCATCGACAGCCAGGCGGCCCGGATGGCGGACCGCGTCGAGGACGTCCTGGTCGCCGGTCGGCTGGACCGGGGCGGGATCCGGGTGCTGGCCGAGGACGTCGACCTCGCGGACGTGCTTGCCGACGTCCTGGAGCCAGCCCGGGCGCGGGCCCGCGAGCACCGGATCCGGGTCCAGGTCCCGGTCGACGGCATCGTCGTCAGGGGCGACATGCAGCGGGTGGCGCAGGTGCTGCGGATGCTGATCGACAACGCCGTCCGCTACTCACCGGCGGGCACCCCGATCGAGGTGCGGGCCGAGCGGGCCGGGGCGGGCACGGTCCGGGTGGAGATCCGCGACCGGGGGCCGGGCGTCGCGCCCGAGCAGCGCGAGCGCATCTTCGGGCGCGGGGTCAAGCTGGCCGAGGAAGGGCCCGGCGCGGGCCTGGGCCTCTACGTCGTCCGCGGCCTGGTCGAGGCGATGTCGGGCCAGGCCGGCGTCGAGCCCCGGCCCGGCGGCGGCTCTTCCTTCTGGGTCACGCTGAAGGCGAAATAGGCCGCCGCCGCCATCCGGTTACCTTGAGACCAGATGAGCGAAGAGAAGAAGGCCGAGGAAGGATTCCCGCGTTTCGAGCGCGTGCTGGTGGTCAGCGCCCACCCTGACGACCCCGACTTCAGCGCCGCCGGCACGCTGGCCCGGCTGGTCGAGGAAGGGGCCCAGGTGACGATCGTGATCTGCACCGACGGCTCCGAGGGTGGCGAGGACCCGACCGTCCCCGACGCAGAGCTGAGCCGGCAGCGCTACGAGGAGCAATGCGCCGCCTCCGCCGAATTGGGCATCCGCGACGTGGTCTTCCTGGGCCACCCGGACGGGCGCCTCGAGCACAGCATCGAATTCCGCAAGGAGATCACGGCGCTGATCCGCCGCCACCGGCCGGAGCTGGTCGTCACCCACGTCCCGTCGATCAACATCGAAGCCCCGATCGGCAGCTACCACCCGGACCACCTCGCGGTAGGGGCGGCGACGCTGGCGGCGGTCTACCCCGCGGCCCGCAACCCGCGTGCGTTCCGGGAGCTGCTCGCCGAGGGCCTGGAGGCCTGGCGCGTCAAGGAGGTCTGGATCCCGACCTGGAACCAGGGCGACTTCTTCGTCGACATCGGCTCGGTGGTCGACAAGAAGGTCGCCGCCCTGCGTGCCCACGAGTCCCAGGTCAAGAACTGGGAGAACTGGGAGGAGGGCTTCCGCAAGCGGATGCGGGAGATCGGTGAGAAGGCGGGCTACGAGTACGCGGAAGGCTTCAAGCGAATCAAGATCTAGCCGTCTGCCGCGCTAGCCAACGACGTCCGACAGCGAACCCCAGACGTCGAGCTTGGTCCGCACCCGGCGGACCACCTCGGTGCTGAACTCCTCGGTACCGGCGTGGCCGCCCAGGTCGGCGGTCCGGACCCCGTCCGAGACCGCCTCCAGCGTCGCCTCGTAGATCGCGCGCGAGACCCGAAGGGCGCGGCCATGGTCCATGTGGCCCAGCAGCGACGCCACGGCCATGACCATGGCCATCGGGTTGGCGACGTCCTTGCCCTCCAGGGAGGGAGCGGTGCCGTGAGGCGCCTCGGTCATCATCACCTTGACCTTGCCCGCCCCGTCGAAGGCGAGCAGCGCCGACTCGGCGCCGGCGATGGTCCCGAACAGCTGCATGACCAGGTCGGAGAGGGTGTCGCCGTCCCGGTTGAGGGCGGGGATCACCAGCGGCTCGCCGCTGGTGGTCAGCAGCAGGGCGTAGGTCGCGTCGATCAGCTGCGGGTCGTAGCCGACGTCCGGGTTGCGGGCCGCCGCCGCGTCCAGCTCCTCCTTGAAGAGGCCTTCGTAGACCGGCGAGACGGTGTACTTCGGACCCCCGAAGACCTTGGCGCCCAGCCTCCGGGCCTGGTGAAAGGCGTAGTCGGCGACCACCCGACAGGTGCGCCGGGAGATCTTCTCGGTCCGGAAGGCCCACTGGTCGAGGCCCTCGCCCTCCCGCCACTCGGTGGCGCCGTAAGCGTCGTCGACCGCCATCCGGATCACGGAGATCGGGGAGTAGACGCCGGCGACCGGCCGGACGGAGGGGATCCGGCGCCCGGTCCGGACGATCACCTGGCCGCCGATCCGGGCCCGGAGAATGGCGTTCGGGCTGCCGACGTCGCCGGTCTGTTCAGGGGTGATGGTGGCGGCCTTGATCCCGTAGCCGGTGCGGAGCAGCGCGTCGGCGGCCTCCAGCACGACCTGGTTGTTGGACTGCCGGCGGGTGGCCAGGGAGAGGTCGAAGTGCTCCAGCACCACCGGGACGCCGGTCAGCTCGGGGTCGAGGAAGCGCAGCGCGACCTGGAGCAGCTCCTCCCCGGTCTGGTCGCCGTGGAGGACGGCGACGCGCGCGGGCTCGGCCATCGGCCTAGTCTCGCATTGGGAGCGCCGCCGGCCGGCGCTGACCGGGAGTTTGGAGCGGGCCGGGAACTGGTATATTGACTTCCGCCTAGGTTTCCTAGGCTTTATTTTTTGGGAAGGGAAAAAGACCTTTCCCTGCGAACGAAGGCGAAGGGACAGGTATGGAGACGATCATCACGCTCCAGTGCACCGACTGCAAACGTCGGAACTACACCACGGTCAAGAACAAGAAGAACGATCCTGACCGGCTGGAGCTGCAGAAGTACTGCCGCTGGTGCCGCAGGCACACGGCGCACAAGGAGACCAAGTAATGGCCGTCTCGGCAGCCCGCCGCGACCAGCAGGAGAGCCGGGTCCTCAGCTTCTTCCGGGACACCGTCGAGGAGCTCCGGAAGGTGGTCTGGCCGACGCCCGCCGAGCTCTACCGCTACACCGTGGTGGTGGTGGTCACGGTGGTCGTCATCTCCGCCTTCATCGGCCTCGTCGACCTCGGCCTGGGCGCGTTCACCCAGCGCTACGTCTACAACGGCATCCAGGGGGCGACCCACTAGAAAAGACATGGCAACCGAGAGAGCAGCAACCGAAACGACCGCCGAGGACGCGCAGTGGTACGTCGTCCACGCCTACTCCGGGCATGAGGAGAAGGTCAAGAAGAACCTCGAGAAGCGCATCGAGTCCATGGACATGCACGACCGGATCCTCCAGGTTCTGGTCCCCATGGAGGACGAGATCGAGATCAAGGACGGCAAGCGCCGGCACGTGCAGAAGCGGATCTTCCCCGGCTACATCCTGGTCAAGATGGTGATGTCGGACGAGTCCTGGTACGTCGTCCGCAACACCCCCGGCGTGACCAGCTTCGTCGGCTCCGGGAACAAGCCCGTGCCCCTCCAGGAGAAGGAGGTCAAGGCGATCCAGAAGCAGATGAAGCAGGAGGCGCCCAAGATCCGGGTCGAGTTCCAGGTCGGGGAGAGCGTCCGGGTCGTGGACGGCCCCTTCACCGACTTCCACGGCAAGGTCGACGACATCAACCCCGAGCGGGGCAAGCTCAAGGTGCTGGTCAACATGTTCGGCCGCGAGACGCCGGTCGAGCTCGACCTCCTGCAGGTCGAGAAGGTCCACTAGAGGAAGAGTTTTCGAAGCGATGGGAAAGAAGAAGGTCCGCGCAGTGCTGAAGATCGAGCTGGAGGCCGGCAAGGCCACGCCCGCGCCGCCCGTCGGTACGGCGCTCGGCCCGCACGGCATCAACATCATGGAGTTCTGCAAGGCCTACAACGAGAAGACAGCCTCGCAGGCCGGCGACGTGGTCCCGGCCGAGATCACCATCTACGAGGACCGGACCTTCACCTTCATCCTCAAGACCCCGCCCGCGGTCAACCTGCTCAAGAAGGCGGCCGGGGTCGAGAAGGGGTCGCCCAAGCCCAACCGCGAGAAGGTCGGCCGGGTCAGCAAGGACCAGCTGGCCCAGATCGCCCAGGTCAAGATGAAGGACCTCAACGCCTACGACCTGGACCAAGCCGTGAAGATGATCGAGGGCACGGCCCGCTCGATGGGGCTCGAAGTCATTGGCTAAGCGCCACGGGAAGAAGTACCTGGAGGCCTTGAAGAAGGTCGAGGAGGCGTTGGGCCAGAACGGCGACGGCGGCCTGGAGCCGATCAAGGCCTGTCAGGTGGCGCGCGACACGTCCATCTCCAAGTTCGACGCCACCGTGGAGGCGCACATCCGGCTGGGCATCGACGTGCGGCACGCCGACCAGCAGATCCGGAGCGCCGTCACCCTTCCGCGCGGCACCGGCAAATCGATCCGGGTGGCCGTCTTCGCGGCGGGCGAGAAGGAGCGCGAGGCCAAGGAGGCGGGCGCCGACATCGTCGGCGGCGAGGACCTGGTCAAGCGCGTCTCCGAGGGATTCACCGACTTCGACGTCGCCATCGCGACCCCGGACATAATGAGCAAGGTCGGACCACTGGGCCGGATCCTCGGCCCCCGCGGCCTGATGCCGAACCCGAAGTCGGGCACGGTCACCTTCGACGTCGCCCGGGCGGTCAAGGAGGTCAAAGGCGGCCGCATCGAGTTCCGCGCCGACAAGTTCGGAATCGTGCACGCGCCGATCGGAAAGGCCTCCTTCGACACCGAGGCCCTGCACGAGAACTTCACCGCCCTCATCGAGGCGCTGGTCAAAAACAAGCCCTCGGCGGCCAAGGGCCAGTACCTGCGCACGATCTACCTGGCCTCCACGATGGGGCCCTCGGTGCCGGTCGATGTCCGGGAGGCGGGCAAGCTGACCACCGGGTAGAATCCGAAGTTGCCGAAGAAGTAGGCGCCGTGCCCGAGATGGGCCCGGCTTAATTTCACCTGCGGAGGCGAGCGGAAAACCAGGAGCAGCGAGCGCGCCCGCGCCCGCCCGATTCCTTCTTCTCCCGCCGCGCCGAGGCTGGGACAAGAAGGACTTTTCTGTTTTATGGCGAAGGTTTCCAAGCGGCCGCTGAAGATCCAGCAGGTCGGCGAGATCGCGGAGAAGCTGCGGACGGCGAAGGTCGTCGTCCTCACCGACTACCGCGGGCTCTCGGTCGCCCAGCTCGGCGACCTCCGGGCCAAGCTCCGGCAGGCGGACGTCGAGTACCACATCGTCAAGAACACGCTGGCCAAGCGAGCGGCTGACGACGCCGGGCACCCCGACCTCGGCCCCGCCCTGACTGGCCCCGTCGCCTTCGCGCTCGGCTACGACGACCTCTCGGCCCCGGCCCGGCTGCTGGGCGAGTGGGCCCGCAGCACCCGGCTCAAGCTCGATATCACCGGCGGCCTGGTCGAAGGGCGCTTCTTCGGCGCCGAACAGGTCCGCCAGCTCGCCGACCTCCCGCCCAAGGAGGTCCTCCTGGCCCAGCTGTTGGGCACCCTGCAGACACCGATCGCCCAGCTCGTGGGCACCATCCAGGCCCCGGTGCAGACCCTGGTCGGGCTGCTCGAGGCATACAAGAACAAGTTGGAGGCAGCGTAGACATGGCAGCGACCAAGCTCAGCCCGAAGGATTTCGTGGAAGCGCTCAAGGAATGGAGCGTCCTCGAGGTCGTCGAGGCCGTCAAGATGATCGAGGACGAGTTCGGCATCAAGGCCGCGGCGGCGGTCGCGGCGCCGGCGGCCGGACCGGCGGCGGGCCCGGCGGCAGAGCCCGAGGCGGCCGAGGAGCAGACCGAGTTCACGGTCACCCTGACCCAGGTCGGCGACAGCAAGATCAACGTGATCAAGGCGGTGCGGGAGATCACGGGCCTGGGCCTGAAGGAGGCCAAGGACCTGGTCGACGCGGCTCCCAAGCCGGTCAAGGAGAACGTCAACAAGGAGGAGGCCGACTCCATCGCGGCCAAGCTGAAGGACGCCGGCGCGACCGCCGAGATCAAATAGGTAACGCCAGAAGCGGCGCGGCAGGCCGGAAAGGGCACTTTCCCACAGGCCTCCCGGTCTGCTAAGCTGCCGCCAATCAAACAAAAACGGCCTCCGGCCGCGGTTTGACGCTGCCGCGCGCAGGGAATCCTGTGCGTGTTATACTCGCGGCTCGTGCACGCAGGGCCGCTGGACCCCCCTCTTCTATCAGCGCGCCCTTTTGTCGGCTAAGGAGACTGCCAACCTGTGATCTCAGAGATGAAAGCCGCCCCGCGGAAGAACTATGGCCGGATTCCGAACCTGGTCGAGCTGAAAGACCTCATCGCGACCCAGATCGAGTCCTTCCACTGGTTCAAGTCCGAGGGGCTCCGGGAGCTCTTCGACGAAATCAACCCCATCACGGACTACACCGGTAAGAACTTCGAGCTCCGCTTCCTCGACTACGAGTTCGGGCCCCCCAAGTTCAGCGAGGAGGAGTGCCGGAACCGGGACATGACCTACGCGGCACCGCTCCGGATCAAGACCCGTCTCACCGTCAAGGAGACCGGCGAGATCAAGGAGTCGGACGTCTATATGGGCGACTTCGCGATCATGACCGCCGAGGGGACCTTCATCGTCAACGGCACCGAGCGGGTGGTCGTCTCCCAGCTCGTGCGGTCGCCGGGCGTCTATTTCACGGCCACCGAGGACCCGGTCAGCGGTCGCCGCCTGTTCGGCGCCAAGCTGATCCCCAACCGGGGCGCCTGGCTGGAGATCGAGACCTCCGCCAAGGACCTGCTCACCGTCAAGATCGACCGCAAGCGCAAGGTGCCGGTGACGGTGCTCCTGAAGGCGCTGGAGCTGCCGCAGCTGAAGGGCAAGGACAACGATCGGGACGCCCAGCGGGTGGCCCTCGCCCAGCTCTTCGGCGACGTCGACGAC
>VBHN01000132.1 GCA_005881155.1 Chloroflexota bacterium | reverse complement strand
CCATGTACTTCATCAACCTGGCGCTCGGCTTCTTCTTCATCACCGCGGTGGCGAGCGGGGTCCAGTAGGGCAGATGACCGGCGTCTATCTGGCGCAGGCCGGCCTGCTGGACCTCAGCCTGTCGTTCGTGGCCGAGGTCATCGCGTTCCTGGTGATGGTCGGCGTCCTCGCGCGCTGGGTCTACCCGCGCGTCATGGCGGCCGCGGAGAGCCGGCAGCGCCAGATCGCGGACCAGCTCAGGGCGGCCGAGCGGGCCCGCCAGGAGGCCGAGGAGCGGCGCGCGGCGGCCGACCGGGAGCTGCAGGAGGCCCGCGGCCGGGCCGGCGAGATCATCGACGGCGCCGGCCGCACCGCCGAGCAGCTCCGCGGCGAGCTCAGGGCGAGGGCCGAGGAGGAGGCCAGGCGCATCGTCGAGAGCGCCAGGCGCGAGATCGAGGCGGAGCGCCGCAAGGCCCTCGACTCGGTCCGCGGCGAGGTGGCCGACCTGGTCGTGGCCGCGACCGAGAAGGTGGTCGGGGAGGCGCTGGACGGCCAGCGTCACCGGCGCCTGATCGACGAGGCCATCGCCCAGGTGGGCCGGAGCTCACCGAACTGATGGCCGGGGCCAGGGCCCGCCGCTATGCGCGGGCGGTGTTCGAGCTGGCGACGGAGGAGGGCGACGTGGACGGCTGGGTCGAGCGCCTGGCCACGCTCCGCGACGTGCTGACCACGCCGGACGCGCGGATGGTCCTGGCCAACCCCGCGATCGCCGCCCGGCGCCGCCAGGAGGCGGCGGCCGCGCTCGTGGAGGACCGCGTCGGGCCCCGGGGCGCCAACCTCGCGAGGCTCCTGGTGGGGGCGGGCCGGCTGGACCAGATCGAGGGGGTCATCGAGGAGTACGAACGGCTGGCGGACGAGGCCGCCGGGCGCGTGCAGGCCACCGCGGTCACCGCGGTGCCGCTGGAGGAGCGGGACGCCGAGCGCCTGCGGACGGAGCTGACCAGGCGGATGGGCCGGGACGTCAGGCTGGCGACCAGCGTCGACCCGGCCATCGTCGGTGGTCTCGTGCTGCGCGTGGGTGACCACGTGATCGACAGCAGCGTTGCGACCCGGCTGCGCCAGCTGCGCAGGCAGCTCGCCGGCGTAGAGAACTGAAAAGGGGATAAGCACAGTTGGCCATCGGGTCGAGCGAAATCAGCGAGGTCATCAGGCAGCGTCTCAAGGACTTCGACGCTGAGATGGTGTCGGCCGACGTCGGTCGGGTGATCACCGTCGGCGACGGCATCGCCCAGATCTTCGGGCTCACCGGCGTCATGGCCGGCGAGCTGATCCAGTTCCCGGGCGAGACCTTCGGTCTGGCCCTGAACCTGGAGGAGGACCAGGTCCGGGCCGTGATCATGGGCCCCTACGAGCACCTGCTCGAGGGCGACCAGGTCAAGACCACCGGCCGCATCGTGCAGGTGCCGGTCGGGCCCGAGCTGCTGGGGCGGGTCGTCAGCCCGCTCGGCGAGCCGCTCGACGGCAAGGGGCCGATCAACTCCAAGAAGATGGCCGCCGTCGAAAAGGTCGCCCCCGGCGTCATCACCCGCCAGCGCGTCGACACGCCCGTGCAGACCGGCATCAAGGCCATCGACGCCATGATCCCGATCGGGCGCGGCCAGCGGGAGCTGATCATCGGCGATCGCCAGACGGGCAAGACCGCGATCCTGCTCGACACGATCATCAACCAGAAGGGGAAGGACCTCTTCTGCGTCTACGTGGCGATCGGCCAGAACGCCGCCTCCATCGCCCGGGTTGCGGCGACGCTCGAGCAGTACGGCGCGCTCGAGTACACGGTGATCGTGGCAGCCACCGCCTCCGAACCCGCCACCCTCAACTACATCGCGCCCTACGCCGGCTGCGCGATCGGCGAGTACTTCATGGACCAGGGCCAGGAGGCGCTGGTCTGCTACGACGACCTCACCAAGCACGCCTGGGCCTACCGCGAGATGTCGCTGAACCTGCGCCGCCCGCCCGGCCGGGAGGCCTACCCGGGTGACGTCTTCTACCTGCACTCGCGCCTGCTCGAGCGCGCGGCCAAGATGAACAAGGCCAACGGCGGGGGCTCGCTGACCGCGCTGCCCGTCATCGAGACCCAGGCCAACGACGTCTCCGCCTACATCCCGACCAACGTCATCTCCATCACCGACGGCCAGATCTACCTGCAGTCCGACCTCTTCAACGCCGGGGTCCGGCCGGCCATGTCGGTGGGCATCTCGGTCTCGCGGGTCGGCGGCGACGCCCAGACCAAGGCGATGCGCCAGGTCGCCGGCCGGATGAAGCTGGAGCTGGCCCAGTACCGCGAGCTGGCCGCCTTCTCGCAGTTCGCGTCCGACCTCGACAAGGCGACCCGCGACCAGCTCGAGCGGGGCTCGCGCCTGACCGAGCTTCTCAAGCAGCCGCAGTACGGGCCGGTTCCCCTGGGCATCCAGGTGGGGGTCATCTGGGCGGGAACCAACGGCTACCTGGACAAGGTCCCGGTGGCCCGGGTGAAGGAGTGGGAGGAGGGATTCAGCCGCTATCTCCGTGCCGACGCCAAGACGCTGGTCTCGGAGGTCGAGAAGAAGAAGGCCCTCGACGACGACCTGACCAAGCAGCTCGAGAGGGCGGCCAAGGCCTTCAACCGCCAATTCGGAGTCGAGGGTGCCGGGGCCGCCGAGGCCGAGCCCGAGGCTGAGGAGGCGAAGGGCGAGCCGAAGGCCGAGGCGGGGAAGGCCGAGGCCGGGAAGGCCGAGCCCGAGGCCAAGCCGGCCAAGGCCGAGTCCGCGGAGCCTGACGAGGAGCGGCGCTCCAGCAAGGACCGGCGCGCGGCCGAGCGCCGGGCGGAGAAGGCCGCCGTGGAAAAGGACCGGCGGGAAAAGGAGCGGCGAGCGGCCGCCCGGCGTGCCGGCGATCAGAAGGGAGCGAAGTCGGCCAAGCCCGCGGAGCCGGAGCGCCGGACCACGGCCCGGCGGGCCGACGGCGCCGAGCGGCGGCAGGCGGAGCGACCGGACGCCAAGGAGCGCCGCGGGCCCGAGCGCAGGACCAAGGGCACCAAGTAATTGCCCTCACTTCGCGACATCCGGGGCCGGATCCGGAGCATCCAGAACACCCGCAAGATCACCAAGGCCTACCAGGTGGTCTCGGCGACCAAGCTCCGCCGCGCCCAACAAGCGGTGCAGGCCGCCCGGCCCTACGCCGAGAAGATGCTGGAGGTGCTGGAGACCACCTCTGAGCGCGCGACCGAGTACAAGCACCCCTTCCTGCAGCGGCGCGAGGGGGATCGCGCGGTCGTGATCCTGGTCACCACCGACAAGGGGCTCTGCGGGGCGCTCAACGTCAACTCCATCCGTGCCGCCAACCGCTACCTCCAGTCCAATCACCTGAAGGCGCGCTGGGTGACCATCGGCAAGAAGGGCCGCGACTTCCTGGCCCGCTTCCGCCAGGAGATCATCGCCGACTCCAGCGAGCTCGGCGACAGCCCTTCCTTCGCGGCCATCCTGCCGGCGATCACGGTCGCCCTCCAGGAGTTCGAGAAGGGCCGGGCGGACACCGTGCTGCTGGTCTACGAGCGTTGGATCTCGACCCTCCGCCAGGAGCCCGTGGTGAGGACCATGCTGCCGATCGAGATCCCCAAGCGTGAGGACCAGCCGGGGGTTTCCGCGGCGCCGGCCGCCGACTACCTCTACGAGCCCGACCCGGAGGCGGTGCTGGATGCGCTGCTGCCTCGCTACGTCGAGACGCAGGTCTTCCAGGCGGTGCTGGAGAACAAGGCCAGCGAGCATTCGGCCCGGATGATCGCGATGCAGAACGCGACCGACGCCGCGGGCGAGCTGATCGACTCGCTCACGCTGTTCATGAACAAGGTCCGGCAGGCGATGATCACCACCGAGCTGATGGAGATCGTGAGCGGCGCCGAGGCGCTGCGCTCAGCGGAAGACTGAAGGAGAAGACTTAGAGCTAGATGGCAAAGGTCAAAGAGAAGCCAAAGGCGGGCGCGGGCTCCGAAGGCAAGGTCAGCCAAGTCATCGGCGCGGTCGTCGATGTCGAGTTCCCGCCCGGCAAGGTGCCCAACATCATGGATGCGGTGATCGTCCACACCAAGTCAGGCCGCGAGGTCGTGATGGAGGTGGAGCAGGAGATCGGAGACAACTCCGTCCGCTGCATCGCGATGGACTCCACCGACGGCTTTCGGCGCGGGGACATGGTTGCGTCGACGGGCCGGCCGATCGCGGTGCCGGTCGGCGTGGAGACGTTGGGCCGGATGTTCAACGTTATCGGTGAGGCGATCGACGACGAGCCGACGCCGACCGACGTCGAGCGCTGGCCGATCCACCGGGCCGCTCCCTCGGTCGAGGACCAGCAGACCGCGGTGGAGATCCTGGAGACCGGGATCAAGGTCATCGACCTCCTCTGCACCTTCGTCAAGGGCTCCAAGATCGGCCTCTTCGGCGGCGCCGGGACGGGCAAGACGGTCATCGTCCAGGAGCTGATCCGCAATATCGCCCAGGAGCACAAGGGCCGCTCCGTGTTCGCCGGCGTCGGTGAGCGCACCCGGGAAGGCAACGACATGTACCAGGAGATGACCGACTCCGGCGTGCTTCCTCAGACCTCCCTGGTCTTCGGCCAGATGAACGAGCCGCCGGGCGCCCGGGCCCGGGTCGCGCTGACCGCACTGACCATGGCGGAGTACTTCCGCGACAGCGAGGGCGCCGACGTCCTGATGTTCATCGACAACATCTTCCGCTACATGCTGGCCGGCTCCGAGGTCTCCGCGCTGCTCGGCCGGATGCCCTCCGCAGTCGGCTACCAGCCGACCCTGGCCACCGAGATGGGCGCCCTCCAGGAGCGCATCACCTCGACCAAGAAGGGCTCGATCACCTCGGTCCAGGCCATCTACGTGCCGGCCGACGACATGACCGACCCGGCCATCCAGACCACCTTCGCCCACCTCGGCGCGACGGTGACCCTGAACCGGGCCCTGACCGACATCGGCATCTACCCGGCGGTCGACCCGCTGGACTCCACCAGCCGCTTCATCGACCCCAACTTCGTCGGCCAGGAGCACTACGACACCGCACAGGGCGTGAAGCGGACGATGCAGCGCTACAAGGAGCTGCAGGACATCATCGCCATCCTCGGCATGGAGGAGCTCTCCGAGGACGACAAGCTCGCGGTGCAGCGCGCTCGCAAGATCCAGCGCTTCCTCTCCCAGCCCTTCTTCGTGGCCGAGAAGTTCACCGGCAAGGAGGGCCGCTACGTGCCGGTCAAGGAGACCGTCCGCGGGTTCAGCGAGATCCTCGAAGGCAAGCACGACGACCTGCCGGAGCAGGCCTTCTACCTGGTGGGAACAATCGACGAGGCGCGCGAGGTCGGCGAAGCGATGAGGAAGAAGGGCTAGCCGAATGCCCATCCCGGTTCGGGTAGTGAGCGTGGAGCGCCTTCTCTTCGAGGGCGACGCCGAGTTTGTGCTGACCCGCAGCCTGGAGGGTGAGCTCGGCATCCTTCCCAACCACGCGCCGCTGCTGGCGGCGCTGGCGCCCAACGAGCTCCGGATCGACAAGGCCGGTGGCGGCAGCGAGCACATCTTCGTGGGTGGTGGGTTCCTGGAGGTGCTGCCGGACCGTGTCACCGTCCTCGCCGACGTCGCCGAGCACACTTCCGAGATCAACCTGGAGCGGGCCGAGGCTTCGCGGCGAGCGATCGCCGACCGGCTGGCCGGCCAGGTTCCGGACACCGAGCGGCGGTCCCTGGAGCAGGAGCTGGTGATGGCGGAAGAGCGGCTGCGCCTGGCCCGCATCAGGCGCGGAGGCGGAGGATAGGACCCGCCCGGCTGACCGAGCGCCCGAAGGACGACGTTCTCCGGGTGCGTGGCGGCCGGGAGCTCGCCGGGCGGATCTGCATCGGCGGCTCCAAGAACGCCACCCTGCCGATCCTGGCCGCCTGCCTGCTGACCTCCGAGCCGGTCACGATCCGCAACGCGGCCGAGGTCACCGACACCGGCGTCATGCTCGAGATCCTGGCCGCGCTCGGGGCGACGGTCGAGGGAGACACCATGACGGCCGCCAGCGTGACCGGCGAGGTCCCCGGCGCCCTCGCCCGCAAGATGCGGGCCTCGATCGTGCTGCTCGGTCCGCTCCTGGCTCGCACCGGCTTCGTCCGGGTTGCCAAACCGGGCGGGGACGACATCGGGCTGCGCCGCTACGAGCAGCACATCAGCGGCCTCAAACGGATGGGCGCCCAGATCGACGAGACCGACACCGAGATCGTGGGCCGGGCGAAGAAGCTGCGCGGGGCCCGGATCGTGCTCGACATGCCGACCGTGACGGGGACCGAGAACATCCTCATGGCCGCCACCCTGGCCGAGGGACGGAGCGAGATCCTCAACGCCGCCCGCGAGCCGCACGTACAGGATCTCGCGCGGATGCTGAACCAGCTGGGCGCGAAGATCGAAGGCGCCGGCACCCAGGAGATCACCGTCGAGGGCGTCCCCAATCTCCACGGCGGAGAGCACACCGTCATCACCGACTACCTGGAGGCCGGCACCTACGCCATGGCCGTCGCGGCCGCGGGCGGCGACGTCCACCTCGAGTGCTCGCCGGTCGCCGACCTGCCGATGCTGCTCCTGAAGCTGGAGGAAGCCGGGGTCGAGATCGAGATCGCGGGGGACGACCTCCACATCGTCCGGCACCGCGGTCGCAGGCTGCGGGCGGTCGACCTGACCACCTGGGTGCACCCGGGGTTCCCGACCGACCTCCAGCCGCAGTACACCGCGCTGATGACCCAGGCGACGGGAACCGCGACGATCGCCGAGTTCCTCTTCGAGAACCGTTTCCAGCACGTGCCCGACCTGGTCAAGATGGGAGCCGTCATCACCCTCCGCGCCCGGATGGCGCTGGTGAAGGGGCCGACCCGGCTGCAGGGGACGGAGATGTCCGTGCCCGACATCCGCTCCGGTGCGGCGCTGGTGATCGCCGCGCTCTGCGCCGATGACGAGTCGGTGCTGACCGACGCCTGGCACGTGGACCGCGGCTACCCGGACCTGGTCGCGCGCCTCACCGAGTTGGGCGCCGACATAAAGAGAGACACGCTGCAGTCCGGGAGCCAAACTGACTCCGGCACTTACGAATGATGCTGGCCAAGAAGATCGGGATCGACCTCGGGACCTCGACCGTGCTGGTCTACGTCAAGGGTGAGGGGATCGTCATCAACGAGCCCTCGCTGGTCGCCCTCAACCGAGACGGCAACAAGATCCTGGCCGTCGGCCGGCAGGCGTTCGAGATGGTCGGGCGCACCCCGGAGACGATCAACATCGTCCGGCCCATGCGCGAAGGCGTGATCGCCGACTTCGTCGTGACCGAGGGGATGCTCCACTACTTCATCGCCCGCGTCCAGGGCCGGCAGCGGATCTTCAAGCCCGAGGTCATGATCTGTGTCCCCTCCGGCGTAACCAGCGTCGAGCGCCGCGCCGTCACCGAGGCCGCCATCAGCGCCGGCGCCAAACAGGCCTGGCTCATCGACGAACCGCTGGCCGCCGCCATCGGGGCTGACCTCCCGATCAGCGAGCCCAGCGGCCACGCCATCTGCGACATCGGCGGCGGGACCACCGAGATGGCCGTCATCTCGCTCTCCGGGATGGTCGTCGCCCATTCAATCCGCGTTGGCGGCAACCGCATCGATGACGCCATCGCCGCCTTCGTCAAGCGCAAGCACAACCTGTTGATCGGAGAGCGCACGGCCGAGGAGGTCAAGATCGGCATCGGCGCCGCGATCGCGCCCAAGGAGGACCTGAGCATGGAGGTCCGCGGCCGCGACCTGGTCTCGGGGCTGCCGAAGAACATCGTGCTCCACTCGCGCGAGGTGGCCGAGGCCATCCAGGACCCGCTGGCCCAGATCGTCGGCGCCGTCCGGGGCGTCCTCGAGCAGACGCCGCCCGAGCTGGCGGCCGACATCTACGACAAGGGGATCGTCCTCAGCGGAGGCGGCGCCCTGCTGCGCGGCCTGGACCGCTACCTCGTCATGCACACCGGAGTCCACGCGATGGTTGCGGACGACCCACAGACCTGCGTCGCGCGCGGCACCGGGCTGGCCCTCGAGCACTTCGAGGTCCTGAAGCGAAACCAGCTGTACCTGCGCTAACGCCTCGCAACCAGTTCCACGTGGTCGTCGACGGAACGGCCCTGTCCTCGCCCCGGGCCGGGATCGGCACCTACACGCGTGAGATCCTGGCCGCCCTGGCCGGCCGCGCCCGCTTCACCGTCTACGGGCCAGGCCAGCGCGAGATCCCCGGCCCTCGCTTTTTCGGCCGCCACTTCGTCTGGCCGGGCCGGATCCGGCGCCTGGCCCCGGATCTCTTCTTCGGACCGATGGGCCAGCTGCCGCTGGGCCGGGTCGGCAGTCCGTCGGTGCTCACCATCCACGACCTGGCCATCTACATCCGGCCGGAGTGGTTTCCCTCGGCGCAGCCGCTCAGCACCCGGCTGGTGGTCCCGCGCTCGATCGAGGGGGCGAACGCCCTGATCGCCGTCTCGCGGAACACGGCGCGGGACCTGGCCGCGATCTTCGACCGCCGGCCCGAGGAGATCACCGTGATCCACGAGGGCGTCTCGCCCGCCTTCCATCCCCTGCCGGTCGAGCAGCTGCCGGCGGTCCGCCGCCGCTTCGGGCTGCCCGAGCGCTTCATCCTCTTCGTCGGCTCGATCGAGCCCCGCAAGAACCTGCCCACGCTCCTCGCGGCCTGGGCGGCACTCCCGGACCGCCCCGACCTGGTCATCGCCGGCGCCTGGGGCTGGAAGTACGAGCCGATCCGGGACCAGAT
>VBHN01000131.1:4782-14447 GCA_005881155.1 Chloroflexota bacterium | reverse complement strand
TCTGGCGGGCCCGCTCCTCGGAGAGGTCGGCAAGGAGGTCGGCCGCCTCGTCCGGCCCCATCTCCTCCAGGATCTCCGACGCCCGCTCGGCGTCCATGTTCTCGATCACCGAGCGCTGGTCCTCGGGCTCCAGCTCCTCGAGGGTGTCCGCCGCGACCTCGTCCGAGAGCTGGGCGAAGATCGCCCTTCGTTCCTTGGCCGAGAGCTCTTCGACGATGTCCGCCAGGTCGGCCGGGTGGAGCTTGGAGATCCGCTTGCCGGAGATCCGCAGCCGGACGGCGTCCGGCCCGCCTTCGCCCTGGAGCGGCTGCACCACGTCCCAGGAGACCAGCACCATGGGCAGGTCGCGCCGGAAGAGCCGGACCAGCCCCTTGCCGAGGCTTTCGACGCCCAGCCGGCGGAGCAGCCCCCGGACCCCGATGTCGGCGCCGACCAGCATCATCTTGCCGCCGCTCTCGACCAGCTGAAGGTCGTTGACGCGAACCACCCGCCGGCCGTCGGTGTCGATGACCTGCTTGTCGAGGACGTCCCTCCCCAACCAGACGTCGGCCTCGTTGGCGGCCACCCGGGAGGTGCTCTCGGCGTTCTGCCTCAGGGCCACCTCCCGCGCGGCGAAGGTGCGGACCTGGCTCCAGGGGACGACCTCGCCCCGGCGGCGCGAGACCACGATCCCGGTGACGACCGGATAGGGCTCGATGACGGTGGCCGTGACGTCCCGCACCCGGCCGACCCGGCGCTGCTCGACGTCGACTACCTCCGCGCCCAGGAACTCACTGAGAAAGACCATCCGCGCTGCCTCCGCTGGTGGTGTAGCTCCGGCACTCTAGCACCCGCGCAGCACCCGTTTTTTGGACCCCCTTTGCGTCTTGGCGGTGAATTGGGGTTGAATTCACCGGGGACACCCCCTAGAATGGCCGAGTCCGCCCAGGAAACAGCCAATTTCTTTACTCAAGGAGTGTGACCTTATGGCAGTGACCGGATATTGCCTTAAAGACAAGATGAATGTGGAAATCAAGAATCCGCAGAACATCACCATGAAGAACGGCAAGCCGGCCATCACCGGCACCTGCCCGAACTGCGGCACCAAGATCTTCAAGATCGGCAAGAGCACCTAGCGGGCTCGGTCGATATGGAAAGGTTCGCCTAGCCGGCGGACCTTTCCCTTTCCGGGCTAACTCTCCTCGGCGATCTCCTCCTCCATCGCGCTCAAGAGGAGCTCGGTGGCGGAGATGGCCTCGTCGACTCCCAGGATCTTGAAGATCCGGACGTTGGCCGGGTTGTTAACGCGGGCGATGGTCCGCTTGACGTTGAAGCGCTTCTTCGCGAGCTGAAGGGCGACCAGGTTGTCCTCATCGTCGCCGGTCACGGCCAGGACCACATCGGCGCGCTCCATGCCGGTGGTGCTGAGGAACGACATCTCGTCGCCGTCGCCGGTCAGGACGACGCTGCCCAGCTGGCTGCTCAGCCACTCGGCGCGGGCGGAGTCCTTCTCCAGGAGCAGGACCTCCTCGCCACGTTCGAGAAGGTCGCGGGCGAGGTAGTAGCCGACCTTGCCGCCACCGATCACGATCGCGTACATCAGTCCTTCACCAGGATCTCGTGGACGGTTTCGGTGCCGCTCACGGTAGGGCAGATGACGCCCAGGCCGAGGGACTTGTAAACCTCGTAGCGGATGGGGTCGTAGATCCGGCAGACGACCTTGGGGACGTTGAACACGTGCTGCGCCATCTGGGCCGACATGATGTTGCGGTTATCTCCGTTGGTGAGCGCGCAGAACGCGTCAGCCTCCTCGATGCCCGCCCGCTTCAGCATGTCCTCGTCGATGCCGTTGCCGAGCAGCGCGGTGCCCGGGAAGTTGTCGCCCAGGCGGGCGAAGGCGGTCGCGGACTGATCGATGACGGTGACGTCGTGACCCTCGTGGGTCAGCTGGAGGGCGAGCCGGGCCCCGACCCGGCCACAGCCCACGATGACGACCTTCACGAGCATTGGATTATGGCGGAATCGGTCGGCCCGGTAGGATTTGACCCGGCCATGCGCTTCCCGTTCCGGTTCATGGGCATGCTGTCGGTGCTGCTGGCGGTCTGGATCGGGTCCTACGTCTATCTGCACCCGGTGCGCGATGCCCTCACCATGGCCCTGGAGCTGCTGCCGGCGGTTGCGCTGGCCGGTTTCGGGCTCTGGGTCCTGGTGCCGCACCGGTTGAGGCAGCCCTGATGGCGCACAAGGGCGATGCGAACCGGATCATGATCGCCTTGAACGGCCACGAGATGGACGAGGAGACCGTCCGGATGGCCTGCCGGATGGCGCCCAAGCGATCGGGCGTCAAGATCTACGCCGTCCATGTCCTGGAGGTGAACCGCTCGCTTCCGCTGGGCGCGATCATCGAGTCGCAGGTGGAGCGCGGCGAGGACATCCTGGCCAAGGCCGAGCAGCTGGTCGGCGAGTTCGAGCTGGACTGCGAGACGGAGCTGGTCCAGGCCCGGGACACCGGGCCGGCCATCCTCGGCGAGGCCGAGGAATGGAAGGCGGACCTGATCGTCATGGGCCTCCCTTACAAGCGCCGCTTCGGCGAGTTCAACCTGGGCAAGACTGTGCCCTACGTGCTCAAGTTCGCCGCCTGCCAGGTGATCCTGTTCCGCGAGCACCTGGAGACATAGCCGCTACCGGTCCGCGCCCCAACTACCTGGCTCGGCTCTGGACGGAGCTCGGCCGCACCGGCGAGTCGCAGGACGCCTTCATCCGCCTCATCATCCTCGAGCGGCTGGTGAAGTCCGCCATCCTGGTGGTGCTGGGCCTGAGCCTGCTCATCCTGGGGCGAACCGGGCTGCTCTACCAGTGGGCGGTGGCGGCCGACCGGGAGCTACTACTGGGCGCCGACGCGACCTTCATCGGCCGCCTGATCGATCGGCTGCTGGTCTACGTGGGGTTCTTCCAGCACCAAACCACGATCGCCCTGGTGGTGATCGCCTACGCCGCCGTCGAAGGCACCGAGGGAATCGGCCTGGCCCTGCGCCGGCGCTGGGCCGAGTACCTGATCGTGGTGGCGACCGGCCTGTTCATCCCCTACGAGGTGTGGGAGGTGGTCCACAAGGTGACCCTGTTCCGGGTCGGCGGGCTGCTGCTGAACGTGGCCATCGTCGTTTACCTGGCCTACCGAAAGCGCCTCTTCGTCGGCGTCTAGCTCGCCGGGGCCCGCGCTACCGACCGGCGTCCAATCTCTCGGCGAAACGGTCGGGGAGCTTGGCCTTCCGGATGGCGGCTTTGGCGCCTTCCCGGTCATAGGGGACGCGCCGGAACTCGACGGTGCCGGCATGGCGGTCCCAGATCGCGTAGCTGGCGTCCGGCACTCCATCCCGCGGCTGCCCAACTGAACCCGGGTTGACGAGTTCGGTGCCGTGCAGCTCGAACGTTCCCAATTGGTACTCGTGGACCAGCTGGCCGTCGTCGCGCCGGAAGATGCCCGGCACGTGCGTGTGGCCGTGGAAGCAGATCTTGCCGTCGATCAGGTTGAGGTTCGCGTCCGCGGTCGGGCCGTCGAGGATGTACTCGTAGATGTGGTCGCGCGGGCTGCCATGGACAAGCACGATCTCGTCCCCGATCTGGTCACAGTCGGGCAGGCTCTGCAGCCAGTCGAGGCGATTCTTGCCCAGGTGGGCGACGGTCCACTCGATCGCGCGGGCTGCATCCTCGTTGAACCACTCCAGGATGTCGACGTCGGTGCAGGCCCGATCGTGGTTCCCAACCAGGGTCGGCCAGCGCTTGTCCCGCACGTGGTCAAGGCATTTATTCGGATCGCCGCCATAGCCGACGACGTCGCCGAGGCAGATGACCTCGTCGAGGGTCGGGAAGTCGGCCATCACCGCCTCCAAGGCCTGCCAGTTGGAGTGGATGTCGGAGATGACGGCGAATTTCATGCCTGGCTTCCGTAAACGCGAAGGTATATGTGGTTGAACAGGATGGCGATAGTAGCCGCAACCGGGATGGCGATGAACATGCCCAGGATCCCGGCCAGGCTGAACCCGGCCAGGAAGGCGACGATCACCGCCAGCGCAGGTAGCCGGACGGCATCGCCCATGATCCGCGGAAACAGGAACTGGAGCACGATGTTGGTGATCACCAGGTAGGTGATCCCGACCACGATCGCCCTGGCCGGGCCGTAGCTGAGCGCGACCAGCTCGATCGGGATGGCTCCGATCCAGGGCCCGATGAAGGGGACCAGCGCGCTGATCCCGGCCGCCACCCCGAGGGCGAACGCGAAGGGCATTCCCTCCAGGAAGAGCGCCACGCCCACGGCCACCCCGATGATCAAGCCGACGGTGAGCTGGCCTCTCAGGTACGAGTAGAGCATGGACTTGACCCGCGGCCAGATCTCGTCGAAGTCTTCGCGATAATCGGCGGGCACGAGTTGCCGCACGAAGCGGCTGATCCGGTGCGCGTCGAAGCTGACCAGGAAGGCGACGATCAGGGTGAGCAGCACCTGGAGGAGGATGTTCAGCGCCACCAGGCCGATCGTGAGGGCGTTGCCAAACTGCCCGAGCAAGAACTCACCCGCCTTCTGGTCGAGGTTGCTTGCCTGGCGGGTCAGATCGATCTGAAAGCCCACGATCCGGATCGGCTGGCCCTGCACGACCTCGAACTGCTGTTGGACCTGGGCGAGGATGTGCGGGGTCTGCTGCTGGAGCTGCCCGATCTCGGTGGTGAGAAGGGGCACGAAGACTGTGGCGACGCCGGCGAGGACCAGGAGGAGGGCGGCGAAGATCACCACGATCGCGATCGCCCTGGGAAGGAAGGTGGCAAGGCGGTCGACCAGGGGATTGATGAGGAAGGCCAGCAAGGTGCCGAGGACGAAGGCGCCGAGGGTGTCGCGGATGAGGTAGATAACGCCGGCGGCGATGACGACAGCGGTGATGCCGATGCCGACCTGAAGCTCTCGACTACCCCGCCGGCGGGGTGGCAATTTGGGTTGACCCGACGACGTCCCGGCCTGATTCGTTAGTGCCTCAGTCACAGTCAAGGCTTAGAAGGGCCGGCCGCCTCAGGCAGACTCTGACCCGGCTTGTGAAACCAATGCCGGGCGCTCGCGGGAGAGGAAGGCGGTTACCAGGGCCAGGCAGAGGAGTCCGCCGCCGAGGACGCCGTAGGTTGTCTGCGGTCCGAGAAGTTGGATCACGAAACCACCGACGGCCGCGCCCGCGATGACCGTCACCTGCGTGATCGCGAAGCGGCTGCTCATGATGGTTCCGCGGTTGCTGCTGTCGCTAGCCTCCATCAGGGCCGTCACATTGCCGACCGAGTAGATGGGATTCCCCGCGCTGGCGACCAGGAGGAACACGCCGACCAACCAGATCCAGGGACTTACCGCGATGCCAAGACTGAGCACTCCCGTGAGCGCCAACCCCTCCGCCACCGTGCGCATGGTGCCTATGTTGCGCATCCGGCCGACGATGACGCTGCCGATGACGATTCCAGCCGCGAGCATCACCTCCAGCACGGTGTAGATCCGCGGCCCATCCACCTGGGATCCGTGCGCGAACGCATACGCGAGCGTGATCAGCGTCGGCAGACTCATCCCGATGAAGAAGGCTCCGGCGCCGGCCACAAGCAGGTGCGTCCTGGCGCGCGTGACGGCCCAGGTACGGCTCAGACCGCTCCAGATCCCGGCCCGCTTTACGCCGCCGCCAAGATCGCCAAGACCGAAGATCAAGAGGCCGGCGACCAAGAAGGTCAGACCATCCGCCACGAACAGCCAGAGCTGGCTCTGCGTCAACCAGATGACCGCTCCAGCCACTGCGTATCCCCCCGCGCCGGCGATCATGCCGGCCGCGCTCAGGCCTGCGTTGGCAGGGCCGATCTCTCGTGGTTCGACAAGTTCCGGCAGGGCAGCCTGGCGTGCCGGCTCGACTATTGCGTTGATCGCCGCAAGCAAGAAGAGGATCGGGAAGATGACCCATACCTGCCTGGTAGCCAAAAGGACGAATGGCGTTGCGATCAGCATCGCTGCACGAAGCAGCTCAAGGATGACAATCAGTGGCGCTCTCTTCACACGATCTGGCAACGCACCCGCGGCGCCGCTGACAAGAATCGTTGCGACGGCTTTGACTATGTAAGTAGCGGCGACCGCTCGTGGATCCCTGGTAATCGCGTAGACGCTGACGAGGCTGGCTACCGTCGTCATCGGATCGCCCAAGCTGGAGATCGTCGTGCCCAACAGAAGACGTGCAAAACGCGGTCGGCTCCAGAGCAACCGAAGCACACCACGCTGCGTAAAGGCGGGCGCTTCCGGCGTCGCCGGCATCGGCAGAAGCGGCTGCGCATGCAGCTGCCTCAGCGCATTGACTACGATCGGGTCGTACCAGGCTCCGGCACGAGCGGTGATGTCCTCGACAGCCTCGAGTACCGTCATCTTGCTCGGCCGGTAGATCCTCGCGGTGGACACGGTGTCGAATGAATCGGCCACGGCGATGATCCTGGATCCAAGGGGGATCTCGTCGCCACGCAGACCCTGCGGATAACCGGATCCGTTCCAACGTTCGTGGTGACCACGCACCAAGGGAGCGACTCTGGCCAACGCGGAGTGTTTCGCAATCATGTCGGCCCCGATGTCGGGGTGGCGCTTCATGATTTGCCACTCTTCATCGGTGAGGTGTTCGGACTTGTTCAGGATGTCGTCGCGAACACCAATCTTGCCGAGGTCGTGCAGCGCACCAGCAAGACGCAGCTGCTCAATCTCCCGTCCGCTCAAGGCGAGTGCGTCCCCGAGTTGGGCGGCGAGGTCAGCGACGCGCTGCGAGTGCGACTCGGTGTATGGATCACGAGCATCGAGCGCTTCCGCGGCGAGTCGCAGAGTCTGCAGGCGCTCAATGGTTTGCTGCTGCGCATCAGCCATGTTGCCACGAATGGCTATGAGCACTCCGAAGAGACTAAGCGCCATGACGGCTCCTTCAAGTTGATGGTCCAGAAGGAGCACCAGCGCACCGCCAACGTACCCCATGATCATCATTGACCTGATCGTCGTGAAGCCGACGTTCTCTATCAGCGTTTGAATCATGGAGGTGCCCGTCGCACCGCCCACCAATCGCGCTGTTAGGGGAAAGTTGATGCAGATGACCGCCAACGTGAGAACCGTGGTCCTCAACGGCAATGCCCAGATCTCACCGAATGGGATTGGGAGATATGTCACCAAGAATGACGGCAGTCCATACGCGATAGCCGCGTTTGCGTTGTTAAACAGGAAGCCCCACCAAGATGTCTCTTTGCCGGGCCGGCGGCCATCGAATCCTGTTAGCCACGCCACGATAGCGACCCCGGCGCCGGGAAAAAGAAGCCCGGTTGCCACCAGAAGCGGCGTAGTCACAACGTGGACGCCCGTTGACCAACGGATTGGGAGAAGAATTGCGAGCTGCGTACCTATCGCTAGGTAAAGCAACTCCCAGCGAATGAGATTGACCGGCCGGTAGTACCAGGTGGCCGGGATGATCAATACGCCAAGCACGATGATCCACCCTACGTAGATCCGTGTGGACCGATCCAAAGACGCGAAGGCGCGCACGGCGCGTGGATGTTAACAGTCGGTCAGGCGATCCGAGCCGTCTTAGGGCATGCTCTCGCGACCCCTATGTCGGCCCCAGCCAGGAAGGGCTGCCGGGGCCCGACGACTCACCCTGCTAGGTGATGGAGCCGGCTACCAGCGCCAGTCGCCGAGGATCTGCGGCCGTGAACTGGTTGTGAACAGTCGACGGAGCACCTTGATCATCAGTTACCACACCTCAATCTGTATTTGAGGCAACCCCCATCCGGCGGCCCCATTGGCAGTCTGCCCACTGAGACCGGTGGTAACGATCCCTAAATTCGGGGAGGGGGGTCTCCACAAAAGTGGGGATCGAGCCTAAAGGTCGGAAACCTTCAGCAATCGCAGCTTAAGTGCAAAGCCGATTGCGGCCGCCCGATTGTTGGCGTCCAATTTGCGGTAAATATTGCGGATGTGAGTCTCGACCGACGCTCGTGCGGTGCCCATCTGGATTGCGATCTGCTTAGTTGCCAAGCCCTGAGCCATGAGTCTCAACACATGCATCTCAGTCGGCGTAAGGGCGACGCGGGCTGAGTCGGGATCTGGGACATAGTCGGCTGCCTGCCGGAGGATCTCTCCTAGCATCCGGCGCGGTACAACCGTTTCGTTCCGACCCGATTCCTTCAGTGCGTACCCGACGCAGCCCGCTTGCATCATCCGGAGAAGATCGTCGCCAGCGTCCGACACCGTCCAGGCCAGCAGGACGAGTTTCGGTGCCAATGCCTTCAGCCGCCGCGCTGTTTCAGCCCCATCGGCGCCCGGCATTTCCACATCCAATAGAACCACGTCCGGTTTCGTGCGACGGACCAATGCGACGGCCTCGTCGGCTGACGAGGCTTCGCCCAGCCATTCAAGATCGGACGACTCTTGAAGGATTGCCTTGGCGGCTATCCGGGCCAAACGCCTATCGTCGACCACAACGACCCTTATCGGGGCAGACGCATCTCCGGCTGGCACTTGCGGGTGACAGGTTAACAGCCGGGATGGAAAGTGGCTGGTAGCGATGGTACGATCCCGCCCGGGATGGTGCGAGCCAGGAGGGGCCCTGAGAGTCCACGTCGGCTGACCTATCTGGTCCCCTTTCAAGAGCTCTTTGTGGCCGTCGCGGCGGCAGTCCTGATGTTGGCGGGCGTTGAGCGCGTTACCAATCCGTTGGTCCTTTTCGAGAAGACACTCTTCTGTCTGCTGCTCGTTCTCTTCTGTTCTGCCTTTGTAGTCAGGCTAGATCGTGGCTACCTACGACTTACAATGATCGCAACGCAGGTGTCAGCAATGGTGCTGCCTGCGCCGCTGGCTGGCCTCATGGGCCTCGTAGCAGGTCTCCTTTGGATCCGCCACGGCTCCACGCCAGGCCTTCGGTACTTTGGAACGAGCGCGGGCATTTTCTGGACTGTCTCTGGTGCGGTAGTCCGGATTTGGGTTGGGTCTGGATCGCCGGTCCGCGAAACCGTCGGCTTCGTGCTTGCGGCTCTGTCAATGACTATTGTCAACTGGATCCTTACCCTGTTGGAATTGTCCGTTCTCGGCGGCGAACGCGCGACCGCAATCGCGCGGAGGGCCTTCAGCAAGTCGTTTTTTGCAGCGTTCCTCTACTTTGCGTTGGCTGCAATCCTGATGGCTAACCTCATGGATGGTTCGCCACGCGGCTACCTCCTTGCTGCTGTGGTGGCACTGCTCTCGGTGACCTTGACCGAAACGATTGCTGGTCGGCGATCACGTAGTGCACTCGAGGCGCACGTGGCCGATAGTCAGCGCTATCTTGGGTACAGTCGCGCGCTCGAGGGTGTGGTGCACAGCCTTCGACATCAGCTCGCGATCACCAAAGGTTATGTCGAGGACGTCCTGGAATCCAGGCTTCAATCGGCCACTCGCGCGCGCGTCGAGAGCGCCAAGGCATCAACCAACGCGGCCCTCGCGATGCTGGATCGTTTGCAGGCCAGTGCCAGTCCTAGGGTCGTCTTTTCGGACGAGTTGGTGAACTTATCCGACATCGCCGGTGCCGCCGTGGAGTTCGTGCGTGGGATCGCTGCCGGCCAGAGAACCCGGCTCGAGATCAGCGGTCAGCCACGGCCAATTTATCTCCGCGGTGACCCAGTCT
>VBHN01000131.1:0-4670 GCA_005881155.1 Chloroflexota bacterium | reverse complement strand
GCGCGACCACCTCTTCGAGCCGCACTACACGACCAAGAAGGACGGTACGGGCATGGGATTGTTCACCGCCTT
This sequence comes from Chloroflexota bacterium, assembly GCA_005881155.1. Taxonomy (GTDB): domain Bacteria; phylum Chloroflexota; class Dormibacteria; order Dormibacterales; family Dormibacteraceae; genus CF-105. The sequence continues at coordinate 4,598 of VBHN01000131.1, read as the reverse complement.
CGGTGTGGTGCGCGAACACAGAGGGCATCTGGTCTACGAGGGCGACGGTAAGAAAGGCGCCGTTTTCACGGTGCTGATTCCGCTCGCCGCGCCTTCAGCCAAGGGTGCGGAACCGGTAGCCGAACCCGCTGACGGTTTGAATCCAGCCCGGATCTCCGAGGGCCTTTCGGGCTGAGTACACGGCCTGGTCGACGGAGCGCTCGAAACCATCGTACTCGCTGCTCCAGACCATTCGAAGCAGCTCTTCGCGGGTCACTACTGCCCCGTCGTTCTTGGCCAGCTGGTAGAGCAGGAGCATCGGTTTTCGGTCGAGGTCGAGCTGGCGGCCGTCCAGGGTGACGGTGCCGGCGCGAGGATCGATCAACAGCCGGCCACGACGGATGGCCGAGTCGTCGCCGCGATGTTCGCGGAGCGCCGCCTGGATCCTGGCCAGGAAGATCGCCCGATCAAGGCCCTTGGTCAGGTAGTCGGTGGCCCCGTGCTCGAGGCCGCGGACCTGGTCGCTCGGGCCGTTGCGCGCGCCGGTCAGGATCAGAACCGGGGTCGGTGTGCGACTGGCTCCTTGGCGCAGAGTGTCGAGAACCTCGATGGCGTCCATGTCGGGGAGCTCGAAGTCAAGGATCGTCAGGTCGGGCAGCTTCTCGCGCGACAGGCGCACGCCTTCGGCGCCGGAGTGGGCGACGAACACCTCGTAGCCGGCACGCTCTAGGACGCCCAGCGACAGCGATGCCAGCTCAGGATCATCTTCGATCACCAGGATCCGGGCCCCAGCCGCCCCCACGGCGGCGAACTTACACCTTTTCAAACGGATTTGAAAACTTCCTGAACAGGCCCTGAGGACGGGCGGCCGGACCGGATCCTAGCCTCCGGCCATGAAAGCTAGACCGCGTATCCGCGACACCGTCAAAAGGCTCGATGCAGCCCTGGCGATGGTCCGCCAGGACCGCTGGCAGGTCTCTGGGCTCCGCGCCGGTCGGCTGGTCATCCTGGCCGAGGGCGCGGGCACAGCCGCCCAGCTGGAGCCCGCCCAGCGGCGCGTCCAGGAGCTGACTCCACTCGCCCGGAGGGCCCTGTACGAACGACGGGCGGTGACGATCTCGACCATCCATACGACTCCAGCGGGCGGCGTCGAAGATTGGGAGCTGGATTGGCCGACCATCCTCTACGCGCCCGTCAACGACCCAGGCTTTCGGCCGGTCGGCCTCCTCATCATCGGTGTCCGGACGCCCTTCTGGTACGAGGGCGAGGACCTGAACTACATCACGGCCATCGCCGGTAGCCTCACCGCGTTCGTGACCGCCGCCACCGATCCGCTCCGTCCTTTGAGTCGTCCCGAGCGGATGGTCGCCTACCTCCTCGGTGAAGGGCTCTCAAGCCCCGAGATTGCCCGCGCCTTGCGCATCGACCGCGCCGAAGCCCAGCAGGCGGTCGGCAACGTCCTCCGCAAGCTCAAGGTCCGCTCAGCGGGGCAGGTCTCGGAACTGCTCGAGGATCGCCGCGCCGGTGGTCCGCAGCTCACCATCGCCTCGGGCGACTAGCTCAGCGGCTGCTGCGGCCCGAAGAGAAAGATGGTCGTGCCGCGACCGGGCGCACTGACCACTTGGAGGCGGCCGCCGATGCCCGCCGCACGTTCGCGCATCCCGACCAGGCCGTAGCCATCCGGCGAACGATCGGTGACTCCGACGCCGCGATCGGTCACCTCGACCACGAAGGGCTGACCGGCGAAGTTCAGCTTGACGAGGCAGGTCAGGGAGCCGGAGTGACGGCGTACATTGCTGAGCGCTTCGCGCACCACCTGGAAGACGACCTCCTGCTGAGCCTGGGTCAGCTCCTCCTCGCTCCCGATCGCGTCCAGGGCGACGTCCATCCCGTGGTTGCGGCGATAGGCCTCCGCGATGTCCATGAGATCCCCTACCAGGCCGCGGGCTCCGATCTCGTGGGAGCGCATAGAGCGCAGCATCGCGCGCAGGTTTTTCATGCTCAGCTCGAGGATCTCGTGGATGTTGCGCAGCACCACCTCGCCCGCCGCCCGCGACCGCGTCGGGTTCTCGAAGTAGTACTTGAAGAGCGCGATCGCGGCCGCCAGGTCGCCGCCGAGGCTGTCGTGCAGCTCGCGGGCGACCCGCGTCCGCTCCCGGGCCTCTCCGATCTCGAGCGCGCGGTGCGCGGAGTCGCGGGCCGCCGCCGACCCGCGTCGCGGGCTGTCGATCTGGCTCGCGACCAGCCAGCGGAGCAGGCTGTCGCGGGCGGGCTCGGGAAGCATTGCGATGGCTTCCAGGACCGACTCTTCGAGGTGGTCTAGGTCAACCGGCCAGCTGGTCGCCCTCAACCGCTCCAGGGCGGACGACAGCGCCGGCTCGGCTACGTCGTCTATAGGACGCGAGGAGCGCCACGACGAGCGGGTTGCGGAGATAGCGTGCGACGCTTCGGTAGGGCCTGAGGAGGGCCCGCGTTTCAGCTTGCGACTCCCGGAGGATCTCGAGCTCATGGTTGGTAAGACGCCGATTCTCCTCCAGCATGGCCGTCAGCAGCCGACCCTTTTTCAGCAACCGCATTGCCCGAGGGGCGATCAGGGCCAGTTCGATGGCGATCGCGAGCACGCCCGCGAGCGCCAGCCAGATTCCTAGCCAGCCGATCCAGCTCGTCCCGGCTACTCCTCGTCGCCGCCGACTGGGGCGATCGCGACCACCTGGTCATCCGGCTGCAGGCGCATCACGATCACGCCCTGCGTCTGCCGGCTGATCTGGCGGATGTCCTGGACCATCGTCCGCAGCACCATCCCGCTGGCGGTGATGATCAAGACCTCTTCCTCGGGGTCGGTGGTGAGCCGGAGGGACGCCAGCTGACCGACCTTGTCGGTCACCCGCAGGGTGTAGACCCCCTGGCCCGCACGGTGGTGGCGCGGATACTCGGACACCGGCGTTCGCTTGCCGTAGCCGCGCGTGGTCACCACCAGCAGATCGCCCTCGTCGTCACGCACGGCCGCCATGCCCGCGACCTGGTCGGCCTTGCCGAGCCTGATGCCGATGACGCCCTGGGTATCACGGCCCATCGCCCGGACCTCGGCCTCGGCGAAGCGGATCGCCTTACCCTCGCGGGTGGCGATGATCACGTCATCCTCGCCGGTCGTGGGTGCGACCCAGTTGAGCTCGTCGCCGGCCTGCAGGTTGATCGCGATCAGGCCGTTGCGGCGGACGTTCGCGTACTCCTTCATCGCGGTCTTCTTGATCTGGCCCTGGCTCGTGACCATCAGCATGTAGCGGCTGCCGTCGTCCTCCTCGGGGCGGACGAAGACGGCGCTGATGCGTTCGCCCTGGGCGATGTCGATCAGGTTGTTGACGGGGATGCCCTTCGCCTGCCGTTCGCGGTCCGGAATCTCGTGCACGCGGAGCTGGAAGGCCCGGCCCGACTGCGTGAAGAAGAGCATCGACGCGTGCGTGTGCGTGATCAGAAGATGCTCGGCGTAGTCCGTCTCCCGCGTCCCGGTCGGAGCGTCGCCGGCCGCCTGCGGCTTGGCGCCCCGGAGCCCGACGCCGCCGCGCTTCTGGGAACGGAAGGTGCGAGAAGGCTGGCGCTTGATGTAGCCGCGGTGGGTGAGGGTGACGACGACCTCCTCCTTCGGGATGAGGTCTTCGGCGGTCAGGTCCAGCGCAGAATCGGGCGAGATCTCCGTGCGGCGATCGTCGCCGTACTTCTTGTCGATCTCGTTCATCTCCTCCTGGATCAGCATCCGCACCTTCTGGTCGGAGGCGAGAATCGACTCCAGGTAGGCGATCAGCTTGATCACCTCTTCGTACTCCTGCTCGATCTTGCTGCGCTCGAGCTGGGTGAGGCGCCGCAGCGTCATGTCGAGGATGGCCTTCGCCTGCCGTTCGGTGAGGCCGAACTTCTCCTGCAGGGCGGTGCTCGCGGCGTCGCCGTCGGCGGCCGCCCGGATCGTCGCGATCACCTCGTCCAGGTGGTCGAGGGCGATCTTGAAGCCCTCCAGGATGTGGGCTCGCTCCTGCGCCTGCTCGAGGTCGTAGCGGGTGCGGCGGATGATGACGTTCCGCCGGTGGTCGATGAAGTGCTGGAGCACCTGCTTGAGACCGAGGACGACCGGCCGGTTGTCGACCAGAGCCAGCATGATGACGCCGAACGTCTGCTGCAGCGAGGTGTGCTTGTAGAGGTTGTTGAGCACGGTGAAGGGCCTGGCGTCGCGCTTGAGCTCGATCACGATCCGCATTCCGTCACGATCCGACTCGTCGGTCAGGTCGGCGATCCCCTCCAGCTTGCGGTCGGAGACCAGCTCGGCGATCTTGGCCACCAGGTTGGCCTTGTTCACGGCGTAGGGGAGCTCGTAGATGATGATCCGCTCCCTGCCGTTGGCCGCCTCCTCGAAACGGTGGCGGGCGCGCACGATGACGCGGCCGTGGCCGGTGGCATAGGCCGACTTGATGCCCTCAGTGCCCATGATGATGCCGCCGGTCGGAAAATCCGGGCCCTTGACGAAGCTGTTCAGGTCCTCGGAGGTGGCGTCGGGGTTGTCGATCAGGTGGTTGACCCCGGCGACGACCTCGCGCAGGTTGTGAGGCGGGATGTTGGTGGTCATGCCGACC
>VBHN01000130.1 GCA_005881155.1 Chloroflexota bacterium | reverse complement strand
GACGGTGGCCGCTATACCCGGCTCTGGCTGGCCTTCCCCGATGGTGGGGAGCCGCGCTGCCTGACCGCCCAACACGACCTCTGCGCCGGCGACCACTGCATCACGGACATGCGCGGCGGGCATGGCTTCTCCCTCTCCTGGAACCTCGACGGCTCCCGGATCTTCTTCCCGGCGGCACTGCCGGGGAGGACGGAGATCTGGTCCTGCAACGCCGACGGCAACGACCTCCGACCCGTGGTCGCCGGAAACCGCCAGGTCTACGACTGGGACCTGGCCGGCTCGACGGTCGCCTTCCTGGCGGCCGACCCGACCTCGCCCGGCGACCTGCACGTCGCGGACGGCTCCGGCGAGCGCCGGCTGACGCGCCTCAACGCCTTCTTCGACGACCGGCAGCTGGCGCTGCCGGAGCGCATGGAGTTCACCTCCACCGACGGGCTCCAGGTCGAGGGCTGGTTGTTGAAGCCGCCCGGCTTCGACCCCGACCGGCGCTGGCCGCTGGTGATGGAGTTGCATGGTGGCCCGCACGGCGAGTACTCCTGGGCCTTCTTCCACGAGTTCCAGGTGCTGGCGGGGAGCGGCTTCCTGGTCTTCTACGTCAACCCGCGCGGCTCCTGCGGCTACGGCGAGGACTTCCAGCGCGCCTGCGTCCAGGACTGGGGCGGCAAGGACTACGGCGACCTGATGAGCGCGCTCGACCAGCTCATCGAGCGAACGGGGTTCGTCGACAGCGAGCAGCTGGGCGTGGGCGGCGGCTCCTTCGGCGGCTTCATGACCAACTGGGTGATCGGCCACACGAACCGCTTCCGGGCGGCCGTCTCGATGCGCTCGATCTCCGACTTCGTCAGCGACTACCGGGCCTGTGACATCGCGCTCTGGAACGACCGCGAGATGGGCCGGCTGGACTGGAACGACCCCCGGACGCTCTGGGAGCGCTCGCCGATCCGCTACGTCGAGAACATCCAGACCCCGCTCCTGCTGACGCATGGAGAGATGGACCTTCGCTGCCCGATCCACCAGGCCGAGGAGCTCTTCGGGGCGCTGCGGGTGCTGCGCCGCGAGGTGGAGCTGGTCCGCTTCCCCGAGGAGTCGCACGACCTCTCGCGCAGCGGCCGGCCCGACCGGCGGGTCGAGCGCCTGCGCCGCATCGCCGGCTGGTTCGAGAAGCACTTGGCCGGGGACGCCGGGCCGCAGCCTGGGGGCGAGCGCGAGGTGGCGGGCACCGCAGCCGAGCGGCCGCGAGCTAAAGACAGCTAATCCATCCGGTTTCCGCGCGGAAACCGCCGCGGAATGCAGAAATCAGGTTCATTCCGCGCGGAAACGGGCGTTCCTAGCCCGGGGCCGGCACCCCGATCTGCTGCTTCAGCTCCTTCTTCAGGATCTTCCCGGTCGGCCCCTTCGGCAGCGTCTCCAGGAAGCGGATCGAGCGCGGGTACTTGTAGGCGGCCACCCGCTCCTTGGTATAGGCGATCAGCTCCTCCTCGGTGACCGACTGGCCTGCCTTGACGGCCACGACGGCCGCGACCTCCTCGCCCAGCCTCTCGTCGGGGACGCCGATGACGGCCGCCTCCTGGACCGCCGGGTGCGCGTAGAGGACCTCTTCGACCTCCCGAGGGTAGACGTTGAAGCCGCCGCGGATGATCAGCTCCTTCTTGCGGTCGACGATGAAGAAGAAGCCTTCCTCGTCCTCGTAGCCCATGTCGCCGGAGTGGAACCAGCCGCCCTTGAACGCCTCGGCCGTGGCCTCCGGCTTCTTGTAGTAGCCCTTCATCACGTTGTGGCCGCGGATCACGATCTCGCCGACGTGGTCCTTGCCGCGAGGCAGGGGCTGGTCGTTCTCGTCGAAGATCTTCATCTCGACGCCCCAGATGCGCTTCCCGATGGAGCCGAAGCGGCGCTCCTCGAGGCTCTGGTTGAAGGATGCCGTAGGCGACGTCTCGGAGAGGCCGTAGCCCTCCAGGATGGTCAGGCCGAACTTGCGCTCGAAGGTGGTCATCACCTCCGCCGGCATCGACGCTCCGCCGGAGACCGCGATCCGGAGGCTCGAGAGGTCGTAGTTCGCCACCTGCGGGTCGTGGAGGAGCGCGAAGAACATGGTCGGCACGCCGCTGAAGACAGTGACCTTGTCGCGCTGGATCGCCTCGCAGACCGCGGGCACCTCGAAGCGGGGGACGAGCGAGATGGTGCCGCCGTAGCGCATCGAGACGTTCATCACGCTCGACTGCCCGAAGGAGTGGAAGAGCGGCAGCACGGCCAACCCGACGTCGTCGTCACGGAAGCCGAAGAGCCCGCCCGCGATGGTCGAATTCATGTAGAGGTTGAAATGGGTCAGCTCCGCGCCCTTCGGCTTGCCGGTGGTGCCGGAGGTGTAGAGGATCACGGCGGTGTCGTCGGGGCTGGTCGGCTCCAGGTCGAAGCCGGCGTTGCCGGCCATCAGCTCCGTGAAGGGTCGCGCGCCCTCGGGCACCGACTCGGAGCCCGGCTTGTTGGCCACGTAGGTCATGAGGCCGGAGGGCGACCCCTTCATCGCCTCGCCGGCGAAGTCCTCCCAGGTGACCAGCACCTTCGCCTCCGAGTCGGACAGGTAGAAGTTGACCTCGGGCGCCTTGAGCAGCACGTTCATCGGGACCACCACGCCGCCCGCCTTGAGCACGGCGTAGTAGGTGATCGGGAACTGCGGCACGTTGGGCAGCATCACCCCCACCTTGTCGCCCGGCTTCAAGCCCTGCTTGCGGAGCGAGTCCGCGACCTGGTTGGAGAGCGCGTCGAGCTGCCCGTAGGTCAGCTTGAAGGGGCCGAGCACGACCGCCTCCTTGTCGGCGCGGGCGGCGGCGGACTCCCGAAGGATCGAGGCGAGGTTCAAGCTCATGGAAAGAAATGCTAGGAGGTGCGTCCGGCCACGATCGCTGAGTCTCCACAGCCTCTAAAGATGGTATTGCGCAGTGGGCCGAGGCTCCATATATTGTGCAGGTGACCTCGCACGACCGCCGGGTCGGTCTGCCTCCCAGGAACCGCTCCCTGGCCGCCCAGATCCGCCGCTGCTCCATCCGCTCGCGCCGGGCGGCAGGTGCTTTCGGCCAGGGTGGCGAGTCCGAGCCGGCCGCGCGCCGCGGCCGCCCCGTCCAGGCCCACCCCTAAGCCAGCCCCGGTCGGCGGGGGCTGGTACCTTGTGGTGGCACGGGAGGTGCAGCTTGGCAGCAAAGATCAAAGCGTTCAGTCCTGAGTTCGCGACCGCCTTCAAGGACGAGATCAACAAGTCCTCCGTCTACAAGCAGGCCGGCAAGGGTTGGAAGTGGACGGTCGGACTGGTCGTCGAGGCCGAGCCCGACAAGAACTTCCCAGAGTCGAAGGGGGTCTACATGGATCTCTTCGACGGTGAGGCGCGCGACATCCAGCTCACCAGCGCCGACGCCGCTGCCAAGGCCGACTTCGTCATCACCGCCCCCTACTCGCGCTGGAAGCAGGTGATGCAGAAGGAGCTCGACCCGACCAAGGGGATGATGCAGGGCAAGCTGAAGCTGAAGGGAGACCTGCCGACCATCGTCCGCTACACCCGGGCCTCGCAGGAGATGACCGAGTGCACGACCCGGATCCCGGTCGAATTCCCTGACGAAGCCTAAGCGGGCCAAGTCCGCGCCACCGCCCGAGCTGGTCGAGTACGCCGACGGGGACGACGCCAGCGCCTTCGCCATGATGCTCGGCGGCCTGATCCAGGCCAACGTCGCCGGCCGGCCCGAGAAGCGCCAGGACTTCGACACGCTCAAGGCGCGGGTCGGGATCCAGGTCCTCGACATCGACGAGGCCGTGACCCTCGACTTTCGCGGCGGCCTGCTCCGCGTCAGCAACGGCCTCAAGCGCGATCGCAGGCTCACCATCCGGACCGACGCAGACACCGTGATGATGCTCTCCAACCTGGCCATCGGCCCCTTCGGGATGCCCGTCTACTTCGATGGCGTCGGGCGCGGCATCGTCCGCAAGCTGGTGACCGGCGGGCTGAAGATCGACGGCATGCTGACCAACATCCCCACGCTCAACCAGGTGACGCGCGTCTTCAGCGTCCGCTGAACCGACCGAGAATGGGACGGCAGTGCTGAAAGGACTCCACCACGTCGGCATCGCCGTAGCCGACCTCGACGGCGCGCTCGCGCTCTACACCGGGACCCTGGGCGCCGGCCTGGTTCGGCGCGGCGCCCAGCCCGGGCTCGAGTTCGCGCTCCTCGACTCGGGCGGGGTCGAGCTGGAGCTTCTCTTCAGCGCCGACCGCGAGACCGCGATCGGGAAGTTCCTAGCCGAGCGCGGTCCTGGCCTGCACCACCTCGCCTACGCCGTCGACGACCTCCAGGACGAGATCGCCCGACTGGTGGGCGAGGGCCTGGAGCAGTCCGGCGAGGTGCGCGTCGGCGTGCACGGGACGCCGATCGTGTTCTTCCATCCCAAGACCGTCGGGGGCGTGCTGACCGAGCTGGTCGAGTCCCATGGCTGAGCCCGAGCCGCAGCTGAACGATTCCGGAATCCCGCTCCAGCCGTACTACGGCGAGCCGGCGCCCGGCGAGTTCCCCTTCACCCGCGGCATCCGCAAGGACATGTACCGAGGGCGGCTCTGGACGATGCGTCAGTACGCCGGCTTCGGCAACGCCGCGGAGTCCAACGAGCGCTACCGCTACCTGCTCAAGCAGGGCCAGACCGGCCTCTCGGTCGCCTTCGACCTGCCCACCCAGATCGGCTACGACTCGGACTCGCCGATGGCTCGCGGCGAGGTGGGGAAGGTCGGCGTCGCCATCGACTCCCTCGCCGACATGGAGATCCTGCTCGACCAGATCCCGCTGGCCGAGGTCTCGACCTCGATGACCATCAACGCCACCGCGGCGGTGCTGCTTCTCCTCTACCAGCTGGTCGCCGAGAAGCAGGGGGTGCCCGCGGAAAAGATCACGGGCACGGTCCAGAACGACATCCTCAAGGAGTACGCCGCCCGCGGCACCTACATCTTTCCGCCCCAGCCGTCGATGCGGCTGACGACCGACCTCTTCGCCTACTGTCGCCAGAGCCTGCCCAACTGGAACACCATCTCGATCTCGGGTTACCACATTCGCGAGGCCGGCGCGACCGCCCCCGAGGAAGTCGCCTTCACGCTCTCCGACGCGGTCGCCTACGTGGAGGCGGCGCTCGCAGCCGGACTGGCGGTAGACGATTTCGCGCCCCGCCTGAGCTTCTTCTTCGCCTGCCACATGGACTTCTTCGAGGAGGCGGCCAAGTTCCGGGCGGCGCGCCGGATGTGGGCGCGGATCATGCGCGACCGCTTCGGCGCCAAGGACCCGCGCTCACAGATGCTCCGCTTCCACACCCAGACCGGCGGGGTCACGCTGACGGCCCAGCAGCCGCTCCTCAACGTGGTCCGCACGGCGCTCGAGGCCCTGAGCGCGGTGCTCGGCGGCACCCAGTCCCTGCATACCAACGGCTACGACGAGGCGCTCGGCCTGCCCACCCAGCTGGCCGCCGAGGTAGCACTGCGCACGCAGCAGGTGATCGGCTACGAGACCAACGTCGCCGCTGTCGCCGACCCCCTCGGCGGGTCGCATTACGTCGAATCCCTGACCGACCAGGTCGAGGAGGAGGCATTGCGGGTCATGGCCGAGGTGGACGAGGAGGGCGGCGCCGTCGCCGCCATCGAATCCGGCTGGATGCAGCGGCGGATCGCCGAGAGCGCCTACCGGTTCCAACAGCGGGTCGAGGCGGGCCGGCGCGTGGTGGTCGGCCAGAACCGCTTCACCAGCAGCGAGGAGGAGCCGATCGAGATCATGCGCATCGAGCCTCGTGGCGAGGGCGAGCAGCGCGCTCGCCTGGCCGAGGTCCGAGCCGGTCGCGATCATCCGGTCGTAACGCGATGCCTGGACCGGCTTGAAGAGGAGGCGCGCGGAAAGGGCAACCTGCTGCCGCCGCTGAAGGAGGCGCTGGCCGCCTACGCCACCATCGGCGAGTGCTGCGACCGGCTGCGCCGGGTCTTCGGCGAACACCACCCACAGAACGAGGTCTGAACAAGCCCATGGCCAAGGTCGATCCCAACCTGCTCAAGATCAACCAGCTCCGGCAGCGCAAGTACGAGGCCGCCCACGGGGACGCCGAGGGCTACGAGCGGCAGCGCGCCAAGGGTAAGCTGACCGCCCGCGAGCGGATCCAGCGCCTGGTCGACCGGAACACCTTCACCGAGCTCGACCTGTTCGCCATGACGCGCTCGAGCGGCTCCGCGCTGGAGCGCCCAGGAGTGCCGGGGGATGGGGTGGTGACCGGCTTCGCCAAGATCGGCGGCCGGGACGTCCTGCTCTTCAGCCATGACGCGACCGTCTACGGTGGCTCGCTGGGCGAGGTCTTCGCCGAGAAGGTCTGCAAGGTCATGGACCTCGCGCTCCAGAACCGCGTGCCGTTCATCGGCATCAACGACTCCGGGGGCGCGCGCATCCAGGAGGGCGTCGTCTCGCTGGCGGGGTACGCGGAGATCTTCTGGCGCAACGTGGAGGCCTCGGGCGTGATCCCCCAGCTGAGCCTGGTCCTCGGGCCCTGCACCGGCGGGGCCGTCTACTCGCCGGCCATGACCGACTACGTGTTCATGGTCCACGACGTCGGCTACATGTTCATCACGGGTCCGGAGGTGATCAAGGTCACCACCGGGGAGGAGGTGACCTTCGACTCCCTGGGCGGGGCGGAGGTGCACAACGTGAAGTCGGGCGTGGGCCATTTCCTGGCCCAGGACGAGGACGAGTGCTTCGACCAGGTCCGCCGCCTGCTCTCCTTCCTGCCCTCCAACTGCGAGGAGCCGCCGCCCTACCTGGAGCCTAGCGACGACCCCGACCGGACCGACCCGCGGCTGGCGTCGATCATCCCCGACAGCGCCCGCGAGGCCTACGACATCAAGGACGTCGTCCGGATGGTCGTGGACGGAGGCGACTTCTTCGAGGTGCAGGCGCTCTACGCGATGAACATCGTGGTCGGCTTCGCGCGCCTCGACGGCCACTCCATCGGCGTCGTGGCCAACCAGCCCAAGGTGATGGCCGGCTCGCTGGACATCAACGCTTCCTCGAAGGCCGCGCGCTTCGTGCGCTTCTGCGACGCCTTCAACCTGCCGCTGGTCACCTTCGTCGACGTCCCGGGCTTCCTACCCGGAACCGCGCAGGAGTACGGCGGGATCATCCGCCACGGCTCCAAGCTGCTCTACGCGTACAGCGAGGCGACGGTGCCGAAGCTGACGGTGATCACGCGCAAGGCCTACGGCGGTGCTTACTGCGTCATGTGCTCGAAGCACATCCGGGCCGATTACAACGCGGCCTGGCCCACCGCCGAGATCGCGGTCATGGGCCCGGAGGGCGCGGTGAACATCGTCTTCCGGCGCGAGCTCGAGCAGGCCCGCGACAAGCCCGGCCGGCGCGCCGAGCTGGTCGCCGACTACACCGAGCAGTACGCCAACCCGTACATCGCCGCGGAGCGCGGCTACATCGATGACGTGATCGAGCCCGGCAACACCCGGCCGGTCCTGATCAAGGCGCTGAAGGTGGCGCTGGGAAAGGAACGCCGGCGCACGCCGCGCCGGCACGGAAACATTCCGCTTTAGCTGTGCAGCCGCTGCCTCCGCGCGGTTCGCGCGTTCCGCGCAGCAGCCTCTTCTACTTCGCCCTGGTCGTCGTGTTGGGCGTGGTCTTCTTCTTCACCTACCAGGCGACCCAGGGAGGATCGGGGGGATCTTGGACCTACACGCAGCTGACGACCCAGGCCCAGGCAGGCAATGTCAAGTCGATCACCATCACCGGCAACCAGGGCGTCGCGATCGACAAGTCGGGCCAGCGGCACAGCGTCAACCTTCCCTCCGACACGGCGCCGGTCGCCGCGACCCTGGCGCAGGAGGGAGTCGACGTCCGCTATTCGAGCGCCGGGTCGGCCACCTTCTGGGCGCAGGTGTTGGTCCCGAACCTGATCCTCGTGGCCCTGATCGGTGGCTTCCTCTACTTCCTCATGCGGAGGCGCCGCCGGCTCTAGGTCGATTTGATGTCGATCACCAACCGGTCGGCGCCGGTCAGGGTGAAGGCGTGGAAGCAGCCGCTTCCGTCGACCCCGAGGCCCCAACTGTAAGTCCGCTCGAAGTCGCCCACGTTCCGCGCCTCCTTGAGGGCCTGGTAGCCGGGCTTGAAGTCGTTCGAACCCGAGTACGTCTGGGTGCCGCTCAGGCTCCGCGCGCTGCTGTTGTGGACCACCACCTTGAGGCCCCTGGAGCCCCCGAGCTGGAGGGTTTGCCCACTGGCGTCGCCCATGAAGGAGCTCGAGTCCTGTGGCGTGATGGTGTACTGCGGCACCGGTCCGTCGAACTCGATCACGAACCGGTCGTAGCCGTCGGCGGTTCCGACGCGCACGTCAGTGACGTTGGGCGCACTGCTGGCGTCGCCGCCGGACACCGTCGTGCAGGTGATTGCCGGCAACCGGCACTGGCTTCCCTGGCGAGTTGTGCGAGAGCAGGTAGTAACCCGAACCCATGACCAGCAGGAAAACGGCCGCCGCCGCGGCCAAGGGTGCCAGGCGGTAGAAGCCCGGCCGGGGCGTCCGACCAGCTTCCAGCTGTGCGCGAATGGCCGACCGCAGGGCCGGGTGCGGGTCGTCGGTGTGTTCGTCGAAGGCACGGCGGACGTCGTCTCTCATCGGTCGATTGCCTCCTCCAGTGCCAGGCCCGGCCGGAGCCGGCGGGCGGCGCGGTAGATCCGTGACTTGGCCGTGCCCAAAGGCACGCCCAGGACGCGGGCGGCCTCCTCCAGCGGCAGGTCCAGGTAGTAGTAGGCGAAGAGCGCCAGCCGGTCGTCGGCGTCGAGCGCGTCGATCGCCCGCCAGAGGTCCAGCCGGCCGACGGCGAGGTCCTCGGTGGAGCGGCCGGCCGCTTCCGGCGGGTCGGGGGTGCGAACCACGGACCACCAGGGCCGGCGCCTCGCCATCCGGCACTCGCTGGCGACCACGCTGAGAAACCAGGGCCCGAAGCTCCGGCGGTCGCCGCGGAACTGGCGGAGGCGCGACCAGGCTTTGAGGGCCGCCTCCTGGACCACGTCCTCCGCCTCGGTTCGATCTCTCAGCATCACCGTCGCAAGCCGGAAGGCGGGGCCGAGCTGGGGAGCGAGCAGGGCATCGAACGCGGCCGCGTCGCCGGCCAACGCGTCCCGCACCGTCCCATCCTCAACACTCAGCACCGCCACAGCTTGATGCGGGTTAGATGCGCGCGGAGCGCCGAAAGTTTCAGCACCCGCCGGCGTCGATCTTGGCCCGGCCCGATCGTCGTACAGTTCCGGAACCGAAAAGAAGGAGGCGAAGCATGGCTGAACACGGGAAAACGCGGGAGACTCCGGCGCCGGCGGACAGGGTCTGGCAGATCTGGAGCGACACCAGCACCTGGGGTAGGTGGAACCCCAACGTGACGACCATGGACATGGCGCCGCCGGTGGCGCTGGGAAAGACCGGTGTGATGAACACGCCCGCCGGCCAGCACCACCAGATGAAGGTCATCGACTTTCAGCCCGGCCGCTCCTTCACGCTCGAGACGAGCGTCATCCCGCTCTCGCGGTTCCAGTTCACCTGCAGCGTGGAGCCGGCGGGGGAGAAGACGCGGATCAAGCAGACGGTGAAGGTCGTGGGCCCGATGGGCTGGCTGTTCGACCCGATGATGGGCGACCAGATCGCGAACGACTTCGACAAGGTCCTGGACGGGCTGGCCAAGGAGGCCGAGGGCACCGCCTAGCGATCTTCGCTCGACCCGGCGCACTCCGTAGCATTTACGTCCTCCGGCATGAAGCTGCTCGAATACCAGGCGAAAGAGGTCCTCGCGTCTTTCGGCATCGCCATCCCACCCGGCAAGGTCGCTAAAACACCCGCCGAGGCTGCCGCGGCGGCACGCGAGATCGGTCCCGTGGCGGTCAAGGCCCAGGTCCCGGTTGGCGGTCGGGGAAAGGCGGGCGGGATCAAGCTGGCCCGGACCCCGGAGGAGGCCGAGCAGGCGGCAGCCCAGATCATCGGCATGGACATCAAGGGCTTCAAGGTGCCGCTGGTCTACTGCGAGGGCGCGCTCGACATCGCCCAGGAGATCTACCTGGGGTTCACCGTCGACCGCGACACCCGGGCCAACATCCTGATGCTCTCCGCACGGGGTGGGATGGACATCGAGGCGGTGGCCGAGGAGGCACCAGAGTCGATCGCCAAGCTCTATCCGAACCCCTGGCGAGGCCCCCTCGCCTTCGAGCTGAGGCGGCTCGTGTTCGAGGCCGGTCTGGGCACCCTGGCGGGGCCTCTGACGAAGGTCATCAAGCAGCTCTACCGCGCCATCCCCGAGCAGGACGCGATCACCGCCGAGATCAACCCGCTGGTGGTCACGGGCGCCGGCGAGGTGGTGGCGGGTGACGCCAAGCTGGAGACCGATGAGAACGCCGCCTTCCGGCACCAGGACCTGGAGGCGCGTTACTCGGAGGTGCTCGAGGGCGACCCTTATGAGGTCGAGGCCAAGAAGCGCGCCCTGACTTACGTCTCGCTCGACGGCGAGATCGGGGTGATCGGCAACGGTGCGGGTCTCTGCATGGGGACGCTCGACCTGGTGCAGCGCGCCGGAAGCCGCGCGGCCAACTTCTGCGACATCGGCGGCGGCGCGAAGGCCGAGACCGTCCAGAACGCACTCCAGGTGATCCTCATGAACCCGCGCGTGAAGGGCGTGCTGATCAACGTCTTCGGCGGGATCACTCGCGCGGACGAGGTCGCCCGCGGAGTGGTGGAGGCGCGGCGCAACCTGGGCATGAAGCTGCCCCTGGTCGTGCGGCTCTCGGGTACCAACGAGGACGAGGGAAAGCGGATCCTGCGCGAAAACGGCATCGAGCCCGGTGACAACGGTTGGGAGGCGGCGCAGAAGATCGTCGCCATGACGCGCTCATGAGCATCCTCCTCGACGCCGAGAGCAAGGTCATCGTCCAGGGCATCACAGGGCGCGAAGGTGGCTTCCACGCCGAACGGATGCGGGAGATGGGCACTCGCCTGGTCGGTGGCGTCAGTCCCGGCAAGGGTGGCGGCACCGCCGTCGGCGTGCCGGTCTTCGACACCGTCGCCGAAGCCGTCATCGCGACCGGCGCCACGGCGACCGGCATCTTCGTCCCGCCGCCCTTCGCGCCCGACGCGATCATGGAGGCGGCCGACGCCGGCATCGAGCTGATCGTCTGCATCACCGAAGGCATCGCGATCCAGGACATGATCCGGGTGAAGGACTACCTGAAAGGATTTCCGGACGCCCGGCTGCTGGGCCCCAACTGCCCTGGACTGCTGACTCCGGGCGCCGGCAAGATCGGGATCATCCCGGCCCAGATCGCGACGCCCGGCAGCGTCGGCCTGGTCTCGCGGAGCGGGACCCTGACCTACGAGGCCATGGCGGTGCTTTCCCGGGCCGGGCGCGGGCAGTCGACCGTGGTCGGGATCGGCGGCGACCCCGTCCTTGGCCTCTCCTTCAGCGACGTGGTCGGTCTCTTCGAGTCGGACCCGCAAACCACGCACCTGGTCCTGATTGGCGAGATCGGCGGCTCCGACGAGGAGAGGGCCGCCGAGCTGCTGGCCGGCTCGCGCCTGAAGACAGTCGCCTTCATCTCCGGCCGGACCGCCCCGGAGGGCAAGCGGATGGGCCATGCGGGCGCCATCGTGTCCGGGAACAAGGGGACCGCCAAGAGCAAGGTGGAGGCGTTCGAACGCGTCGGCGTGCCGGTGGCGGAGACGACCGACCAGATCGTGGAGCTGCTGGGCTAGCCGGCCAGGCTCTAAGGCGGGACCGCCAGTGGTCCTTGGAGGAAGGGCTCGGAGGTTCAGGAGGTGGTCATTTCCGGGCGCCGTCCTAGAATCGGCCCGTGATCTCGCTGGCGGTCGAGCGGCCCGATCCCGAGGCCCGGGCCCGCGACACCTTTCTGGGCGTGGCCACAACCGCCTGGCTGGGCTACACCTACCTCTACCCGGTGCTCTCGATCGCCCACACCACGCTCCCCACCTGCCCGTTCCTCCTGCTCACCGGACATCCCTGCCCGTTCTGCGGCGGAACGCGCTCCTTCTCTGCGATGTGGCGCGGCGACATCCTCCACGCCGCCCGCCTCTACCCGCTCGGGCCGCTCTTCTTCGCCCTCACCTTCCCGGTCGCCGCCTATGGCATCTGGGCCCTGGTCAGCGGCCGCTCGCTGTCGGTGACGATCGCCCGGCCGCTGCAGCGGACGATCACCGTGGTGGCCGTCCTGGCAATCCTCGGAAGCTGGTCGCTCAAGCTCTTCTGGTTCGGCAATTAGCGACAATCGGAGCTGAGTGAACTTCGAACTCAGCGAGGAGCAGAAGCAGGTCCGAGACCTCTGCCACGAGTTCGCTGACGAGGTGGTGGCGCCCGCCGCCGAGGAGCTGGACCGAGAGCACAGGTTCGGCTACGACGTCGTCAGGCAGATGGCCGAGCTGGGCCTCTTCGGCCTGCCCTTCCCGGAGGAGGTGGGCGGCCAGGGCGGCGACTTCCTCTCCTACTGCATCGCGATCGAGGAGATCTCGCGTGCCGACGCGGGTATCGGCATCACGCTCGAGGCGGCCGTCTCCCTCGGCGCCGCGCCGATCTTCAACTTCGGCACCAAGGAGCAGAAGCGCGACCACCTGCCCGACCTGCTCGCCGGCAGGAAGCTCTGGGCCTTCGGCCTCACCGAGCCCGACGCCGGCTCCGACGCGGGAGGGACCCGGACCCGGGCTGAGCTGGAGGATGGCCACTGGGTGATCAACGGTCGCAAGCAGTTCATCACCAACTCGGGGACCGACATTACGGCCGGCGTGACCATCACGGCCCTCACCGCCCGCTCGGCCGGGGCCCGCGGTGAGATCAGCGCGGTCATGGTCCCCCAGGGCACGCCCGGGTACACCGTCGAGAAGCCCTACCGCAAGCTCGGCTGGCACTCCTCCGATACCCACCCGCTGACCTTCCAGGACTGCCGGGTGCCGGAGGAGAACATCCTCGGCCGCCGAGGCGGTGGCTACCGGCAGTTCCTGCACACGCTGGCCGGCGGGCGGGTCGCCATCGCAGCTCTCAGCGTGGGCCTGGCCCAGGCCTGCTTCGACGCCGCGCTGGCCTATGCCAAGGAGCGCAAGCAGTTCGGCAAGCCGATCTCCAGCTTCCAGGCCATCCAGTTCAAGCTGGCCGACATGGCGACCGAGCTTGAGCTGGCCCGCACGATCACCTACAAGGCCGCCTGCGCGTACACCTACACGGGCGAGTCGTCGCCGGAGTTCCGAAAGCTGGCCGCCATCGCCAAGCTCTACGCTTCGGAGACCTCCAAGCGAGCCGCCGACCAGGCCGTCCAGATCCACGGCGGCAACGGCTTCATGGAGGAGTACCCGGTCGCCCGCTACTGGAGGGACGTCAAGGTCAACGAGATCGGCGAGGGCACGTCGGAGGTCCAGCGGATGCTGATCGCACGCGAGCTGGGCATCTGAAGCGTGGGCGTCAAGGTGGTGCGGCCCGGCGACCGGCAGCCGGACGTCGGCAGCGGCGCCATGGCACGGGAGGCGGCGGTCTCGAACAGCGTCTGCGGCGCCGAGAAGATCTGGGTCGGCTACGTCGAGCTGCCGGCGGGCCTGCGCTCGGCGAAGCACCACCACGGCGAGGCTGAGAGCGCCATCTACGTCATCTCCGGCCACGCCCGCTTCCTGACCGGGCCGGAGGGGAAGGACGTGCACGATGCCGGTCCCGGAGACTTCGTCTGGGTCCCGCCCCACGAGCACCATGTCGAGATGAACCTCTCCGAGAGCGAGCCGGTCCGGATGGTCGTCTCCCGGTCGACCCAGGAGACGCTCGTCTTCAACGTCGACTGAGCCGGCGGACGAACTCCGGGAAACCCTCCTCCAGCTCCGGGTAGACCTGCTCGCGGAGCGTGACCAATTCCTCCTCGCTGGGAGGCCGCGTCTCGCTGGCGCCTGACGCCGGCCGAAGCTCGAACCCGGTTGCCGCCCGGACCGTCTGCGCCGTCTCGCCCGCGTGCCAGGAGGCGAGCTCCAGGAGCCCGTCCCCGCCCGGCTTGAGAACCGCCCTGGGCGTGACCACCAGCTGCGGGCGGCCGGCCGCGGTGACGAAGTCGAGCTTCGGTACGAAGACCCGAGGCGAGTGCTCGGTGCGGAACAGGATCACCCGCTTCACGACCGGGTAGAGCACTGCCGAGCCGAAGGCGCCCGGGAAGCGGCGGCCACCCGCCTGGTGGAGGTTGATCCAGCCGCGGGGATCGATCTGGATCCCCGACAGGAAGAAAAGGTCCAGCCTGCCGCGCTGCGCGAAGTCGAAGAACTCCTTGCTGCCGACGAAGGGCACCGCGTCCTCGACGCCCCGCAGCCGGAGCGAGACCCGGGGCGCGTGGAGGTGGCGGGCGAGGAGGGCGCCGGCCGCCGGGATGGGCGAGTTGACGCCGATCCCGACCGACTCGCCATCGCGCACCTCGCGCGCGATGACGACCGCCATCAGCTCCTCAGGCGAGCAGCCGGTCAAGGTAGACGCGCATCCGGCCGGGGTCCCGCGCCGCGTCCAGGTACTCGCGGATGGCCGCGGCGTCGTCGCGCGAGCGGCCGTGACAGCCGATCGGCAGGGAACCGCCGGGCGCGACCGCGATGGCCTCCAGGTAGGCGGCCGGGATCAGCTGCTCGTCCGCGGCCAGCGACCGGGTCGCGTCGGCGGAGCGCTCCTCGGTCGTCGCCACCACCTGGCGCGACGCCTGGACCAGCAGCCGGTCGTCGAACTCGATGGTCGTCACCAGGTTGCCCTCGTCGTCGGCGCGCAACCCGTGGACGATGGAGTACTCGGGCGCGACCGCCGGCACCAGCACCACCTCGGCCCCGTCGCCGAAGGGATCCTCGATCACCTTCCAGTCGGTCCTCTCCCTGAGCAGGTCGGAGCCGAATACGCCCGGCACCGGCGTGAACGACACCCCGGAGGCGCCTGCCTGCAAGGCCATCAGCAGAACGGGGCAGGTCGAATCAATGACCCGGACGCTTCCCTCCTCGACCGCCCGGCCGAAGTTGGGCGCCAGGCCGAACTCCGCCAGGTCGACTCCGGAGGTGTGCAGGCTGCGGACGGCGCCGGCTGCGATCAGCAGGTCCTCGGCCAGGCCGCCGGTCGGAGCAGAGACCAGGTCCAGGTCGCGCGCGCCACGCCGGAGCAGCGCGCGCACCAGAGCCATCGGTGGGAGCCGGCCGATCCCCAGCGAGCAGCCGTCCGGAACCAGGGCGGCCGCCTCTTCGAGCTCGACAAACCGAGCCATGTCGGACTAAGTGTCGGCTCTCAATAGCCGAAGCGCATGGTGATCATCAAGGTGAAGGTCACCGCGAAGAGGGCCAGCTCGACCCGGCCGAACGTTTTGATCCTTCCGTAGGACTCATCCCAAAGCTGGCCGCTGGCAGTCCCCAGCTTCTCGACAGTCCGAGCGATCAGGCCGCCGCCCACCCCGGCCAGGGCGACGCCGACCACGATGGCCGCGATCCAGGTGAGGCCGTAGGGCGACCCCAGGCTGCCGAGTACGCCGCCGGTGATTCCACGCACGATGCCGAGCAGGATCACCAGGCCCCCGATCGGGCCCACGATCGGCCCGTAGCGCTTGGCGAAAGCGGCTGCCCAGGCCCTCTGAGAATCCGGCGCCAAGCCCGCCAAGATCGGGACCAGGACGAAGTTCGTCATCAGCGAGCTACCGAACCAGAAGATGCCGCCCAGCACGTGGAGCCACTGCAGCAGAGCCGTCAGCCAGAACATCTCGGTCCTACTCGTCCGGGATCTCGTCGAGGACGGGAGTCATCTCACAGACCCAGCGGCCGTCGTCGAGGCGGCGGATGAAGCGGCCGTAGCCCGCGTTGCGGGTCACGTTCATGAACTGCTCCGGCATGATCAGCGTCCGGAGGCGGGCCAGGTCGCCGTACTCGGGGTCGCGCATGATGCCGCCGACGACGCCGGCCAGCTCGCGCCATTGACCCTCGGAGAGGGGCTCGGCATAGCCGGCGATGGTCACCAGCAGCGCGGCTGTGGCCCCGGTGATGGTATCGGGCAGGACCTTCTGGTTCTTGGCCCGGGTGATGACCTCTTTGCCCTGCTCGATGATGAGGGCGATCCGGTCCCGCCGCACGCCGATGATGTCGCGGCCGCTGCCCACTGTCGTTCCTTCGAGGTAGCGGGGCCCAGCGTTCACTTGCGCCGCCTATTTTAGTCGGGCATGAATTCCGACCCGGCCGCCGCCCACCTCGAGCTGAGGCAGGCGGTCCGCGAGTTTGCAACCGCGGTCATCAAGCCGCTGGCGCCGCGCACGGACCACGAGCACCGCTACCCGCGCGAAGCGCTGGACGCCGCGGCCGAGCTCGACCTGATGGGGATCCTGGTCCCTCCCGAGTACGGAGGGGCCGGTCTCGACCACCTGGCTTTCGCCATCTGCATCGAGGAGATCGCCACCGCCTGCGCCAGCACGGCCGTGCTGGTCGACGTCCACAACTCGGTGGCATCCGAGCCGATCCTTCTCTTCGGGAACGAGGAACAGAAGCGGGCCTGGCTCCCGCGCCTGGCCCTGGGCGAGTTCCTGGGCGCCTTCGCCCTCACCGAGCCCGCCTCGGGATCTGACGCGGCCAGCCTCAAGACCTCGGCCAAGCGCTACGGCGAGGAGTTCGTACTGACCACCAACGCCCAGCTGCCCGGAGCCGCGGGCGTCAGCTGCTTCATCGTGCCGGGCGATGCGCCCGGGCTGAAGGTCGGGCAGGTGTTCGAGAAGATGGGACTCAACGGGTCGCCCACCGGTGAGCTGGTCCTGGAGGAGGTGCGGGTGCCGGCCGCGAACCTGCTCCACGAGGAGGGCAAGGGCTTCACCGTGGCCATGCGCGCGCTCGACTCGGGCCGGATCGGGATCTCGGCCCAGGCGCTGGGGATCGGGCAGGCTGCCCTCAACGAAGCCCTCGCCTACACCAGGGATCGCGAGCAGTTCGATCAGCCCATCGCTTCCTTTCAGGGCGTCAGCTGGATGCTGGCGGAGATGGCGACCCGGCTCGAAGCGTCGCGCCGGCTGGTCTACCACGCCGCCGACCTCTGCTCCCGCGGCCTTCCCTTCACCAAGGAGGCGTCGATGGCCAAGGTGTTCACGACCGACAATGCCATGGCCATCACCACCGATGCGATCCAGCTGGCCGGCGGCTACGGGTACATCGAGGACTATCCCTTCGAGCGCTTCTTCCGGGACGCCAAGGCCTGCCAGATCTACGAGGGCTCGAACCAGGTCCAGCGGATAGTCATCGCCCGGGAGCTGCTCCGATAGCCGCGCTCCGGAGCCGCGCGGAGTCCGCGGCGCCGTGGCTGATGGCGCTGGCGCTGGCGGTCACGCCCCTTTATGACGCTTTCAGCTCCGGCGGTCCCAGCTTTCGCCTTCATCTCGGGCCGCTCCCGACCACCTGGCTCGAGATCGCCCTGGTACTGGCCCTGCTGGCCGGACTGGTGGGCGGCTGGGGCCGGCTGCCCTGGCGGAACCCCTATACCTGGCCCGCCCTGGTTCTGCTTGCCGGCGCCATCCTCGACACCTGGTTCACGCCCGACCACCGGGCAGCTCTGGGCATCCTCAAGGCCTACTTCGTGGAACCGATGCTGGCCGGCGTCGTGATCGCCTGGCTGGCGACCGACCGGCGCCGGGCGCGGCTCCTGCTGGCCGGGCTGGTCATCGCCGGCCTGGTCTCGGCCCTCGCCAACCTCGGCGCGCTCGCCAACGGGATCCGCCACCACCTCGACGTCGTCCATGCCCCCCCGGTCTTCCTCTACCGCACCTCCAACGCGGTCCCGCTCTTCCTGGTGCCGCTCACAGCCTTCGCCCTGGCCATCGCCCTCTACGGGCAAGACCGGCGGGAGCGGCGGCTGGCCTGGGGCTTCGCGGCGATCACCGGAGCCGCCTCCGTGCTGAGCCTCTCGCGGGCGGGGTGGCTGGCCCTGGCGGCGGTCGTCGTCATCGTCGCCCTCTTCCATCCCCGCCGGCTGCTGCTGATCGGCGCGCCGGCGGTGGCGGCCGCCCTACTGGGACTGGTGGTCCCGGGAGCGCGGGAGCGGATCCTGGTCGAGTTCAACCTGGCCAGCCGCTTTAACTCTGTGGGACTGCGCTTCTCGCTCTGGCGCTCGGCGCTCGACATGCTCGTCCACCAGCCGCTCTTCGGAGGTGGCCTGGCCGGGTTCCACACCTCGCTGAAGCCGTACCAGGAGCGTGATTACGGGGAGCAGCAGATCTACCCGCACAACCTTTTCCTGAACTTCTGGTCCGAGACCGGGTTGGTCGGGCTGGTGGGCTTCCTCTGGACCGCCCTCCAGGTTCTGCGTTCGGCCCTCCGGGGCCTGGGCGCCGACCCCTGGGCGCGCACGCTCTCGATCGGGCTCCTGGCCGCGCTGGCCGCCATCTTCATCCACGGCCAGGTGGACGTGCCCTACTTCAAAAACGACCTCTCGGTGGAGTTCTGGGCGCTGCTGGGGATCCAGCTCGGCGCCGTCCTGGCCGAGAACGGGATAGATTCACGCCAGTAGCGATGGACTTCGCCTTCTCGCCCGATCAGCTGGCCATCCGGGACACCATCCGCGAGTTGGTCCAGGACAAGGTAGTCCCTCGCGCCGCCGAGATCGACCAGAAGCTGGAGTACCCAAAGGACATCGAGCGGCTCTTCGCCGAGAACGGCATCCTGGGCATCCCCTTCCCGGAGGAGTACGGCGGCGTCAGCGGCTCCAGCGTCAGCATCTGCATGGGCGTCGAGGAGATCGCCAAGGGCGACGCCACCTGCTCGCTGCTGCTGGCCGTCCAGGCGCTGGGCTCCTACCCGATCCTGATCGCCGGCAGCGAGGAGCAGAAAAAGCGGCTCTGCCCGCCGCTGGCGGCCGGCGACCAGCTGGCCTCCTACGCGCTCAGCGAGCCGAACTCCGGCTCCGACGCGGCCGCCATGAAGACCATCGCCAGGCGCTACGGCGACGAGTACGTGCTGAACGGCAGCAAGATCTTCATCACGGGCGCCAGCGAGGCGTCGGTGATGGTCGCTTTCGCGCGCACCGATCCGGAAGCCGGCGCCAGGGGCATCAGCGCCTTCGTGCTGGAGCGGGAGCAGAGCCCGTGGAAGGTCGAGAAGCTGGAGCACAAGCTCGGCATCCGCGGGTCGCCCACCGGCTACGTCGTCTTCGAGGACGTCAAGGTCCCGGCCCACAACCGGCTGGGCGACGAAGGCCAGGGGTTCAAGATCGCCCTCAACGTGCTCGATCACTCCCGGCCAGGCATCGGCGCCCAGGCCTTGGGCATCGCCGAAGGCGCCTTCGACTACGCGCTCAACTACTCCAAGGAGCGGCAGCAGTTCGGGCAGCCGATCGCCTCCTTCCAGGGCCTGCAGTGGATGCTGGCCGACATGGCCACCCAGATCGAGGCGGCGCGCCACCTGGTCTTCTTCGCGGCCGTCAAGGTCGACGAGGCCGCCGCCGACATGACCAAGTACGCCGCCATGGCCAAGCTCTTCGCTTCCGACATGGCGATGCGCGTCACCACCGATGCGGTCCAGGTGCTGGGCGGCTACGGCTACATCAACGACTACCCGGTCGAGCGGATGATGCGCGACGCCAAGATCACCCAGATCTACGAGGGAACCAACCAGATCCAGAGGGTGGTCATCGGCCGGGCGCTGCTTCGGGAATAGCGCCGCCCGCCGGTGGATGCAGCCGGTGAGCTCATGGCGTGGCCGTTTCGGGACCCCGCCTGGCCGACCAAGCTACTCCTGACCGGGCTGCTCTGGCTGCTGCTGAGCCTGACCGTGGTGGGCGTCCCGCTGGCCGCTGTCAACCTGAACGGTTGGATGCTGGCCGCCGGCGACCGATATCGCGCCGGCGGAGACGAGCTCCCGCCCGCCGGCTTCTACCTCCGTCGAGGCTGGCGGCTCTCCGTGGTCCTGTTCGCATACCTGGTGGCGATCCTGCTGCTCTCGGCGATCCCCGCCGTTTCCGGGTACGAGCTGGGCGGCATCGGCGGCGGCCTGCTCCTGGTCTTCGCCCAATCCCTGCTCCTGGTCGGGAGCACGGCGCTGGTCGCCGCGACGCCTCCGCTAATCCTCCTGACCGAGTCCGGCGGCCTCCGCGGCGGCCTGGACGTGGCCGGCCTGCTCCGCTTGTTGCGCAGGCGCGGGCGAGAATCCGCGGCAAGTGGCTTGATGAGCCTGCTCTGCCTCGACATAATCAGCCCGTTCGGACTGCTGGCCTGTGGCATCGGGCTGGTCGCGTCGACACCCTACGCATACGCGGTGCTTGCGGCGACGGCCGTGGCCTACGACCGAGAGGTGAGGAGATGAATGGAATGGAAGAGCAGCCACCGGCCGGCGAAGAGCCGAAGCCGCCCGAGGAGTCGCCCAAGCCGCACGAGGGGGAGCCCAGGCCGCCTGAGGAGGAGCCCAAGCCGCCCGAGGCCGCCGCTCCGACCCCGCCTCCGCCCAGCTATCAGCCACAGCCGCCTCCAGGCGGCGGTTACCAACCACCGCCACCGCCGCCGCCGCCGGGCGGTGGCTACCAGCCGCCCCCTCCGCCGGGCTACCAGCCACCACCTCCCCCGGGCGGCGGCTACCAGCCGCAGCCGGGCGGCTATCAGCCACCTCCGCCCGGCTATGCCGTGCCCGGCGGAATGGTCTCGGCCGGGGCGCCGACCGACCAGATGGCGATCTGGGCCATCGTCCTGGCGGGCCTCGGGCTGCTCGGCCTCTGCTGCGTAGGCGTGGGCGGGCTGATCCTGGGCCCCATCGCCTTCTTCCTGGGCGGCAGCTCGTTGAAGCGGATCCGCGCCTCCAACGGGGCGGTGGGCGGCGACACGCTGGCCTCGATCGGCCGCTGGGGAGGCCTGGCGGTGGGAATCCTCGGCCTCCTGATCCTCGTCTTCTACGTGATCGCGATCGCCAACGGCTTCAACAACGCCATCACCAACAACACGACGACCCCGTAGTCAAGCTGCGCGGCGGCCTCCGGAGGCCTCCGTCTAGAATCAAAAACGGGCCGCCCGCACGGCGGCCAGTGCCCTCGCGCCTTCAAATGGCGTTTCAAGAAGTTGGTGTCCAAACCTAGAATGAGCCGCGCATGGCCCGGCTGAAAGCCAGGCGTTCCCGCTATCGCTTCACTCATCGACTGGCCAGCGCCGCGCCTGCGGTGCTGGTCATCGCCGTCTTGGTCACGACCATCGTCGGGTCCAGCCTGATGGCGGCGCGGGTCATAGGCTTCCTCAACCACGTCACCGGTGGCGCCCCCTCGGTGGCCACCTTCGCCCAGGTGGTGGGCGTCGCCGAGCCGCCGGCGGGCAGCATCGCCTACCGGCTGAAGCACAAGGACCCGAACCCGATCAACATCCTCATCCTGGGCTACGGCGGCGCCGAGAACGACGCGCCCTACCTCACCGACACCCTCATGGTGGTCCGCCTCGACCCGGTCACGCACCGGGTGGCGATGATCTCCATCCCCCGCGACACCTACGTCGCCATCGACGCCTGGCCGGCCAGTTCGGGCACCACGATGAAGCAGAAGATCAACGCCGCCTATGAGATCGGCACCGACGACAGCCACTTCGTCGACAACAGCCTGAAACGGCCCGAGTTCCGGGGCCGGGACGGCGGCGGGCACCTGGCCGAGGACACCGTCGGCCGGGTGACCGGGCTCCACCTCGACAACTACGTCGCGGTGGACTTCAAGGCTTTTCGCGACGTGGTGAGCGCGCTGGGCGGCATCGATGTCTGCCTCGACACGCCGCTGGACGACAACAGCTACCCCAACTACCGAGACGGTTACGTAGCGGGCGGCATCCATTACCCGGCCGGCTGCCAGCACGTCAATGGCGAGCAGGCCCTGCAGCTGGCTCGCAGCCGGGAGGCGATCCAGCCGCAGCAGTCGAGCGACTTCGGCCGCGCCCGCCGCCAGCAGCAGATCATCGCAGCGATCCGCAAGCAGGCCCTGACCGCGGACGGGTTCTCGAAGGCGCCGGGCCTGATGACGGCGCTGGATTCGAACTTCCGCACCGACCTCACCGTCGACGACCTGAGCGCGATCTACAACTGGAGCAAGAAGGTCGACGAGAGCGCGGGCATCCTCCACTACGCGCTGACCAACGAGAACCTGCTCACCGTGGGCGGCTGCGGCCCTCCCTCGGCCGGCTACATCCTCTGTCCAAACGACCCCACCTACCAGATGGTCCACGGCTGGGTCGCGCAGACGCTGCCGCCCATCCCGGTCACGGACAGCCACGCCCCCATCCAGGTGGTCT
>VBHN01000129.1 GCA_005881155.1 Chloroflexota bacterium | reverse complement strand
CAATTGGACCGCGAGGAAGCCGGCGGCGGTGCTCACGTAGGGCTGGATCGCGACCTCCTCCGCGCCCACGTCGAGCAGCCGCGCGAAGAGCCCGCGGCAGTCCTCGCCCGCCGCCTCCCAGACCTCATAGCGCACGGATCCGTGCGACCAGGAATCGGCGAATTCCTTGATCGCGGCCACGGTCGGCTCGGGCGCCGGCCCGTAGGTCGCGGAGTCGAGGTAGGCCGACTCCCGCGCCGCTGGCACCAGCTCGCGGAGCTCGGCCGGAGTCACGGCCTGAGGGTACAATTCCGGTCACCATGCGCAGGGCCGTACGCGCCGCATCCGTAGCCCGGCCGGCGCGCGCCCGCTAGCGCAGGTTCCCGCCGGCGTTCCCCGACTCCCAATTCCGATGGAGCAGACGCGCCCCGATGAGTGAAACCATGCCGACCGCCTACGACCCACAGGCCGTTGAGGCCGGCTGGTCCGCGCGCTGGGAGGAGGCCGGCCTCTTCCGGGCCGACCCCCAGAGCCGCAAGCCGAAGTACTCGATCGCCCTGCCGCCGCCCAACGTGACCGGTGAGCTGCACATGGGCCACGCCGTCAACGGAACCCTGCAGGACGTTTGGGCGCGCTACCGCCGGATGACCGGCTACGAGGTGCTCTGGCTGCCCGGGACCGACCACGCCGCCATCGGCACCCAGAACGTGATCGAGAAACAGCTCGCTCGGGACGGCACCAGCAAGGAGGAGATCGGCCGCGCCGCCTTCGAGGAGCTGGTCGAGGAGTGGTACCGGAAGGTCGGGGCGACCATCGTCACGCAGTACCGGCTGCTGGGTGCGTCATTGGACATGACGCGGCTTCGCTTCACCATGGACCTCGAGTACGTCCGTGCGGTCCGGACGGCCTTTGTCGGCTACTACGAGAGAGGCTGGATGTACCGCGGGCCGCGGATCGTCAACTGGTGCCCACGCTGCCAGTCCGCAATCTCCGACCTGGAGGTCGACTGGCAGACCCACGAAGACCTGCTCTACCACCTCCGCTACCCGGTCGAAGGATCCGACCAGGGGGTGGTCATCGCCACCGTGCGGCCGGAGACGATGCTCGCCGATACCGGGGTCGCGGTCCACCCCGACGACCCGCGTTATCGAAGCTTGATCGGCAAGTTCGCGATCCTTCCGCTGGTCGGCCGCCGGCTGCCGATCGTGGGCGATGCCGCAGTCGACCGCGAGTTCGGCACCGGCGCCTTGAAGGTGACCCCAGGCCACGACGCGATGGACTACGAGATCGGCCAGCGCCACGGGTTGGAGCTGATCAACGGCATGAACCCGGACGGCACCATGAACGTCCCCGACCTGCCGCGGTACAACGGGCTCCCCGGCCTGGAGGCGCGCGAACGCGTCGTCGGAGACCTCGAGACCGGCGGCTTCCTGCTCAGGGCCGAGCCTTATTCGCACGAGGTCGGTCACTGCGACCGCTGCGGCACCATCCTCGAGCCGCTCGTCTCCGAGCAGTGGTTCCTGGACATGAAGGAGCTCGCGCAGATGTGCATCGACGCCAGCGCCGCGGGCAGGGTGCGCTGGCACCCGGAGCGTTACGAGCGAACCTACCTCGACTGGCTGCGCGGCATCCGGGACTGGTGCGTCAGCCGCCAGCTCTGGCTGGGGCACAGGATCCCGGTTTACTACTGCGGCAGCGGGCACCAGTTCGCCGCGGTCGATTCCCCCGGCCTCTGCCCGGAGTGCGGTTCGACCCAACTCCGCGAGGACAGCGATGTCCTCGATACCTGGTTCAGCTCGGCCCTCTGGCCGTTCGCCACGCTCGGCTGGCCCGAGCAGACCGAGGACCTCGCGGCCTTCTATCCGACCGACGTCAACTGCACCAACCGCGACATCATCAACCTCTGGGTGACCCGGATGATCTTCTCCGGCCTCTTCTTCATGGGTGACGTGCCCTTCCAGGACGTGATCATCCACTCGACCATCCAGGCGACCGACGGCCGGCGGATGAGCAAGTCGCTGGGCACCGGAATCGATCCTCGTGAGGTGATCGACCGCCACGGCGCAGACGCTCTTCGAGCCTGGGGCGCGCTGGTCGGCATGGCCAACCAGGACGCGCGCTTCGACGACAGCCGGATCAAGGGCTACCGTGCCTTCGGCACCAAGCTCTGGAACGCGACGCGGCTGGTCCTGTCCTCGATCGCCAAAGAACCCCCGCAGGGCCC
This sequence comes from Chloroflexota bacterium, assembly GCA_005881155.1. Taxonomy (GTDB): domain Bacteria; phylum Chloroflexota; class Dormibacteria; order Dormibacterales; family Dormibacteraceae; genus CF-105. The sequence goes on along the minus strand of VBHN01000129.1, from coordinate 9,729 downwards.
GCCCGCGCCGGATGGCGACCTCGAGCTGGCAGATCGCTGGATCCTCTCGCGGCTCCAGCAGGCCATCGAGCTGACCACCGGGGGGATCGAGGAGTACGCCTTCCAGCGCTCCATCGAGGCCGTCTACGACTTCGCCTGGCACGAGTTCTGCGACTGGTACCTGGAGGCGGCGAAGGCGCGGCTCAAAGACGGCGACCCGAGCGCGCGGGCGACCTCGCTGCACGTCCTCGACAACCTCTTCCGCCTGCTTCACCCCTTCATGCCCTTCGTCTCCGAGGAGCTCTGGCACCGGCTGCCCGGGCAGCGTGACTTCCTGGTCCGCCAGTCGTGGCCGGAGCTGGATCCGCGTTTCAGGGCTGCCGCGGCGGAGGAGTCGTTCGCCAGCCTGGCGAGGCTGGTCGAGGAGATCCGCGTCCTCCGCCAGGCGCACTCCGGCGGGAGCCGCGGCGGCCGCCTCTGGCTGGGCGGCGAGGTCTCGGCCACGGTTCGCGAGCTGGTCGCCGACCTGGCCCGGGTCGAGCTGGTCGCCGAGCCGCTGCCGGGGTCGCTGCCGCTGGCCTGGGGTGAGGCGCGGCTGGGGCTGCCCGCCCGCGCCGACGACTCCCACCGGCGGGCCGAGCTCCGCCGGCTGCAGGAGGAGCTCGCCAGGGTCGAGACCAAGCTCGCCAACCCCGCCTTCAGGGGCCGGGCTCCGGCGGAGATCGTCGCCAAGGAGGAGCGCAAGGCAGGCGAGCTGCGCTCCGCGCTGGAGCGCCTGGGCGAAAGCACCTGATCCGTCGGCGCTAACCTAGCCCACGATGCCCGCCGCGGCGCTCCTGCTCCCGGTCGCCCTCCTGGCCGCCGGTGCGCTGCTCGCCGAGGCCGCGGGCCGCGTCCGTCCCGGCGCTGGGCGGACGCCCGTGGCGCTGTTCGCATGGGCCGCCCTCGCGGCACTGCTCCTGCTCTGGGTCCCGCAGCGAAACCCGATCGACTTGAACCTGGGCGACCTCGGGGCCGGGATCCGCTTCGTGCTCCGATTGGACGCGGTCTCCTTCGCCTTCAGCCTCTTCGTGCTCTTGCCCTCCGCGCTGCTCCTGACCTTCCAGCGCAACCCGTCGCCGCCCCTGGCGGCGCTGGCGACGGCCGGCGCGGTGCTGACGCTTCTCGCCGGAGGCCTGGTCCTGGCCGCCCTCGCCTGGGGCGCGACCTTCCTACTCGTCCTGCTCCTGGTCCAGGCGGGTGGCGAGCCGGCTCCGTCGGGCGCCCGCTTCCGCCAGCAGGCCGCCTGGCTGCTGCTGATCTGGGCGGCGGCCGCCCTCTCCGCCCGGGCCGGGACCGACCAGTACGCCGCCGTCCCGGTCTCGGCGCTCCAGGCGCCGATCTTCGGGCTGGTCGCGCTCGCGGCTGTGATCGCCTCCGGGCTCGTGCCCTGGAAGCCCTGGCCGGCGGTGCTCTGGGAGCGGCTGCCGCCAGAGCTGGCCGGCCTTGCCATCCTGCCGCTCTACTTCACCGGCTTCTACTTCCTGGCGCGGATGTACCAGGCCGGCGGCGGGCACCTGCCCGGGACCTTCTTCAATCTCGCCCTGGCCGCCCTCGGCGCCGCCTGCGCGCTCTTCGCCGCGCTGCGCGCCCAGGCGGCCGGGTCGCGGCGCTCCTATTTCTCCGAGGTGCTGCCGATGGGGGGAGGGTTTGCGCTACTGGCACTGGGGCTGGGAACGGCGCTCGGCGTGGCCGCCGCGATCGCCACCCTGGCCGCGGTCGCCCTGCTGGCGGCGCTGCTGCCGCTGGTCGGCGATGACGCCCTCTCCGGCCGCTTGATGCTGGCCCTGATCGTCGTGGTCGGGCTGCCGCCGACCGCCGTCTTCGGTACCCGGCTGCTGGATCTACAGGCGGCGGTCGAAAGCAACGAGGTGGGTGGCTACCTGGCCCTGCTCGCTGCCGGCGCCTGGCTGATCGGCATCGCCGGCGCCGCGCGGGCGGTGCGACTCGGACCTCGTCGGGAGGCAGGGAGGGGTTCGACGCGCGCCGCCGCGCTGGTCGGCGCGCTGGTCGTCGCCGGAGGTGCCGGGCTGGGCGTGCTGCAGGCCACGATCGCCGTGCCGGCGGCGGCGGCGCTGCTGCCCTTCCCGGGCACGGCCCTCACCGGAATGCCCTACGCCACCGCCACGGCTTCGGGCAGCTGGCCGGCGGTGGCCCTGGGCGGCCTTGCGGTGCTCGCCACCCTCCTGCTGGCCGTCGCCGGCCGCGGGCGCGCCGTGCCCGCCCTCTCGGGTGCCGTGCCGGCGCCACTCCTTGCCCCGCGTTGGGAGGTGCTGCCCGAGCGGCTGGGAACGATCGTGGACTCGCTCGAGGTCCCAGCCGAGTTTCGGGTGACTGCCTGGAAGAGCTTTGACCAGGCGATGGCGCGCGGGTCGGTGTGGCTGTGGATCGCGATCTTCGTCGTGCTCGCCCTGGTGGTCGCCCGATGAGCGCGGCGATCGCGGCGGGCGGTCTCGTCCTGGCCTGGCTGGGCGCCTCGGTGCTGGTGCTCTCCGAAGCCCGCCGAGGCCTCGCCATCGGCCTCCTGTCAGCGGCCGGCGGCCTGGCCGCCGTTCGCGCCGCTGAAGGCGACCTCGTCGAGGCAGGACTCCTGCTCGGCGGCGGCCTGCTGGCCGCGGTCGCCGGACTGCGCCGCAACCGGCGCCGGGGCTGGGGCTTGCTGCCGCCCGGCTCGACCCCGCGGATCGTCCTCTGCGTGGTCGCCGGCGCCGGCGCGCTCTGGCTGGCGACCGGACTTCTCGACAGCCCCGGTGAGTGGCAGGCCCGCTCGGCGGCCGCGATCCTGATCGCGCTGGGCGCCGGCCGGCTGCTGGCAGCCGGCGACCCGCGCGCGATGCTGTGGGCGGCCTCCCTGGTCGTCCTCGGCGCTGGCGCGCTGGCAGCCATGGCCGCGTCGGAGACCACGGCTGCGCTGATCGGCGCGGTCGCGGCAGTGGCGTTGAACCTGATTCCCACGCCGCCCGACGAGGAGGTGCCGGCCGGGGGTGGCTGAGCTCGCCTTCGGGTTCCCGGCCGCCGGCGCGCTCCTGGTCTCTCTGCTCCACCGCCGGCGCGCCGCGGCGCTCGCGGCCGGGCTTCTCTTCGGCCTCGGCGGCCTGCTGGCGACCGGCCTGGCGGCGCCCGGCCAGGCCGAGACGGTGCTGGGACTGACGCTCCGGCTGGGCGCACCAGGCCAGATCGTGCTCACCGCCACCTTCCTGGCCGCCGGGCTGGCCGTGCTGCTGGTCCCGGCCGGGTCCGACCGGGTCCCGATGCTGGCCTCGGTGCTGGCCGGGCTGGCGGCTGCTGCCGCGATCGCCAGCCTCGCCGACCCGCTGCTGGTCGCCCTGGTCCTGCTGCTGGTGGCAGCGATCCAGGCCGCGGTCCCGGCCCTACGCACCTTCTCCGAGAGAGTGCGGGCGCCCGCCTTCGGGGCGCTCTTGATAGTGCTCGGCGCCCTGGTTGCGGCCGGCGCCTCCGGTCACCCAGCCCTGCTGCGGCTGGCCGGCCTGGCCCTGGTCCTGGGCGTCACCGCCGCCATCGGCCTGGCCCCCTACCTGCAGTCGCTCGATCCGCGTGAGCCGGCGCCGGCCTCCCCGGTGGCCTGGTTGGGTTTCCTGGGGCCGGTCCTGATGGTGGTCTTGGCGACCGGGTTCTCCGTCCGGCTGCCCGTCGACGCCGCCCCCGGCTACGCCGCGGTCCTGTTGGGGCTCGGCGTCTTCAACCTCGGCCTCGGCCTCTTCGGGTCCTGGCGCTCACGCCCGGACGCCGACCTCTGGCGCTACTCCTTCGTCGGCGAGTGGGGCCTGGTGCTGGCCGGCATCGGGCTGCTCGATCCCAGCGGGTCGGCCGGCGCCTACCTGCTGCTGCTCAACCTGCTGCTGCTCCGCCTGCCGCTCTACCTCCTCGCCCGGCCGGCCCTGGTCAGGGAGTCGCCGGCAGCCAAGATCGGACCCTTGACGCTCGTGCTCGCTGCCGCTCTCGCCGGCGCCGCGCCCTTCGCCGGCTTCCCGGCCCGCCTGCTGATCCTGCGGGCCGCAACGGTGAATGCCTGGCCGCTGGCACTCTTCATGGTGATCGCCATGCTGGGCTGGCTTCCGCAGTCGATCCGGCTGGCGACGACACTCGGAGGCGTGCGGGGCCGCGTGCGTGCGGGCGTCCTCCTGCTCCTGCTGCTCAACTTGGCGCTGGGTCTCTACCCGAACGGGGTGCTCGCCTTGTTGGGAGGCCGCTAGTCGTGCCCTGGGGCGAGATCGGCCTGCAGGGTTTGGGACTGGTGCTCTATCCCGGCCTGCTCGGAGCTTGCGTCATCGGTTTCCTGCTGGAGGTCGCCTCCGCCTGGGCGCTGGTGCCGGAGCGGGGAGGGCCGCTGCCCGCCGCCCGCCGCGTCCTGACCGCGGCTCGCCTGGCTGGTGACGCGCGCGGTTTCCCGCTCTACTCGTTGAGCGCGCTGCTGCTGGCGCTGATCGCCGCCCTCCAGGTGGCGGCGCCGTACAACCCGGTTCCGGCGACCGACCGGAACCTGCTCGTCGCCGGCTTTGCACTGGCCGGAGCGGCCTGGCTGCTCTGGAGCTGGGGCTGGAACCGGGGCGAGCTGGACACGGGCCTGATGCTGACTGTGCAGCTGTGCTGGCTGGTCGCGATGCTGGTCCCCACCGTCGAGTCCGAGACGTTCAAGCCCCAGACCCTGGGCAACACCCAGTTCAACCCCTACCTGGCCGTCAAGGTCGCCTCCGGGCTGCTCTACCTGCTCTGCCTGCCGGCGCTCCTGCACCTGCTCCCGGAGTCAGCTCCACAAGGCGTGCCGGGGGGCGCCGGCCGGCGCCCCCCGGGTCTCGAAGGCGTAGGTTTCGGGCTGCTCCGAGTCGTTCTCTGGCTGCCCTACTGCGGCCTCTTCGCATCGCTCTTCTTTCCGCCCGGCGGCGACGACCCGCTGGAGCTGCTGAGGTTCCTGGGCATCGTCGGGGGTGCGGCGGCGATCGGCGTCGCGATCGCCTTGAACCTGATCTACCGGGGCACCGCCTTCACCCACCGCTTCTACATGAGGGTGGTGATCCCGTTCACCTTTGTCACCTTGGGCTTGGGCATACTGTCGGCCGTCATAGGCACAAGATAAGGTGGTCTTAAGCGTTCCCTAACCCCAGACAAGGGGTGTATCATGCGCTCGCCGTAACCGTCCACAAACACTCCTGCATGCGCTCTTGAACGTACTCAACACGGTCCTCGGCATGTGGTCGAGCGACATGGGCATCGACCTTGGGACCGCCAACACGCTGGTCCACGTCCGCGGCCGCGGCATCGTCCTCGACGAGCCCTCGGTGGTCGCGGTCAGCCGTCGCACGGGCCAGGTGCTGAGCGTCGGCTCTGACGCGCGCAAGATGCTGGGCCGGACGCCGGCCGACATCGTGGCCATGAGGCCGATGAAGGACGGCGTGATCGCAGACTTCGACCACACCGAGCAGATGATCAAGCACTTCATCGCCAAGGCGCATGACCGCTCCTGGCATGTCTCTCATCCCCGGATGGTCATCGGCGTGCCGTCCGGCGTCACCGAGGTCGAGAAGCGCGCGGTCACCGACGCGGCGACGCACGCGGGAGCGCGGGAGGCGCACCTCATCGAAGAGCCGATGGCGGCTGCGATCGGGGCCGGGCTCCCCATCCAGGAGGCGTCGGGGTCGATGATCGTCGACATCGGCGGAGGCACCACCGAGGTCGCCGTGGTCTCGCTGGGAGGCGTCGTCGCGGCCGAGTCGGCGCGGATGGGCGGTGACGCGATGGATGCCGCCATCGTCCATTACGTGCGCCGCAACCTGAACCTGCTGATCGGCGACCGCACCGCCGAGGACATCAAGATCGCGATGGGCTCCGCCTTCCCGCAGGAGGAGGAGAAGTCCTTCACGGTCCGGGGCCGGGACCTGATGACCGGCCTGCCGAAGGTGGCGGAGATGACCACAGCCCACGTCCGCGAGGCGCTGACGGGATGCCTGGTCGAGATCGTGGGCGCGGTCAAGCGAACGCTGGAGGCGACGCCGCCGGAGCTGGTCATGGACCTGATGGAACGCGGCATTGTGCTCTGTGGCGGCGGAGCGCTCCTCTCGGGGCTCGACCAGCTGGTCGCGCACGAGACGCTCATGCCCGCCTACATCGCCGACGAGCCGCTGACCTGCGTCGTCCGCGGCACCGGCATCGTGCTCGAGGAGATCGACATCCTGCGCCGGGTCCTGGTCCGCTCCCAGCGGGCGCGGGCCCTCCGCTACTAAAGGAGCTTTTAGGGCGCGAGATGAACGGCCGCGCCCAGTCCCGCTCCAGCGGTCTCTTCTTCGGCAGCGTGGCGGCGATGGTCGCCCTAGTCCTGCTCACCCAGCTGCCGGGCGCCTCGACCCCGCGCGGATACCTAAAAGGCGCCGTGGCGCCGCTGGCAGTGGTCAGCTCCGGAGTCCTGGACTGGGCCGGCGGCGGAGTGGCGGTGCTCCGCGACGCCGGGCGACTGCGCGCGGACGACCGGCGGCTGAGTGCGGAGAACGCGGCGCTGCGCCGGCAGGTGGCAGAGCTGCAGGCCCAAGGCGCCGAGAACTCCGAGCTGCGCAAGGCGCTCGAGTTCCAGAAGACCATCGCGCGTGGCCGGGCCGACGGCCTCCAGGTGGGGATGGTCGTGGTCGGCGGCGCGGGCCTGGTGGGCCGCGTCTCCGAGGTCGGCGAGCGCTCGGCGACGGTCAAGACCCTGGTCGACGCGGAGAGCCGCGTCAACGCCTACACCTCCAAATCGGGCCTGGAGGGCACCGTGATCGGGGAAGGCGGGCCGCTGGGCATGGAGGTGCTGCCCAAGCCGGGGGTGGTCGTGGCCCCCGGCGAATGGGCGCTCACGTCCGGAATCGGCGGGCTCTTTCCGCGTGGGATCCTGGTCGGCCAGGTTGCCCAGTTCCATCGCCGCGACTCGGCGACGCTCGAGCAGGCCGACCTCGCGCCGGCGGTCGACTTCTCGGCCATCTCCATGGTCATGGTCCTGACCGACTTCCGGCCGGCGGCGCCGTGAGGTATCTGGCCGCGGCGCTGGTCCTGCTGCCGGCGGCGATCCTGCAAGTGACGCTGGCGCCCCGGCTCGACCTGGCCGGCGCCTTCCCGAACCTGGTCCTGCTGGTCGTCGCCGGTTGGACGCTGGCCCGGGGCGCCGCCGCGGGCATCCGTTGGGCGCTGATCGGCGGCCTGCTCCTCGACCTGGTCGCCCCCGGCGCGCTCGGGGTCCACGCCCTGGCGTTGGTCGTCGCGGCCTACTTCACGGGCTTCCTGCAGCGCTCCTTCGCGCCCGACCCGTTGCTGCTCCCCGCGGCCGCCGGCGCGCTCGCCACCGTGCTCTACAACCTGGTCCTGCTCGGGCTCTCCGAGCTGGCCGGGCACCCGCTCGCGCTGCTGCCGGTGCTGCAGGTCTGGGTGGCACCCTCCGCGCTCTATGACGCGCTCTTGATGCCGCTCGCCTTCCTCCTCCTGCGGCGCGTAGACCGGGCCCTCCCGCTGCCGGTGCGGATCGAGTGGTGAGTCCGTGATCGACCTCCAGCTGGGCCGCTGGGTCGAGCTCGCCGGCATCGAGCCCAAGGCGCGCTGGACGGCGCGGCTGGCCGCCTTCACCATCCTGGCGGTCGGGCTCAGCGGCGTGCTCGTCTGGCGGCTGGCCGACCTCCAGCTGATCCAGGGGGCCACCTTCGCCCGGGAAGCGCTGGTCAACCGCGTCCACCGCGTGCCGCTGGAAGCCGAGCGTGGCGTCATCTACGACCGCCATGGGGTCCAGCTGGTCGTGAACCAGCCGGCCTGGTCGCTGGCCGTGACGACCATCGCCCTGCCCTCCGACCGCCACCAGCGGGCGGCTGAGCTGGCCAGGCTGGCTCCCCTGGCGGGGATGACGCAGCCGGAGCTTGCGGCGCGCCTCGCTCAGGACGAGGACGCCTACCGGCCGTTTCCGATCCGCTCCGGGCTGGACGACCACCAGGCCGAGGCCGTCAACGAGCGGCTGCCAGAGCTTCCCGGCACCACCCTCCAGCACGTCGCCATCCGCCGGTACGTCGATCCCCAGCTCTACGGGCACCTGCTCGGCTACGTGGGGCCGATCGACGCCCCGGAGTACAAGCTGCTCAAGCCCAAGGGCTACCTGCCCGACGAGGTGGTGGGCAAGAGCGGCCTGGAGGCGGGCCTGGAAACGACTCTGCGCGGCCGTGACGGCTGGCAGGACGTCGAGACGGACGCCAACGGCCAGGTCGTCAAGGTGCTGCGCGAGGAGCCGGCCGTGCCCGGGCGCAGCGTCTACCTGAGCACCGATTCAGGGCTCCAGAAGGCCGTCCATGACGCGCTCGCCGACGGGCTCCAAAAGGCGAACTCCAAGGCCGGCGCGAGCGTTGTGACCGATCCTCGGACGGGCGAGATCCTGGCCATGGTCAGCATCCCCGGTTATGACGACAACCTCTTCGCGCGGGGCATCTCGCAGAGCGACTACCAGAAGCTGCTCGCGGACCCCGGCAAGCCCCTTTACGACCGCGCGCTGGCGGGCGAGTACCCGCCCGGCTCGACCTTCAAGATGATCACCGGCAGCGCGGGCCTCCAGGAGGGCAAGATCACCGCCGACACCCAGCTGGGCTGCCCGGCCAACCTCACCTTCGGCGCCTGGACCTACTGGAACTGGGCTCATTACAACTACGGGCCGATGAACGTCCAGAAGGCGATCCCGACCTCCTGCGACACCTTCTTCTACCAGGTCGCCAACCTGCTCGGGCCCGACACCCTGGCGGCCTATGCGAGGGCCTTCGGATACGGATCCCAACCCGGCATCGAGCTGCCCGGCGCGGGCGCCGGCGTGGCGCCCACGCCCGACTTCAAGCTCCAGGTCTGCCCCTACCCGGCCGGCACGCCCGACTGCGGCTGGAACGTCGGCGACACCGTGACCATGGGCATCGGCCAGTCCTACGTGCTGACCACGCCGCTGATCCAGGCCATGTACGCAGCCGCCCTCGGCAACGGTGGCAGCCTGCTCCGGCCGACGCTGGTGCACCAGGTGACCGACGGGGCCGGCCGGGTGCTGAGCGTCTCGCATCGGCAGGTCGTCCGCCAGGTCCCGGTCGAGCCGCAGAACCTGGACCTGCTGCGCGAGGGGATGCACCAGTCCCTGACCGGTCCCTGGGGTACCGCCGCCATCGCCCGCTCGCTGGGCTACCACTGGGACGGCGGCTGCAAGACGGGCACTGCCCAGTACGGAGGGACCGGCGTCGACCTGCCCAGCCACGCCTGGTTCATCGACTTCGCGCCCTTCAACGACCCCGAGTTCGCCAGCTCGACGATCCTCGAGGGCGCCGGCTTCGGAGAGTTCGTGGCCGAGCCGGTGGCGATCAACTTCGCGAACTGGTACTTCAACCACCGCGACCAGGTCCGGGCCTGATGAGGGGGACCGCGCTCGGCCGCCTGCACAACCTGGACCGGCTTCAGCTGCTCCTCACCGGCATGTTGGTGACGCTGGGGCTGATGACCGTCTACTCCGCCTCGACCGTCGATTTCCGCAAGCAGCTGCTCTCGCTCGGCGTCGCCGCCGCCGCCTATGTGCTGGCTGCCTTCACCGACTACCGGCGGCTGGCCCGGCTGGCGCTGCCGGCCTACGCGGCCTGCCTGCTGCTCCTCCTGGCGGTCCATTTCCTGGGCCACTCCGCCCTCGGCGCCAAGCGCTGGATCTCGATCGCCGGCTTCCCGCTCGAACCC
>VBHN01000220.1 GCA_005881155.1 Chloroflexota bacterium | reverse complement strand
GGCGCCAGTTGGCCTTCTTGCCGATCCGGATCGGAAACCCGTCCAGCAGCAGCAGCGCGTTGAGCGCCTTGCCCTCGCTGTCCGCCTCCGCCAGCCGCTCGGCCGACATCGCCAGCTCGCCCATCCGGTCGTACATCCGGTCGGTCGGGTCGAGGCAGTCCTCGCGCCAGCGCTCGAGGCCGCGCAGCTTCTCGGCCAGCTCGGCCGCCCGCGGCAGCGCCTCGCGGGCGGGCGGCGCGGGCCAGGAAGCGCCGCTGTCGAGCAGGTCGTAGTGCTCGTGCAGCGCCCGCGCGACGCCCTCGATCCGGTCCGGGCTGAGCCCCAGCAGGAGGGCGTTCTTGATCGAGATGCTGGGCAGGTCGAGCAGCGCCGCCGCCTCGAACCAGGACCGGAACCGCTCCCGGAACTCGAGGTCCTGCTCGATCTGGTCCAGGGTGTCGAAGTTGGGGGGCAGGCCGGCCTCCAGCGGGTAGGTGCGGAGCAGCGCGCCGGCGAAGGAGTGGATGGTGTCGATCGACGCCTCCTCGAGCGAGGCCGCGGCCGTCGCGGTCTCGGCCGTGCCCCACTTCTCCAGGCCCTCGCGGACCCGGGCCCGGAGCTCGGCCGCGGCCGCCTCGGTGAAGGTGATGGCGACCAGCTCGGCGGTGGTGAGCTTCCCGGCGGCGACCAGGGCCACGATCCGGTCGACCAGGGTGGTCGTCTTCCCGGTGCCGGCGCCCGCCTCGACGAAGAAGGTCGTCTCGAAGTCCTCGCGGAGGCGCTTGCGGACGTCGGCGTCGGCCGGGAGCTGAGCGATCACGGCAGCGCCAGCCGCTGGTGGAGGTCGGCGCCGGCCTCCTCCTTCTTGCGCTCGCGGATCTGGTCGCGGCCGGTCGGGCAGATCCGGTGGTAGTCGCAGAACACGCAGTTGGCGAAGGCCGGCCGCTTGGGGATCCCGCCCTGGTCCTCGCCCGGGACCTGGGGGAAGGCGCCCACCGTCAGGCCCTGGTTGACGACCTCCATGATCTGGCCCAGCCGCTGGTCGGCCGCCTCGCCGCCGGTGACCTCGATGCGCTGGAACTGGCCCTTGGCGGAGATGAACCAGTAGGAGGCGGTGACCTCGCCCTCGGCCTTGCCGCGCGCCTCCAGGAAGCGGCGGACCGCGTTCGAGTAGACGGCCAGCTGGACCTTGGTCCCGGCCACCACCGGGTCGGCCTCGAAGTCCTTCTTGGTGTAGGCGGAGCCGGTCTTGTAGTCCGTGACGTACGCCTCGCCGGCGCCCAGGTCGACCCGGTCGATGTAGCCGCGCAGCCGCACGACGGTGCCGTCCGCCAGCTCGACCTCGGCGGCCGGCCACCCCTCTGCCCAGCCGAAGCCCTGCTCGAAGAACTCGGGCTTGACCGGGAACTTGGACCGGAACTCCTCGTCCTTGGTAAGCACCGTCCGGAGGTCGAGCTGGATCGCCGTCTGCTCGTTGAGCCAGGCCAGCCGGTAGCCCGTTTGCCCGAGCGACTCCACCCGCTGGAAGTGCTCCCTGGCCAGCTGCTCGAGCCGGTCGCGGTCGGCCTGCGTGTAGGTCTCGCCAGGCGCCGGGCGGCCGGCCGCCTGCAGCTCGCGGAAGAACTCCTCGAGGATGGCGTGGATCAGCGAGCCGCGGTCGATCGCGCTGATCGCCCAGGACTCGTCGTCCTCGGGCCGCTCCGTGGGCTCGACCTCGAGCACCCGGCCCAGGAAGTAGCGGAAGGGACAGGAGGCCCAGGTCTCGACGCCGGAGGGGCTGATCGGGTGCAGCCGGCTCAAGCCCCCTGCCAGCTTGTCGAGCCCGGGCGCGACCGCCGCGAGGTTGCCGTCGAACTCGGTGAACTCCCGGGACGCGCGAGCCGCGGTCGACTCCAGCCCGCGCCCCATGGGCAGGTCGTGGTTGAGCATCACCGGCCCGTGCGTCAGCGCCGCCTCGGTCGAGACCAGGCTGGTGAGCCAGGGCCAGCCCTCCGCGTTCCGCAGCTCCCGCAACTCGGCCGGGCCGATCCGCCGGCCGGCCAGTTCCGAGACCGCGTCGAGCAGCCAGCGGGCGGGATAGGCGGGCCGCTGCTCGGTGTCGTGGGTGGGGAAGCAGAGGACGGCCTTCCCGCCGGCGGCGAGCGCGCCCAGGAAGCTGCCGCGCTCGCCGGCCAGCCGGCGCGCTGCGCGGCCGAGCGGGTCCTGGCCGACCTCCCAGGGGAAGATCGGGTCGACCGGGGACGGCGCGGGGTAGGCGCGCTCGGTCATGCCCAGGACGTAGACGCGGTCGAAGGTCATCCCGGCGATGCTCGAGATCGGCCCGGTCACGAGCCCGCTGCCCAGCCTGCCCTCGGGCCGGCGCCGGGCTGAGAGCGACTCCTCCAGCGTCTCCACGAAACGGTCGACCTCGACCTCCCGGTCCAGGGCGGCCGCATCCGCCAGCGCGGCGATCGTCTCGTCCACCAGCTGGGCGGCCTCGACCTGCTCGGCGGGCCAATCCCTGCCGACCCGGAGGTAGCGTTCGCGAAGCTCGAGAGCCCACTTCACCAGCGCCGGCCAACCCCGATCACGGGGCGGGACCGTGCGCCGGTTCATCTCCTCGATGCGCCGCAGCATCTCCTCGGTGGCGTTGACCTCGGAGCGCCGGTAGCTGCGCAGCGGCTCGGTGGACTCGTCGTCCTCCCTCTCCAGCTTCTCGATGGTGGCGCGGTCCTCCTCGAGCTTCCGCTGCAGCCGGTCGGACCACTGGTCGACGCCCCGGACCACACCCGCCCGGCGGCTGATCCGGTCCCACTGCGCCAGGGAGGGCCCGTCGCCGCCGTGCGGCAGCGAGCTCAGCCAGTTGAGGACGGCCGCGCGCGAGAAGCGTTGGCCCTGGAGGTGCAGCAGGCCCAGCAGCCCTCGCCCGGCGAAGCTCTCCGAGATCGGCTTCCGCTCCAGCCCGACCCACGGCAGCGAGGCTGCGTTGAGCGTCTCGCGGACCAGCTGCCGGTAGGGCTCCTGGTGGCGGTAGACCAGGGCGGTGCGGTGGAGTGGGACGCCCTCGGAGTCGAGCTCGGCGAGGATCCGGCGGACCGCGGCCCGGACCTCCTCGCCGGCGTCGGGTGCCATCAGCACCTCCGAGGGCCGGGGCGCGTGACCGTTGACCGCGGGCGCGGCTTCCCAGTCGACGCCCAGCGTCGTCGCCCAGCGCCGCGGCTCGGCGTCGGCCGTCTCGTCCTCCAGCCAGGGCAGGCCGGCTTCGACCGTCCCCGCCTTGGCCAGCGCCGCGAGCAGCTGCAGCTCGGGCGCCGAGAGCCGGGCCGGCAGGAAGAGCAGCAGCGGGCCCCAGTCCTGGAGCAGCCGCGCGCCGTCGCGCTCGATCGCGGCGACCGCCGCCCGGCAGAGGTCGGCTCGGTCGTAGAAGCCGCCCTCGCCGAGCAGCCGGCGGTACTCGTCGTGGGCCGCAATTGCCACCTTGGCGAGGGCGCCTCCGGCCGCCAGCCGCTGGGCCGACTCGCCACCGACCCCGCCGTCAGCCAGGTCGCGGAAGAGGG
>VBHN01000128.1:21598-30536 GCA_005881155.1 Chloroflexota bacterium | reverse complement strand
CCGCGGCGATGGCGCGCGAGACCTCGTCGGAGGCCACGTCCTCGATGTGTGAGACGCCCCGGTTGATGGCTTCGACCTTGGAGGCCGCGGCGTCGATGCCGATCACGCGGAAGCCGGCCTGTGTCAGCGCCAGCGCCAGCGGCAGGCCGACGTAGCCGAGGCCCACGACGGCGACCTGGGCGCTGCGCTCCTCCAGCTTCTGGCGCAGGGCCTCCGCCCTATTCGTTCCCGGCACGGTAGACCTCGAGACCCTGGGGCCCGGCGACGGAGTAAGGATCGACCCGGAGGAGCCGCAGCCAGGCGACCAGGTAGGCGAACGCGATCGGGACCGCCAGCCAGGCCTCGCCCAGCGGATAGGTGAGGGCAAGAGCGGCGATCAGGCCGGAAGCGATCGACGCCGCCACGACCGCTGCCAGGATCCGGCGCGGGGACCAGCCCAGGAGCCGGAGCCGGTGCGAGAAGTGATCGCGCCCGCCGAGCTGGACGGGCCGTCCCGAGGCGAGCCGGGAGGCGATCACCAGGCTGGTGTCGAAGACGGCCAGGCCGACCGGCAGCAGCAGCAGGACCAGGGAGTGCAGGCCATGGGCGGTGTTGGCGGCGGCGATCGAGCACAGGGCCACGCCCAGGCCGAGCATCAGGCTTCCCGAGTCGCCCAGGTACATCCGAGCCGGCGGCCAGTTGATGACCAGGAAGCCGAGGGCGGCGCCGGCCAGCGGCGCGGCCAGCGGCGCGGTCGGCGGAGCGACGATCGCCACTGTGACCAGCGAGCCGACGGCGATGGTCGAGGAGAGCCCGTCCATGTTGTCGAGGAGGTTGAAGGAGTTGGTCAGGCCGACGATCCAGAGCAGCGAGAGGCCGACGTTGATGGCGGTGGAGTCGGTCAGATGCCAGGTGAAGCCGAGTGCCACGGCGGTAGCGGCGAGGATGACCTCGCTGATCACCTTGGTCGAGACCTTGATGGAAAGGATGTCGTCGACCAGCCCCAGCCCCGCCACCAGGGCCAGCAGAACCAGGATCCGCCACAGCCCGGGGCTGAAGTAGGCGAGCGCGATGGCCAGCCCGGCCAGCACGGTCAGCCCGCCCAGGTAGGGGATCGGGTTGGCATGGCTCTTGTGGCCACCGGGATGATCGAGGATGCCAAACCGCATGGCGAGGCGCCGGAAGGGAAAGATCGCGGCCAGCGTGACCAGGAAGGCCGCCAGCAGGGCCAGCCAGGAGTTCATCGGGCCCTCACCCGGCGAGCTGGACCTCCTGGAGGTGCTCGATCACCGAGGCGACGATCTCCTTGAGGCCGGTCTCGCAGCGGTAGCCGGTCACGCGCTCCAGCTTGGTCGTGTCCGCCAGGCGCCGCGACATGTCCTCGAAGTTGTCGCCGTAGACCTCGTCATAGGGGACGAAGGAGACGCTGGAACTCGACCCGGTCATCTCGATGACCATCTCGGCCAGGTTGAGGATCGTGGTCTCGCCGTGACCGGCGACGTTGAAGACGTCACCCTCGGCCTCGGAGGTGGCCATCAGCTTCATCATCGCCTCGATCACGTCCGCGACATAGGTGAAGGAGCGCGACTGCATGCCGTCGCCGTAAACGGTCAGCGCCTCACCCCGCAGGGCCTGGCCCACGAAGCGGGGCAGCACCATGCCATAGTGCCCGCTCTGGCGAGGTCCGGCGGTGTTGAAGAGCCGGACCACGACGGCAGGCAGGCGGAGTTCCCGATGGTAGACGAAGGCCAGGATCTCATCCACAGCCTTGGAGGTCGAGTAGCTCCAACGCAGCTTCCGGGTCGAGCCGAGGACGCGGTCGTCGTCCTCCTTGAAGGGCCCGTTCTGGTTCTTCCCGTAGATCTCGCTGGTGGAGCAGACGAGGATCTTGGCGCGGCGGGTGGCGGCCGCCTCGAGGAGGTTTTCGGTGCCGCGGATGTTGGTGATCATCGACTGCAGCGGGCGATCGACGATCAGCTGGACGCCGACGGCGGCGGCCAGGTGGTAGACCACGTCCGTCTCGGAGACCAGCCGCCCGACCAGGTCGCGGTCGAGAACCGAGCCCTGCACGAACTCGAACTTCGGGTTGTCGAGGAGGTGGCGGATGTTGCGATAGCTGCCCGTGGAGAGGTCGTCGACAGCGACCGTCCGCCAGCCGGCCTCGACCAGCCGGTCGACAAGGTGCGAGCCGATGAAGCCCGCCCCGCCGGTGACCAGGGCCCGGCCCGTCATCCGGCCGCCATCCGCAGCTTGGCCCCGGTCAGCAGCGACTGGTAGAGCTGGCGGAGCTCGGAGACCATCCGGGCTGCGCCGTGCTGCTCGAACGCCGAGCGGCTGCCGGCCTCGCCGAGCGCTTGTGCCAGGTCGGGGTCGTCGAGGAGGCCGGAGACGGCGCCGGCCAGCGCCGTAGCGTCCCCCGAAGGGACGAGGAAACCATTCACGCCTTGCGAGATGATATCTGGCACCCCGCCAACGCTGGTGCCGACCACGGGCTTGCCGGCCGCGCCGGCCTCGATCAAGCAGACCGGCGTGCCCTCGTTGCGCGAGCAGCAGACCACGACGTCGAGATCAGCGTAGACCTCGGGCAGGTCGTGCCTCCAGCCCGTGAAGTGGACCCGCGGCTCCAGCTGCCGCCAGGCCACCTCGGCGTGCAGCTCGTCCCACAGCTCGCCGTCGCCGACGATCACGAAGTGCGCCTCGGGGTGCTGCTCGCCGACCAGCGTCGCCGCGTCCAGGAAGAGGCCGTGGGCCTTGATGGGAACCAACCGTCCCACGATGCCGACCAGGGGCGCCGAGGCCGGCAGCCCGAGCTCGGCGCGGAGGGTGCCGCGCTGTCCCTGCTTCAGGTGGTCCAGCTCCAGGCCGAGACGGACGATGGTCGTGCGGCCGCGGCCGATCCCCATCCGGTTGAGGTCCTCGGCGATCTCTGGGCTGATGGCCACGAAGTGTGTCGTGAGCCGGCCCAGCAGCCGCTCCACAAAGAGGTAGAACCAGGACCTGGGACCGCTGAAGTAGCCCTCCAGCACGTGGCCGTGGAAGGTGTGGACGCGGACCGGCACTCCTGCCAGGTAGGCGGCGAGGCGGCCCAGCGCACCGGCCTTGGCGGTGTGGGTGGCCACCAGCTCCGGGCGCTCCCGCCGGAAGTAGCCCAGCAGCCACCAGAAGGCGCGCAGGTCGGCGGCGGGCCGGACGGGCCGCTTGAGGCCGGGCACGGTGATCACCTTCGAGCCGGCCGCTCGCGCCTCCTCCAGCAGCGAACCCTCGCGCGCGTCGGTCTCGCCCGCCAGCAGCACGCCGTTCCATTCCGGGCCGGCCCGGCTGGAAAGGATGGTGACGTGGCGCGCCGGCCCGCCCACGTTGAGCCGGGTGATGACGCGGGCGACCTTAATCCCGGCGGTAGGACTCATACGTCATGCGCAGCCCCTCCTCGAAGCTCACCCGGGGCGAGAAGCCGATGGCGGCGGCGGCCAGCGAGATGTCGGCGCGGGAGTGGCGGATGTCCCCGGCGCGGGGCGCGTCATGGACCACCTCGAGCGGCCTGCCGCTGAGCGCGGAGATCTGTTCGACCAGCTCCAGGAGCGAGTGCGAGCCCCCACAGGCCGCGTTCATGGCGACGCCTGAGGCGCTGCTGTCGAAGGCGAGCAGGTTGGCATCCACGACGTTATCGACGTGCGTGAAGTCCCGGCTCTGCTTGCCGTCACCGTGGATGGTGGCCGGGGTGCCGGCCAGCGCGTGGCGGATGAAGAGGGGGATGACGGCGGCGTAGGGCGAGTCCGGGTCCTGGCGGCTGCCGAAGACGTTGAAGTAGCGCAGGGCCAGAACCCGGAGCCGGTTCTTGCCGGACTGCGCCAGGGCCAGCTTCTCGGCGAGCAGCTTGGAGTAGCCGTAGGGGGAGATCGGCTTCGGCTCCAGGTCCTCTGTCTTCGACTCGGCGGCCTGGTCGCCGTAGACCGACGAGGAGGACGAATAGACGAGGACGTCGACGCCGGCCGCCGCGGCGGCCTCGGCAACGTTGGCGGTGCCGTGGGCGTTGACGGCGAGGGACTGGACGGGGTCCTCCCAGCTCCTCACGACCGAGGGGAGCGCGGCCAGGTGGAAGACGGCGGTCACCCCCTCCACCGCGCGTGCGACCTGGTCTCGCGAGCGGATGTCGCCCTCTAACAGCTCGACGCTCTCGATGCCGGCGAGGTTCGAGGGCTTGCCGGTCGACAGGTTGTCCAGTACCCGTACCGAGTAGCCCTCGCCGGCCAGCCGCGTGACCAGATGCGAGCCGATGAAGCCCGCCCCGCCGGTGACCAGCACCGGCCCCTGCTGTCTCATCGCTCTGGCAAGGATGCCGGAAAGGGGGCGAGGTGGTCGGGCCGGGGACGCCCGGCCACCCTCCGATAGAATCGAACGCGAGCCCCCCACGTCCACGAATGAGAGTCCCCGAAGACCTGCAACTGGACCCGGGCCTCGAGGATGAGGCTCCTATGCCACCCCTGAGCGAGCGTCGGAAGCCGTCCCGACGGCGGAGGCAGCGCCGGCCCTGGCGGATCGCGCTCGGGCTGGTCGTGCTGCTCCTGCTCGGGATCGCCGGCGCCACCATCCTCGACCGTGTCGGCACCCAGCACGCGGCCCAGGTCCAGGTCGTTCTCACCGCCGACCTGAAGCAGGGCGGCGACGAGCTGCTGGCCGGCAAGCAGAGCGTGTCGGACGCCAACACCAAGAGCGACCCGGCACAGCTCGTCGTGGCCGACCAGCACTTCAAGAAGTCGCGCCGGCTCTTCCAGGACGCCCTCGACCGAACGCGCTTCGACCCCTGGTTGGTGGCGGCCTCGATCACTCCTGGCATCTCCAGCTTCGCGGGGCCGCGGATCCGGTCGGTGGGGGCGATCGCCCGCATGGGCCTCGACCTTGTCGACGCCGGGTCGGGCGCGGCCGCCATCGACGCGGCGCTGCTGGGGCCGTCGAGCGGAGACCTGCACGGCGGCCAGCGGCTGGTCCAGATCCTGAAGGAGGCGCAGCCCAAGCTGGACCAGGTGGTGGTCGATCTGCAGCAGGCGAAGCAGGAGGCGGGACAGGTCGACCTCTCCGTCATCCCCGCCACCCAGCAGGCGACCGTCGCCAACGCCAAAGCCGAGATCCAGAAGGGACTGGACGGGCTGGGCGAGTTCCAGGCCCTGGCGCCGGTCCTGCTCGACGTGCTCGGGGAGACCTCGCCCAAGACCTACCTCATCGAGCAGGTCGACCCCGCCGAGCTCCGCGGCGGCGGCGGCTTCATCGGCAGCTACGCCCTGCTCTCGATGAACAAGGGCGAGATCAAGCTCGAGCTGGGCGCGAACGTCGCCAACATCGACATCCCCTACCCGCTGCCCGGGGGCAAGAACTACCTGCCCCAGCCTTCACCGTTGGACGAGTTCACCGGCGGCGGCCGCGGCTGGGTCTTCGGCGATGCCAATTTCTTCCCCGACTTCGCCACCGGCGCCCAGGCGGGCGAGGACCTCTTCTTTCGCGAGACCGGCAAGAATGTGGACGGGGTGATCTCGATCGATCCCTGGGCCGTGGCGGCGCTGCTGACGATCACCGGACCGGTGGCCGTGCCGGGCTGGAACACGACGGTCCGGGCCGACACCTTCCCGCAGGACGTGTTCGTCCGCGAGGAGCAGACCGCGAACGGCAACGCCCAGCAGCAGAACCGCAAGGACTTCTTTCCCGACGTCGCCAACCTGATGCTGGCGAAGCTCTCCACCCTACCCGCGGATCAGTGGACCAAGCTCATCGGCGCGCTCAACACGACGGTGACCCAGCGGCATCTGCAGGTCTACTTCAACCCCGCTAAGTCCGAGACCGAGATGGACCGGATGGGCTGGAGCGGCAGGATCCTGAAGCCGGCCGGCCTGGAGTCGATGCTGGAAGTCGAATCCAACTTCGGCGGCGACAAGGCCAACCACTTCCTCGACCGGAGCTTCAACCTCCAGCTCACCGTCGCCGGCGGCACCCTCCACCACCGGCTTGAGATCGACTACAAGAACCCCACCCCGGCGGGCTTCCTGGGCGGCCGCGCCTACCGCTGCTACCTGCGCTTCTACTACCCGGCCGGCGCCACCAACGCCTCGATCCAGGTCCAGAAGGCGGAAGCCAGGCCGACCGACGAAAAGCCGCCCGAGGGACTGAAGCTTCTCGACGGCTGGTTCCAGGTCAACGTGGACCCCAGGCTCGGCTACGGCACCTACGCGGTCGTGATCAGCTGGGACACGGCCCTTTCGTCCGGGGCCACCGGCCACAGCATCTACTGGCAAAAGCAGCCGGGGACGCTCAGCGACGCGGTCAAGGTCAGCTACTCCGTGAACGGGATGACCTACCACGCCAGCTCGGACCTGAGCCAGGACCGGGTCCTGGTCCTGACCGGCGGCGGACTCCAGGTGAACCCCGGCGCGGCCGGCAACGCCCACCTGCCGACACTTGGCTGAGGCGGGCGTGGGGGCCGACTTCCTGGCCATGATCAACTCGGCGCCCACCGGCTGGGTCAAGGAGATGGGCCTTCAGTTCCTGGAGGCGACGCCCGACCGAGTGGTGGCGACGATCGATGTGAGCGCGCGGCACCACCAGGGTTACGGGATCGTCCACGGCGGTGTCTACAGCGGGATCATCGAGACCCTGGCCTCGGTCGGAGCCCACCTCTACGCCTCCCAGAGCGGGCGTGCCGTGGCCGGGCTGGAGAACCACACCAGCTTCGTCCGGGCGATCCGGGAGGGCCACCTGACCGCGACCGCCACGCCCCTCACCCGGGGCCGGCGCAGCCACCTCTGGGAGTGTTCGATCGTGGACGAGCAGGGCCGGCTGATCGCAACCGGACGGGTGCGCCTGCACAGCTTCGACCCCGGCGACGAGCTCGCCGGGGAGAAGCCCAAGATGGAGCGGGGCTGAAAGCTAGCTGCTGCTCGGCGCTCCGCAGCTGCCCGCGTGGGCGCAGTCGTTGAAGCCGTCCGCGTCAGGATCCGGCGAGGACGGCGTGGCCAGCGGGTTGTTGCCGGCGTCCACCAGCTGCACCTCCTCCGACGCCTTGAGCGCGGCGGCCGCGTGGTTGGTCGTGGCGAGGTCGAACTTGACGGTGCTGAGGTTGGGCAGCGGCCCGATCGAGACGTTCCCGCTGTTGTCGATCGCGACCGGCGTCTCTTCGATCCACTCGGCCGTCGCGTAGGTCGAGCCGTAGGGCAGTGTCAGGTTGAAGGACTGGCCCCTGGTCAGGTTCTTCAAGGTGACCGACCAGATCCCCGGCAGGGTCTCGCTCAGGTCGGCGTGGATGCGGTCACCGGCTGCGACCGGCAGCGAGACGGCGACGCTGGGCGCCGGGATGGCCTCCCACCAGGCCGAGTAGTGGGCTGCGCCGGAGCTGTCCACGTCCTGCTCGGTCCCGGCCTGGATGAGGGAGGCGTCGGTGGCCAGGCAGCCGGCGTCGATGCAGCCGCCGCCGATGCCGATCCAGGTCGAGGAGTACTCGTTCTCGCCCGCCCTATGGGCGGTCGCGGTGGGCACGGTCCAATCGCCGGTGACGGAGTGGAACTGTTTGTTGCCCTGCTCCAGCAGGCCCTGGTTGTAGCCCGACCAGTTGTTGGAGCGGTTGGCCCCGACCGTCACGACCGGCCGGTGGAACAGCGAGACGGCCTGTGGGGCCGAGCCCGGGATGAGGGTGGCAGCCGCGGCGATGCCCACGGCGAGATACCTGATGGCTGAGTGCAAGCGGCACCTCCAAGCCCGCTGAGCACGCCATGCACAACAGGAGTGATGCCTTTTATATAACCACAGGTATCAGGTGCCGCGGTTGGTGATGAAGCCCAGGATGATCTGGTCGATCAGCCGCTCGACCGGCGCCAGGTCGTCGGTGAAGACCTGACCGTGGTAGGGCGACGGCCGCAGTTTCCCGTCCGCCAGGGCGCTGGCGGCGACCTGCTTGACCAGCGGCTCCTGGGCGAGGCCCAGGTTGTGCTCGACGTCAGCGCTGCTGATGGGCTCCGTCGACCCATAGACGAGGGTGTTGCTGAAGGACGGCACATCGACCAGGTAGACGGACGGGAAGACGGCCGCCATGGTGCTCGCCACCGCGTCGACCAGCCGGTAGTCCGTTGGCGTCCGGCCCGCGTTCACGACCGCCACCCCGCCCGGCTTCAGGTGGTCCTTCGCCTGCTGGAAGAACTCGCGGGTCGTCAGGTGGAAGGGGATGTACGGCTGCCGGTAGGCGTCCATCACGACTACGTCGTAGAGGTGGTGGTCGGTCGCCAGCCAGTAGCGGCCGTCCTGCACCACCGGGTGGACACCGCTCTCGCCGAGGTGGAAGTAGCGATAGCCGGCGGAGAGGATGTCGGGGTCGATCTCGACGCCGACCTGGTCGACCCGGTCGCCGTAGGCCAGGTGGAACTGGCGGGCCGAGGTACCGCCCGCCAACCCGATGATGGCGACGTCCGACGGCACCGGCTCCTGGTCCTGGGCGGGCCGGAAATAGTCCGCGAGGAGCATGTAGTCCCAGGGTCCCCCGGTGGTCGCCTGGGTCGGGTCGTAGATCGAGTGGACAGCCTCACCCTCGTTGAGGATCAGCTCCGTCCGGCTGCCGACCTGCACGACCTGGACGTAGCTGTAAGGCGACTCCTTCTCGTAGAGCAGCCGTCCGGTCTGGGGCGGCTTGATGCCGACCGACTGGACGAAGACGCCCCCCGCCAGGACCAGGATCCCGAGCAGCGCGAAGATCCGCCGGCGCGGCCAGAGCCCGGCCACCGAGAGCAGGAGCAGGGCGAGGCTGAAGCCGATCAGCGTCGGCCGCGTGCCGTAGCTGGGAATGAACCAGAAGACGGGCAGGAAGGTGCCGAGGATGCTGCCGGCCGTGCTCAATGCGTAGACCGCGCCGGCCGTGTTCCCGCCTGTCCGCACGTCGCGGAGCAGGAGCCGGATGGCGAAGGGCGAGACGCAGCCGAGCAGGATTACG
>VBHN01000128.1:11994-21523 GCA_005881155.1 Chloroflexota bacterium | reverse complement strand
GCCACCGCCGTCACCTGGAAGAGCACCTCGTGGCGCGGGTAGCGGTCGGCGAGCCGGCCGCCGATGACGTAGCCGATGCTGAGGTAGACCAGGATCAGCCCGATCAGCACGCCCCAGACGTAGAGGCTGGTCCCGAAGTAAGGCGCCAGCAGCCGGGAGGCGCCGAACTCGACGCCCAGCGAGGTCATGCCGGAGACGAAGACAAGTGGCAGGAGCAGCCGGCGCGTCACTGGGCAACAAGGCTAGCGGTAGACCCTCGATGGGTCGGCTAGACTCGACCTGTGAAGTCCGAAGTCGACCGCGTCCGCACGCCTGCCGCCCCCGGTTTCAAGTCTGATTTCCTGCCGCTGCTGGCCTGCCCGCGCTGCCATGGCGAGCTCCGAGTGACCACGGCCGAGGAACACGACGACGCCGTCCGCGAAGGACACCTGGACTGTGCGGAAGGCCACTCCTTTCCGATCCAGCGGGGCGTCCCCCGGTTCGTCGAGTCCGAGTGGTACGCGGAAAACTTCGGCTTCGAATGGAACGTCCACAATCGGACCCAGCTCGACAGCGAGAGCAGTCGCGAGTCGGAGGACACCTTCGTCGAGAAGACCGGCTTCACGAAGGCCGACCTTGAGGGCAGGCTGGTGCTCGACGTCGGCTGCGGCATGGGCCGCTTCTCGGACGTGGTCTCGCGCTGGGGCGCCACGGTCGTGGGCATCGACCTCACCACCGCGGTCGACGCCGCCAACGCCAATCTCGGCGCCCGGCCCAACGTGCACCTGGCGCAGGCCAATGTCTTCGAGCTGCCCTTCCGCGAGGGCACCTTCGACTACATCTTCAGCATCGGCGTGCTCCACCACACGCCCAACACCAAGGAGGCCTTCGACCAGCTGCCGAAGCTGCTCAAGCCGGGCGGCCGGATCGCCATCTGGCTCTACAGCACCCGGATGCTCCGCTGGTGCTGGACCTCGGACTTCTACCGAATCTTCACCACCCGCCTGCCCAAGAAGACTCTCCACAGCCTGTCCCGGGTCGCCGGCCCGATCTACCGGCTCCGGAAGTGGCTGGGACCGCGAAGCAAGCGGCTGGACAGCCTGGTTTTCCTGCTCCTCCCCTGCAGCAGCCACGACAACCCCGAGTGGCGCGTGCTCGATACCTTCGACTGGTACTCGCCGAAGTACCAGTGGAAGCACTCCGACGCCGAGGTCCGGGACTGGTACCAGGCCCACGGGCTCACCGAGCTGAAGTCGCTCGAGGTTGAGACCTCGCTCCAGGGGCGGCGTCCGCTGGAGGCCTAGAAGGCTCCGACTTCGCGCAGCACCAGCAGGCCGAGGCCCAGCGCGATCGCGATCCCATAGACCCACGGCCAGCTCTTCGGCCAGGGCCGGCTCAGGCCCAGCGCCGTGAAGAGGAGCGTCGGCGGAAAGGCCATCTCCCGCTGGCGAAAAACGCCCGCGTAGAAGAAGGACAGGCCCAGCCATAAGCCTGCCGCCAGGAAGACGAACGAAAGCACGTAAGGGTCGCGCGAGCGGATCCCCCGCCAGAGGCCGAGGAAGGTGAAGGGGATCAGCGGGAGCCAGACCAGCAGGCCCGGGTACATCCCACTGTCGATGGTCGGGTGGACGATGTCGTGGATCGAGAGCCGGGGACCGAGGACGGTGACGGCGGTGCCGACGACGAAGCGGGCGGCGATCGGTCCCGGTCCTTCGCGCAGGATGGAGCTGACGTCGCTGCCACCTCCCTCGACCTTGGCCGTGCTCTGGCCGCTGACGTGGAAGAAGCGCCGGATCAGCTCATCGACGCTTCCCTGGGAGGACTTGCTCCCCGGTTGCAGGATGAGAGCCTGGCCGTTCCCGGTATAGGGCGCCGACGACCAGACCGGGGGATGGATCGCGAAGGCGCCGAGCAGCAGCTGGCTCGCGACCAGTGCGGCTCCGACGGCGACCAGGCCCTTCCAGTCCCGGCGCAGCGCGGCCGACAGTGGCAGGAGGATGAAGAAGCCGGCGCCGACGTAGGAGCGGACGAGCACCAGGACGACGGTCACCAGGACTCCCAGGAGCACGAACCGGACCCGGTCCTTTTGGACCAGAGCCAACATCCCGAGGGCGATCAGGAACCAGGTCACCGGGTCCTTGATCAGGTCGTAGCCCGACCAGTAGATGGTCAGCGGCCAGAGTGCCATCAGCCAGGCCGCCCGCCGTGCCACCTGCTCGCCGAGGCTGGTCGCCCGGCCGGCGAGGTAGGCGGCCGGCGGCACCGCTGAGGCCAGCAGCGCGTCGACGACCCGCGGCACCTCCGGGTGGTGGCCGGCGAGGGCGTACCAGAAGCCGACCCAGTACTCGAAGCCGACGTCATACGTTCCCGCCAGGTAGGAGGGGGTGATGTTGATCCAGGCGCCGAGCCGGAAGCCCTGCGCCACCAGCCAGGCCCAGTGGTCGTAGACGACCGGGTCGCTGTAGTCGACGTGGCCACCGTGGCCCGAAAGGACCGAGGCGGTGTAGAAGACTGCGACGGAGGCCAGGCGGACGAAGGCCGCGACCAGGAAGAGGGCGACGGGCAGGGACAGCCGCCGGGTGAGGGCCTGCCAGCCGGCACTCACCCCGAGGGCGGTCGGCCGTCGGAGCTGGGCGTCTCCGCTCACGGTTCCAGGTCCAGCTGCGGGCCGAGGCGGTACCAGTCCGCCAGCCGGCGCACCGACGCGTCGAGGCTGAAGCGGCTTGTGACCCGCTCCCGGTTGGCGGCGCCGACGGCGGCAAGGCTCCTGCGGTCCGACGACAGCTCCAGGATCCCGGTGGCCAGCGCCTCGGAGTCCTCGGGCGGAACGATCCGCCCGCCCTCCTCTCCGACCGCTTCCCGGTTGCCGCCGACGTCGCTGGCGACGACCGGGAGCCCGCTCGCCATCGCCTCGATGAGGGCGTTCGAGAAGCCCTCCTGGCGGGAGGGGAAGACGAAGAGGTCGGCTGCCTCGAGGAAGGGTCGAGGGTCGAGCTGCTCGCCCGCGAACTCAACCTGGTTGCCGACGCCGAGCCGCGCCGCCTGGGCTTCGAGGGCCGGCCGGTCGGGTCCGTCGCCGACCAGGACGAGCCTCGCCTCGACCCCCGCGGCGCAGAGCTCGGCCAGGGCGCTGAGGCCGTACTCCTGGCCCTTGCGGGGCGCGAGCGCGCCGATGTTCAGCAGCCGGAGCGGGCCCTTGCCACGACCCGGCGAGGCGGGCCGGTAGTGGTCGGTCTCGACGCCGTTGTAGACAACGCCCCGGGCGCGGGGCAGAAAGCGCTCGTGTCTCTCGGCATCCTCGAGGACGGTGTGGGAATTGGCGATCAGCTCATCCGCGACGAGGTTGGTGCCCAGCTCCAGCCAGTGCTCGTAGGGGGCGGGACCATGACGCCAGGCGTGGAGGGCCCGGCGGCTGGTGATGATCCGTTTGCAGCCCGCGAGCTGGGCCCCGGCCGTGCCCAGCAGGTCGGCCAGGAAGAGGTAGGTGTGGACGGCGTCGTAGCGCCCGCCGCGCACCAGCCTGCGAATGTCGCCCACGGTCCGGAGCAGCGCCGGCGCCAACCGGGGCAGGCCCGACGAGCGGCGGCGGAAGATGAAGCGCGTCCCATGGACGGTCACCCCGGCGGCCTCGGTCTCGGCGAGCAGTGCGCCGGTCTTCTCGAGGCAGCAGATCTCGACCTCCACGCCATGCTCCCGGAGGCGTGGTGTGACCCGTGAGAGGTAGCGTTCAGCGCCCCCCACGCCGAGGCTGCCGATGATGTTGAGAACGCGCACGTCAAGGGCCGGCCGGGAGGGTCGCGTCGCCTCGGGGCAAGCCGCAATTATACTGAGCGGCTCCCTTGGGACCCCTCGCGACGCACCCCTACGCCCGGCGCCTGGACACCCTCAAGGACCTCTTCGGAAGACCGGACGTGGAGCTGGTCGAGGCCGGGCTGAAGGTCGGTGAGCGGGTCTATCCGGTGCTCGACGGCGTGGTCATCCTGCTGGACCAAGACCAGTATCCGGACTCCCTCCGCCGGCGGTTGGGCGCGGCCCCGAATGCGGTTGCCGCCGGCGACTACGCGCCTGACGTCCAGGCCACCTTCGGCGCCGAGTGGCGGGAGTTCTCGGAGATCCTCCCCGAACACGAGCGCGAGTTCGCCGAGTACTTCGACCTGGTCCCGCTCGAATCGCTGCGCGGGGAACGGGTCTGCGACCTCGGCTGCGGCAGCGGGCGCTGGAGCCATTTCCTGCGCGGGCGCTGCCGGGAGCGGATCCTGGTCGACTTCTCGGACGCCATCTTCGTGGCCCGTCGCAACCTGGCCGGCGATGAGGACGCGCTCTTCTTCATGGCCGACCTGACGCGGCTGCCCTTCCGCGACGGTTTCGCGGACTTCCTCTTCTGCCTCGGCGTCCTCCACCACCTGCCCACGCCGGCACTGCAGGCGGTCCGGGCGCTGGCGCGCTGCGCGCCGCGGCTGCTCGTCTACCTCTACTACGCGCTCGACAACCGGCCGCCCCACTACCGCCTGCTTTTGAACGTGGCCACCGCGGTCCGCCGCCTGACCGCGCGGATTCGTGGGGAGCGCGCACGCGAGGCGATCGCCTGGGCGGGGGCGGTCGGGGTCTACCGGCCGCTGGTGGCAATCGGTTCGGTCCTCGAGCGCGGCGGCCACGGTAGTGCGGTGCCGCTCTTCGAGACCTACCGCGGCAAGAGCCTGCGGCGGATCCGCCAGGACGTCTACGACCGCTTTTTCACCCGCATCGAGCAGCGGGGGACCAAGTCGGAGATCGAGGCGCTCGCGGATACCTTCGCCGAGCTGCGGGTGTCGCCCGGGCCCCCTTACTGGCACTTCCTCTGCGAGAGCTCGACCGCCGCGGGAACCCCGGAAGCTCTCCCCTAGAATGGGCTGAAGTGTGCGGGATCGCCGGCGTTCTCAGCTGGGAACGCCCTCCCGAGCTGGCGCCGCTCCGAGCCATGAACGACGCGCTCAAGCACCGGGGCCCGGACGCCGAAGGGATCATCAGCAGGGGGCCGGTCGCCCTTGGCCATCGCAGGCTGGCGATCATCGAGGTCAGCGCGGCCAGCAATCAGCCCCTGCGCGACGAGAGCGGGCGCTACTGGATCGTCTTCAACGGCGAGATCTACAACTACCGGGAGCTCCGGGCGGAGCTGGTCTCGCACGGCGCCGAGTTCCTCACCAAGAGCGACACGGAGGTGATCCTGGAGGCTTACAAGCGCTGGGGCGAGCAATGCACGGAACGGCTCAATGGCATGTTCGCGTTCGCGATCTGGGACGAGCCCAGGCGGCAGCTGTTTCTTGCCCGTGACCGGGTCGGCAAGAAGCCGCTCTACTACCACCCGCTGGGCTCGGGCGGCGTCGTCTTCGCCTCCGAGCTGAAGGCGCTCCGGCTCCACCCGGCGGTCGGGACCGAGCTCAGCCCGAGGGCGCTCGGCCAGTACCTGTCGCTGAACTACAACCTGGGCACGGACTGCCTGCTCGCCGGCGTCAGCAAGCTGCCGGCGGGCCACAGCCTGGTCGTCGACGCCGACGGGATCCGCAAGCCCGTCTCCTACTGGGACCTCGCCGCGGCCTTCAGAGCCAAGCGCGACTGGCGTTCCGAGCAGGACGCCGCCGAGGAGCTGGCGGCGCTGATCGACGACGCCGTCCGGCTGCGCCTGATCTCGGACGTGCCCTTGGGAGCCTTCCTGTCCAGCGGCATCGACTCCGGCGCCATCGTGGCCTCGATGTGCCGCCTCCGCCCGCCGGAGGAAAACCTCACCTTCAGCATCGACTTCGAGGAAGCCGGTTTCTCCGAGAAGGAGGGCGCTCGAGCCACCGCACGGCAGCTCGGTGTCCGCCATCACGACCGCACCGTCGACGTCAACCTCGCGGCCTCTCTGCCGGAGATCGTGCGCGCCGCCGACGAGCCTTTCGCCGACACCTCGATCATCCCGACCTATCACCTGGCGAAGTTCGCACGCGAGCAGGTGACGGTTTGCCTCTCGGGCGACGGTGGCGACGAGATCTTCGCCGGTTACGAGACCTACTCCGCGGACCGGATCCGGCACGCCACCAGCTGGCTGCCGGCGCCGCTGATCCGCACCGCCGAACGCGCCGTCGCCGGCGCCTGGCCGGTGAGCCTCGGCAAGGTCAGCTTCGACTACAAGCTGCGTCACTTCCTGGCCGGCCATTCGGCGGACCAGCGGCGCGCGCACTACAGCTGGCGCGAGATCTTCAGCCGCGACGAGAAGAAGAGCCTGCTGCGCGACGGCTGGCAGCTCGCGGACAACGACACCTTCGCTGACTTCGCACCCCATTTCGAGGAGGTCGCGGGCTGCCACTATCTCGACCAGGCGATGTACGTCGACATCAAGACCTGGCTCGCCGACGACATCCTGGTCAAGGTCGACCGGGCCACCATGGCGCACGCGCTGGAGGCACGGGCGCCGCTGCTCGACCACCGGCTGGTCGAGTTCGCGGCCGCGCTGCCGGTGGACTGGAAGCTGCGCCGGCTGCGCAAGAAGCACCTGCTCTGGAGAAGTCAGCGTGGGCGCCTGCCGAGCGCCGTCGTCAACCGCCGCAAGCTGGGCTTCAACGCGCCCGTCTCTCAGTGGCTGAAGGGAGGACTGGGCAGGCTCGCGAACGAGGTCACCCGGGACGGCGCGATGGACGACTGGTTTCAGCGCCCGGCCATCGACCGGCTCTGGCGCGACCACGAGGCGGGCTCCGCCGATAACGGCCTGAAGCTCTTCGGCCTGACCTGCCTGGGCCTCTGGCTGGAGGCGCCGAGGTGACAGACCAGCCGGGGGCCGCGGTCCGGCCGACGCCGGAATGGCGGGAGCAGTGGACGCTCTTCCAGGACTCTGAGCGCTTCCTCTTCGAGGAGTGGATCGCGCCGGTCAACCTCGAGGACCTGCGCGGCCGGACCGTGCTCGAGGCCGGCTGCGGCGGCGGCCAGCACACCGCCATGATGGCCGAGGTCGCCAAATCTGTGACCGCGGTCGCCGACCTCGCGTCGATGGACCTCGGCGAGCAGTTCGACGCCGTGGTGTGCGTCGGCGTCATCCATCACACCGACGATCCCGACCGCACCTTCGAGAACCTCTACCGCCACCTCCGGCCCGGAGGCTTGATCGTGATCTGGACCTACAGCGCGGAGGGAAACGCGCTCGTTCGTCACGGTGTCGAGCCGGTGCGCAAGCTGCTGCTGCGACGCCTGACCCGGCCGGCGCTGGTGTGGGTGTCACGCGCGATCACGGCAGCGATGTACCCGGTCGTCCACACCGTCTATCGGCTGGCCTTCCTGCGCTCGCTTCCCTATTACGAGTATTTCGGCAACTTTCGCCGGCTCTCGTACGCGCGCAACGTGCTCAACGTCTTCGACAAGCTCAACGCGCCGCAGACGGTCTTCACGACCGCCGCCAAGTGCCGGGAGTGGATGAGCGAGGAGCGTTTCGAGCCCGGCTCGATCTCGATCCGCCCCTACAAGGGCGTCAGCTACAGCCTGAGCGGCGTGAAGCAAGGTGAGTAGCACGCGCGCGGCGGTTCGCCACGCCCCGGCGCACTCACTACCGGCCGCGAACCGCGTCTCGGTTGTGATCCCAGCCTTCAACGAGGGCGACCACATCGCGGAGACCGTCGCCCAGCTGAATAGGGTGTTCCGGGAAGCGGGTCTCGAGAACGCGGAGGTCATCGTCGTCGACGACGGTTCGCACGATGAGACCGCGGAGCGCGCCGAATCGGCCGGAGCGCGCCTTGTTCGGCACCCGCACAACGCCGGTTACGGGCGTTCACTGAAGGACGGGATCACCTCCGCCGGGAACGACACCATCGTCATCGCCGACGCGGACGGGACCTATCCGCTGGACGCCATTCCCCGCCTGCTGGAGGAGTACGCCAAGGGCTTCGACATGGTGGTGGGCGCGCGCACGGGCAATACGTACCAGGGCCCGTTCGGGAAGCGGCTGCTCCGCGTCATCCTCAAGTTCCTGGTCGAGTTCACCGCCGGTCGCAACGTGCCGGATGTGAACTCGGGTCTGAGGGTCTTCAGCCGGGCAACCGCGCAGTCCTTCTTCCCCCACCTCTCGGAGGGTTTCAGCTTCACCACCTCGATGACGCTGGCCTACATGATGAACAGCAAGTTCGTCACCTACCTTCAAGTGCCCTACTACGAGCGCGTCGGGCAGACCAAGGTCCGGCTCTTCCGGGACTCGCTGCGAACCCTGCAGTTCATCATCGAGGCGATCGTCTACTTCAACCCGATCAAGATCTTCCTGCTGATCAGCCTCATCTGCCTGGTGTTGATGCTGCTGGCGCTGGCGATCGGGTTCGCCACCGAGATCGGCGGCCTGGTGGTCATCGGCGCCGGCCTCGGCGTGTGCGTCGTGCTGGTCTTCTGCCTGGGGCTGCTGGCGGTGCTGCTGAAGCAGATCATGGACACCAATCGGAGATCGTCGGCTGAGTAGCACGGCCAGGACCTCACGGCCGGAGCGCAAGGAGACCCCGCCGCTGACCGACCCGGTTTCAGCCGCCGGCGCGACCCGCGCAGCCGGAGCCGGCTTTACCTCCGATCGGCGGCTGGGTCTCTTGCTGGCGGCCTTCTTCGGCCTCGCGACGATGATCCGCGACGCCACGCTGACCGTCATCTTCGGGTTTTACGTCACGCCCGACACCGGCAGCTACCTGCTGGGCTCGTCGATCCGCTCGCGACCCTACCCAGTCCTGATGTGGCTGACAGGCGCGTCCCAGCATCCGTTCCTCTTGATCGGCGTGCAGATCGCGCTGGCGGCGCTCGCCACAGCAGCTCTCGTGTACGTGGTCGGCCGCCGGAATCCCTGGCTGGCGGCCTTGATCGGCGCTCTGTTCGTCCTCGACCTGGACTGGTCGCTCTGGAACCGGTACCTGATGACCGAAGGGCCGTTCATGAGCTTCAGTGTTCTCTCGCTGGCGGTTCTCGTCCACCAGTACGAGCAGCGGGTGCGGCTGCATCCGGCCTGGCTGGTCGGAGCCGGCGCGCTCTTCGCCTGGACCTGCACCATCCGGCCCTCGAACCTCTACCTACTGGTCCCCATCGTCCTGCTCTACCTGCTCTTCACACGCTCCCTGCGGAAGTCGGCCTGGGTCGCCGGCGGGATGGCGGCCCTCCTGGTCGCCTCCGGCTCCCTGACCTGGTACCAGTTCGGCCGCTTTCGAATCAACGCGGAGACCGGCTACTACCTGGCCTTTCCGCTCTTCGCGTACCACCTGTTCAGCCCCGGCAACGGACCCGATTCGGCCCGGATCGACCACACGCTGCGAATTTGCGACCCGGGTGTGGACTACTCGCAGATCACGATCGAGACCAGCAACAAGTACCTCTGGGGAGAATTCTTCAACTGCCTCTCCACCCACGGCTGGACCACCGATCAGATCGAGTCGAGCATGACCGCGGCCTATCTGGAGGGAATCCGTGCCCGCCCCGGGACCTGGCTTTACAACTGGCTGGGCTACAGCCTCATCGAGCTCGGCTACCCGGTCGTATACGAGGGCGAATCGCCGCCAGGAGACTGCCCGGTCGCCGTCGTCCA
>VBHN01000128.1:0-11980 GCA_005881155.1 Chloroflexota bacterium | reverse complement strand
TCCTGCGCGACAGGTTTACCTGCTGCCGTTCCAGCTTCGCCAGCCCTCGGTGTTCGCGGCGCCCTATGCCGTGATGGAGCAGCACGCCCTCTCCACTTCGTACGTCTTGGTCGTCTTGCTGCTCCTGCTCGGAACGCTGGTGTTGCTGTGGCTTCGGACCCGCGGCTCGCCGCGACTGCTAGCCCTCTCCGCCGCGGTCATGATCGGCTACGTCTGCCTCACCATCCCGGCCGGCCACGTCTTCCTGATCCGCTACCTCGAGCCTTTGAGCCCGATCTACGCAATCGTCTCCGCGGTGGTCATCTTCGCGATCCTGCGCCTCGGGGCTCTGCTCGTCGGAGGCGTGACGCTGCTGATCACACTCCTTGCGGTACTCCCCGTCGCGGCGAGCCTTTACCTGCTGGTCCCACCGCCGGTCATCGACCTATTGGCCCCCGGCTCCCAGCAGAGCCTGAGCCTGTCCGGGCCCTACTCGGCGGAGGGCGGCAGCGCGTTTTCGGCGGCGCTGCCCAACCTGGCCGGAAGCGCCGACACGACCGACGCCCCCCTGCAGTCGACCCTTCGCGCCTACGAGGACGGCCGCCCCCTCGGGCCCGCCCACGCAACTCCCGCCCAGGTCCGGGACCTCGGTCGCGGCCGCTTCAGCCACTCCGGCTCAAGTCTGGTCTTCTCGACCTCCGACAACTCCGATCCGAACCTCAACGGCAGGCGCTACACGGCGACCTACCTGGTCCAGCCGTCGTCCACCCAGCGACTGGCCGGTTACGCCCTCGTCGCGTTGATCTTGAGCGGACTGGGCACGGTGGCTGTCCGCCGGTGGCGGAAGCGCCGCGGCAGCCCGGCGCCCCCGGTTGGGCTGCCGGCCTGGGCGTGGCCGCGGCCGCTGGATGAAGCCGGTGTCTGAGCTGGACTCCGAGCCCCTCGGAGCCGACACCTTCTCCTCGGCCATGGCCGGCGCCAACCGCTACAACCGCTGGGTCGTGGACGCCTTCTCGCCCTTCGTCGGGTCGTCCCTTCTCGAGGTCGGGGTCGGCCACGGAGGGTTCCGCGACCTGCTCGGGGTTCCCGACTACGTCGGCGTCGACATCGATCCCGAGCTGGTCGAGCGCCTGCGCCGCGAGCGACCGGACGTCAGCTGGCTGGTCGCCGACCTTGCCGACCCGGGCTTCCTCGAGATGCTCGCCGGGAGGAGGTACGAGACCGTCCTCTGCGTCAACGTCCTGGAGCACGTCGCCGATCACGTCGCGGGCGTGGCCAATCTCCTGGGTGCGCTCTCTCCGGGCGGCCGGCTGCTCCTCTTCGTGCCCGCCTTCCAGGCGCTCTACAACGATCTGGACAGGCTCGCCGGCCACGTCCGGCGCTACCGCAGATCCGAGGTCCGGAGCCTTCTCAGTGCGGCGGGCGCCGAGGTCCTGAAGGCGGATTACTTCAACCCCGTCGGCGCCATCGGCTGGTGGCTGAACCGCTTCCTCAGCCATGACACCCTGGAGTCCGGCTCGGTCGAAGGGCAGGTTCGGGTGTTCGATCGCTACGTCCTTCCCATCTCACGCGGGGTCGACCCGGTGACAAGAGGATTCTTCGGCCAATCCGTCATCGCGGTGGCGCGAAAGACCTAGTAGGCGATCAGCAGGGCGACTGGGGTTCCGTTGCGAACCTCCAACAGCCGCAGCTCGAGACTCGGCGTGTAAGGCCTGCCACCAAGGTCGGTGCCGGGCTCGGAGGTCCGACCGGGAAGGGGCGCGGTCTGCCAACCGCCCAGGAAGCCGTCCACGATCGTCCCCTCGAAGGTGAGCTCGCTCGACTGGCTCGAAGCCTCGACGAAGTCGTCGATGTTGACCGCCCAGTCCTGGCTGCTGCAGCACTTGGCCGCAAGCTCGGTGGCTGGGAGCGTCGCGCCGCCGAGGGTTACATGGACGTCACGGAGTCCCTGGCTGCGGGTGAAGAGCACCAGCTTGAGATCGGGGCGCTCCTTGTGCAACCGTTTGACCGTCTCCACCACAGCCGCGGAAAGCTGCACGGTCTGCCGCACTTCCTGCGGCCCGGCGACCAACGTCACCTGGTCGGGGTTCGCCACCGACAGCACCTCCCGCTCGTACGTCACTCCCAACCCGGCCAGCCCGACGGTGCCCACCAGCCAGGCCGCCAGGCCGGCAGCGACGGCCGCTCTCAGTTGCAGCCGGCGGCGGACCGTGAAGTAGAGCAATCCGACGGCCGGGGCCAGGACGAGACCTTTGAGCAGTAGGGCAAAGCGGAGGCTGTGGCGCGATAGGTCACCGGTTGTCAGCGAGCCGGCGGCCAGGCCGCTCGCGCCCAAGTTGCTCGCCCCGGTGACGCCGGAGGTTGCGCTCTGGAAAATGGTCGCCAGGGCTGGCTCAGGAGCGCTCGAGTAGCCGACGTAGAAGGCGAACAGCGGGAAGTAGTAACCGCGTAGATAGGCGAGGCTCCAGGCGAGCTGACCGAGAAGGAGCACGGCGATCAGCGCCCAGCCGGCGAACAGCGCCAAGCCCTTCCTGGTCGCGGTCAACCAGGCCGCCACCGACGCGTAGAGGATCAGCGATGACCCGTAGACGATGTAGCCGCGGGCTTCGGCCTGCTGGCTGAAGACGAACATGCTCAGGTAGGGCGCGGCGAAGAAGACCCCGAGGAACCAGAGCAGGCGGCGGGAGCCGCGCGCCATCAGGAGGATCGCCACCAGGCCGGCGAGCGTCACCAGTGGGAAGGCCACGAAGAGGCTGTCCAGCAGCAGCGCGCCGATGCTATGGAGCAGGTGGAGCGGGCCCGATTGGGCCAGAGCGAGCCATTTGCCGGCGCTGGCGAAGAAATAGGGCTGGTCGACGCTCGCCAGAGAGACCTTTCGTCCCCAGACGTTCGCGTAGAGCGCTGTCAGGAACCAGGCCAGGACGGCCGGTGTAAGCAGTCCCAGGGCACCGGCCGCCGCCACGTGCGTCCAGCGAGACCACGGCAGCGCGGTCAGCAGGTAGGCGATCGCCAGCGTGATCCCGGTCGGGTACTCGAACGACGCCAGGGCGAGCAGGCAGCCGAGCGCAAGGTGCACACGGAGCGGTCGCTTCTCCCGCCAGACGCCCGACTCGTACACCGCGGCGACGACCAGGGCGTAGAAGGCGAACCCGAGCAGGTGCGGGCTCAGGTCGTTCAAGTGCAGGATCGGGCCCAGGCCGACCAGGCCCAGCGCGCCGGCGACGAGGGCGGCGGCGACCCTGCCCGTCAGGCGGTAGGCCAGCCGCGCGGTGGCGACCACCAGGATCGAGTAGGCCAGGTAATTGACCAGCAGCGCCGACGCGACCAGGCCCAGGAAGGGGGAGGCGACGCTGACCAAGAACGGCTGCAATGTACGCAGCGAGTAGCCGTCGGGTCCCCAGTCGAAGCCGTTGTAGGCGAGCGCGGACTGGAGAGGAGAGAGATTCTCCTTGTGGATCAGCGAGCCGTCCAGCAGGTAGCTGTAGCCGATGACCGCGTTCGTGAGGTTGGAGCCGACGATCGGTGTCGTGACCAGGATCCAGGCGTTCGGCGAGCGCTCGCGTCAACGCCGGGCCAAGTAGCGCTCCGCCAGCTTCGCGGCCGAGGCGTCAAGGGTGAAATGGGCCTCGACGCGGCGCCGGTTGGCAGCGCCGATGGGCGCAAGCCCCGAAGGATCGGAGGCCAGCTGCTCGATCGCGGCCGCGATCTCCGGCGCGTTCTCGGGTGGGACGATCCGCCCGCCCTCACCGTCCACGAGAGCCTCCGCGTTGCCGCCGACGTCGGTCGCCACCACCGGGAGCCCGCTCGCCATCGCCTCCAGCAGGGCGTTCGAGAACCCTTCCTGGCGCGACGGGAGCAAGAAGAGGTCGGCTCCGGCCAGCTCGGGCCGGGGGTCCGCCCGCTCGCCCACGAACTCGACGCTCTCCCCGACCCTCAATTCCTTCGCCAGCTCGCGCAGGCGGACCTCATCGGGACCGGTTCCCACCAGTCGAAGGCTGGCTCCGAGGGCGGCCGGCAGGCTCGCCAGCGCCTGGATCGCGAACTCCTGGCCCTTCCGAGGCGAGAGCGCGCCGACGGTGACGATTCGGAGACCGCCCGAGGTTCCCGGTCGCGCCGGCAGGTAGTCGCCCGGCTCCACGCCGTTGTAAACGACCGCGCGCCGGCGAGGCAGGAAGCGCTCGTTGGCCTCGGCGTCGCGGAGGACGGCTCTGGAGTTGGCGATCAGCTGGTCGGCGACCAGGTTGCTGGCCGCCTCCAGGCCGTGAAGCAGCGCTGACCGAGGATGTCGCCAGGAATGGATGGCCCGCCGGCTGACGATGACCCGGCGCCCGGCCAGCCGGCCAGCCGCGGCCGAGAGGACGTCGGGCCAGTAGAGGTAGGAGTGGACCAGGTCGAACCGACGCTGCACCAGCAGCCGCCTCAGATCACCCACCGTGCGCAGCAAGGCGGCGGTGTTGGAGCCGTGGCCGCGCTCCGGGTAGCTCGTGCCGTGCACCCTGATCCCGGCCGCCTCCAGCTGGCCGGCAAGAGGCCCGGAGGCGTCGAGCGCGCAGATCTCCACCTCGACGCCCAGGTTGAGCAGCCGCGGCGAGACGCGGGCCACGTACGTCTCGGCGCCTCCCCGCTCGAGGCCCGGCAGCACGACCAGGACGCGCGTCAACCGCCCCGATACCAATCGGCCAGTGCCCGCGCCGAGGCCCGCAGGGAGAAGCGCTCCTCCAGCCGGCGGCGGTTGGCCTCGCCCATCGAGGCGAGGCGGCGGCGATCAGAGTCCAGCTCGACCAGCGCGCCTGCCAGCGCCGCCGCATCTCCGGCCGGGACCAGGCGGCCGCCCTCGCCCGCGACCACCGCCTCCGGGTTGCCGCCCACGTCGGTCGCCAGCACGGGAAGACCGCTCGCCATCGCCTCTAGCAAGGCGTTTGAGAAGCCCTCCGTGAGCGAAGGCAGGAGGAAGAGATCGGCCGCAGCCAGGCGTGGGCGCGGGTCCAGCTCCTCCCCCGCGAAGACCACCCTGCCGGCAAGGCCCAGGCGGCCGGCCAGGCCGTCCAGGGCCGCTCGCTCGGGTCCATCGCCGACCAGGGTCAGCTCGGCGTCCACCCCCTCGGCCGTCGCTGACGCCAGGGCCTCGAGGGCGAACTCCTGACCCTTGAGCGGATGGAGGGAGCCCACGGTGACCAACCGGAGCCGGCCCGAGGTCCCGATCCGGGCTCGCTCGTACCGGCCGGCGTCGATCCCGTTGTAGACCACGGCGCGTCGCCGCGGCAGGAAGCGCTCGCCGCGCTCGGCATCCTCCAGGACCGCCCGGGAATTCGCGACCACCTCGGCCGCGGCGAGGTTGGAGGCCGTCTCCAGCAGGTCGAGATGGGCGAGCGCCTCGTGGCGCCAGCGGTGGAGCGACCGCCGGCCCTGGATCACCCTCCGGCCGGCCAGCCGCCCGCCGAAGCTGGCCAGCACGTCCGGCCAGAAGAGATGGGAATGGACGAGGTCAAACCGACCGCCGCGGGCCAGGGCGGCGATCTCTCGCACGGTCCGGACGACTGCGCCGGAGCCAAGCCGGCTCGTCCAGCGAGGAAAGCTGGTGCCATGGGTGCGGATCCCGGCCGAGGCGAGCTCGGCGACCAGGGGCCCGGAGTGGTCGAGCGCGCAGACCTCGACCTCGACCTCGAGCTCGCGCAGGGCGGGCGCGACCCGCGCCACGTACAGCTCGGTGCCCCGGGCCTGCAGATCCGGGACCACCGCCAGCACGCGCATCAGGCGAGGCGGAGGCCGCGATGCCTCAGATAGACGATCCCCGGCAGCACCGGCACCAGGACCAGTCCGTACGGCTGCGGCACCGCTGTGCAGGCGACCAGCACCGCCAACCCGACCGCGGCCAGGAGCGCGTTCTCAGGGCTGATGTGGGCGCCGAACCAGGTCCGCGCCATCGGGTACATGAGGACGGGCCAGGCCAGGCAGGAGATCGAGTAGCCAAGCACCAGGGCGGCGATGCCGAGCCGGGGCAAGAGCAGGGCGGTCAAGACGACCCAGGCGACGGCCTGCGCCGACACGGCGAGCAGATGCCCACCGGTGCGGCCCTGCGCGAAGAGGCTGATGCCGAACGACCAGCCGATCACGCGCGCATAGTCGCCCAGCGCCTGCACCGGCAGCAGCGGCGAGGCGCTGAGGAAGGCGCCGGAGTAGAAGAGGCGGATCAGCGGGTCCCGGACTGAGATTGTGATGGCGAGGATGGGGACCATCAGGAAGAGGTTGGCACGCAGCCCCGAATTGAGGAGCGTGGAGAGCCGGCCCTTGCTGGAGGTGGCGGTCACCCGGGGGAAGACGTAGGCGGCCATCCAGGTCATGAAGACGGCCATGTACTGGCTGGAGAGGCCGAAGGCCACCTGGTAGATGCCGTTCTGAAACTCGCCCAAAGTGCGCACCGACATCGTCCGGGTGACCAGGACCGACCCCCACATCGCCATCCCCCCGAGCAGCATCACGCCCCCGTAGCGCAACAGCGTGAGCCCGACCTCCCGCGAAAGGCGCCAGCCGAACACGCTCCAGCCTCGCGCTCGGTAGGCGCCGGCCAGCGCCCAGCCGAAGATCGCCGCCTGGGCTGCGCTGGCGATGAGGACGGACACGACCGCGCCGAGCAGGTGGTAGGGGATGGTCAGGGCCACCACCAGGGCCAGCGTGGCCAGCGAGGTGGCGACGTTCGCCCAGGTCAGCCGTCCGACGTCACCGAGGCCCTGGATGACGTAGCTGATCACGCCGGCCAGGTTGTTGAGGGGGAAGCTCCAGAGGATGAGGAGGACCAGCAGCGAGTATCGGTCGCTGCCCGTCAGGGCCTGGGAGATGGTGCCCGAGAGCGGCGTCAGCAGGAGCGCCGCGGCCAGCCCGGAGGCGAGCGAGATCGCGCTCGAGGTGCCGACGACGGCGTCCACGGTGCGCCGGTCGCCGTGGCCTTCGGCCACCATCTTGGCCACGCCCGTGGTCAGCCCCAGCGGCAGCACGGTGAAGAGGAAGGCGGAGAAGTTGAGGAGCTGGGCGAGGATGCCGACGGCGGACGGGCCCAGGGCGACCGCGAAGAGCTTGGCCGTGACGACGGCCCGGACCAGGGTCGCAACCGAGGAGACGCTGAGGACGCCCGCCGATTTGACGAACTGACGGAGTGGAAACCAGCCGGCGGCGCCGTCCGGCGGAGACTGGGCAGCCGGCTCTACGGTCACCCCGGACCGGGCACGCTGGCCAGCACCCCGACTCCCATGCTGTGCCCGGTCCAGAGCTGGAGGCGCCGGAACAGGGCCGGCGGGACCAGGCTCTCCAGGATCTCCCGCCTCCGTCCCGGCACGGGTCCGATGGGGTAGGCCTTGACGACCGACAGCCCTGCCTCTTTCACCCTGCCGACGAACTCCCGCGGGCGGTAAAGGTGCGCGTCGGCGAGCACCTCCGGCATCGCGTCAGGGAGCACCAGGGTGTGCCTGGTTGGGACCTCGACCTGGACCAGGGGTGCGCAGCGTGCGTGCTCGGCGATCAGCTCGGCCGTCCGCTCACCGTGCCAGTGCTCGACCAGACCTGCCGAGTAGGCGACGTCAAACCGGCCGTGATGTTCGGAGAGGTCGAAAGCGTCCGCTTCGCGCAGATCGCGGTCGAGGCCGAAGCTCCGACCGAGCTCGCGAGCTGACTCCAGCACCATGGGATCGTTGTCGACGGAGGTGACCTTGTACCCCCAGCCCTCGAGGAGGATGTCGTAAAGGCCGACTCCACATCCGATCGAGAGCACGCGTGCCGGCGGCGGCCGGTGTTGGAGCAGGTAGCCGAGGGTCACCTGCTGGTAGGTCCAGCTGTCGAAGATGGTCCGGATGGTTCCCTGCCCGAGGGCCGTCTTGGCGTAGCGGGACCACCGCGTGGGGTCGACCGGCGCCCGGCCCTCCGCCGGGCTCTTCACCTTCGTGCCCAAAGGACCAGGTCGGGCGCCGTTCCGGTCCACTCCTCGGTGCGGTAGAGCAGCTCCTTCAGCGCGCTGCCGGCGGGAAGCCGGCTGGTCGTGTTGCGCTCGTGCCGCTGCGTCTCCACGCGCTCGACCTCGAGACCGGCGCGTCCGGCGGCGGCGCGGAGCCCGGCCGCCGAGAAGAACTCCACGTGGGTGGGATCAGGCGCGCGAGCCGGATAGAGCGCGGGGTGCAGGCCGCCCAGGACCCGGTCGAAGAGCGGGCGCCGCAGCTCTTGGGGCACCTCCACGACCAGCCGTCCGCCGCTTCGCAGGAGCCGGGCCGCGGAGGTGAGCAGAGCCACCGGGTCGACAACGTGCTCGAGCACGTGGTTGGCATGGATCGCGTCGCAGCTGCCGGCCTCGATCGGAGCGCGGTCGAGGGTGGTGGCGTGGATCGTGACCCCGTGGCGCCGGCGGCCTTCCTCGGCGGCCCAGGCCGAGGGCTCCACCCCGATCGCGTCCCAGCCTTGGCTCTGCGCGTAGGCCACGAAGTGACCCATCGCGCAGCCGACGTCGACGATCCGGCCCTTGCCCTGGAGGGCCTCCAGCCGGGCCAGCCGCTCCCGGAGGGCGGGCGACGCCTCCTCCCCGCCCCCCTTGACCCCGGGCCCGGCGAGATAGGCCTGGAAGTAGTCCTCGGAGTAGATGTCGGCGACCTCTTCGGCCGCCGGCCTGGGCATCACCTGCGCGCTGCCGCAGCGGCTGCAGCTGAAGACCTGGCCGGAAGCCCCAGGCCAGCCGCCCCGGAAGGTCCGCTCGACCCCCTCCAGCTCGCCCTCGCAGAGCACGCAGTGCCCGGTTGCCAAGGCGGCGATCAAGCGGCCGCCACCCGGATCAGCGGCCGTCTCGGCACCGGGACCTGGTCGATATAGGTGCGATGCCACATCTCCAGCATCAGGAGGTCCCAGAGCAGGTACTGGTGGTCGTTTCGACCCGAGTTGTTGACCGCCACCATCTCCCGCAGGGCCTCGGGCCGGAAATAGCCGCGGGCCAGTGCGGTCGGCCCCAGGATGGTGTCCTCGAGAAGCTCCCGGAGGCTCGTGCGCAGCCACTGGCCGAGCGGGACGCCGAAGCCCATCTTGGGCCGGTCCAGGATCTCGTCGGGAAGGATGCCGCGGAGCGCCGACTTGAGCAGGTACTTGCTCTGGCCGGAGCGGAGCTTGTAGCGGCTGGGCACGCGGGCCATGAACTCCATCAGCTTGTGGTCGAGGAAGGGCGAGCGCGCCTGCAGCGAGTGGGCCATCGTCGCCACGTCCATCTTCACCAGCAGGTCGTCGGGCAGGTACCAGTTGACGTCCGCCTCCAGCATCGCGTCGAGCAGGGTGCGGTGAGCCTTGCCCTGCATCAGCGCCAGCGGAGGGCTCGGCGTCTCCATCAGCGCCCGCAGGCCGTCGCTGGTGTACAGCCAGGGCTTGCGCCGCGGCGTCAGGTGGGTGAGCGTCGCGTAGTAGGCCTCGTAGGGATCCCTGGGCCGCAGCTGCACCAGCCGCTGGCCTCGACCGAGGTACTTGACGAAGGGCGCCGCCCCTGCGTACATGCCCAGCCGCACGACCGCCGGCAGGCGGAAGTACATCTCGAAGGCGGTCAGCCGGTAGCGGTCGTAGCCGCCGAAGCTCTCGTCCCCACCGTCGCCGTTCAGGACCACTGTCACGTGCGGGCGGGTGATCCGGGCAACGTGGAAGGAGGGCACCGCCGAGGAGTCGCCGAAGGGCTGGTCGTAGTGCCAGACGATGTCCTCCAGCAGCTGCGGCGTGCCCTCGTCCACGCGCAGCTCGTGGTGATCGGTACCGAACTTCTCGGCCACGATCCGGGCGTAAGGGGACTCGTCGAAGGCGCCCGGCTCGAAGCCGATCGAGAAGGTCTTGAGCGGCTCGCTCATCGCTTCGGCCGCGAAGGCCACGACCGCGCTGGAGTCGACACCGCCGGAGAGGAAGGCCCCCAGCGGCACCTCGCTCTCGAGGCGGATCTTAACCGCCTCCCGGAGCAGCCGCAGCATCTCCTCGCGGAGCTCCGCCTCGGGCTCGGTGAATTTCTCCGAGTAGTCGAGGCGCCAGTACCGCTTCACCTCGACGCTCCCCTTCCGCCAGCGCAGCCAGGAGCCGGGCGGGATTCTCTCTACGCCCTCGAAGGCGGTCAGCGGCGAGGGTACGTACTGGAGGGTCAGGAAGTGGTCGATCGCCTCCAGGTTCGGCCTGCGGCGCACCTCCGGGTGCTGGAGGATCGCCTTGATCTCGGACCCGAAGACCAGGCCGCCGCCCGCCAGGCGGTGGTAGTAGAGCGGCTTCTTGCCGACCCGGTCGCGGGCCAGGAAGAGCTCCTGGCGGCGCTCGTCCCAGATCGAGAGCGCGAACATGCCGCGGAGGTCGTCCAGGCAGCCCTCGGCCTTCTCCTCCCAGAGGTGGAGGACGGTCTCGACGTCGGAGTGGGTCCGAAAGCGATGGCCGCGCTGCTCGAGGCCGGCCCGCAGCTCGTGGTGGTTGTAGATCTCCCCGTTGAGCATGATCGCGGCCGACCCGTCCTCGTTGTAGATCGGCTGGTGCCCGCCGGCGACGTCGATGATGCTCAGCCGCCGGAAGGCGAAGCCCGCGTTGTCCTTGAGCATCTGGCCGGCGTCGTCCGGCCCGCGGTGCTCGATGGCGAGGCCCATGGCCTGGAGGACGTCGGGGTCGGGGGTGAGGCCGGCCAGCCCGGCGATGCCACACATGGCTAGCGGAGGCGAGCGGCGGGCGAGCTAAATGCTCGCGGGGCTCGGTGCATGGATGTGTTGAATCTTATTGGTGGAGCGAAGAGCGAGGCTGGGCGCCCCAAACGGAGCGCCCAGCCGATGGATTGGTGTTAGACCAAGAATCCCCAGACGTCGAAGTACATCGCCTTGGAGGTGAAGTAGTTCGTGAACGAGAACTTGCCGGCGGTGCTGAGCGGGACCAGGTTGTAGCCCTGGTTGACGCCGTTGCCTGCGGTGCCCTGGGAGGCCCAGGCGCCGATGCCGTTGTCCAGGTCGCCGTCCTTGTAGAGGCTGATCGCCCCCGTCCCGTAGGAGCTGACCGCGCAGAACGCTGCTTTGGCACCCGCCGGGACTCCACTCGGCGTTCCGTCCGTCTTCTTGGTCGCATCGACGTGGAGGACAGGCTGACCGGGCGAGAGGAGCGTTCCGTCGCCGTAAATGCGGCGCGGGTTGGCGAAGGTCGTCAGGCCCGGCTCGAGGAGCCAGCCGAGGCGCGCGGCGTAGAGCTGCTGCGCCCCGGTCGTGACACCGAAGGTCACCACAGCCCAATAGCTGTTGGCGGTGTTGTCCACCGTGACGGGCGTCACGGGGACGGTGACGGCAACCAGGTTAGGGCTCGCCGCGGTCTGAGCCGCGAATCCGTAGGTCTGGAAGGTTCCGTCGAACATGAACCGGTAGGGAGCGAAGAAGTTCATACCGCTGGCGTCGTTGTTCACCACCCAGAAGACCGCTTCGGTGATCACGGCGCCGTTGGGCACTGGGAACCGGGCGCGGAAGTCGCCGCTGGTGGCGGTGGCCGGGTAGATATAAAGCTGATCGTTCTGGACGTATCCGTCCGCCGACTCGGAAGGCTTGAAATCGCTTCCGCTCAAGGTCGAGTAGGTCGTGTTGGGCGTCAACGGAGTGTTCGGCGTGAGCAGCTTCGGCAGTGCCTGCTGGGCGCCGTTCGGATGGCTGATCCCTCCCCCGGCGGCGGCGGCTGTCAGAGGCGGCATGCCGATTGCCCCGACTGCGGCACCCGCGGTTACCGCGGCGGCAGTCTTGAGGAGCTGGCGGCGATCGAACTTCTGCATTTAGTTCCCTCCCAAGGAGTGCAGGCAGGCGGAGAAGTACGCGCCTTTATACCTTATTTTTGGCAAACCCGCAGCCTCGGCGGCTAGCCGCCCGCGACCAGCAGAATCGTCCCTCGATCGGTGCCGAAGGAGCCGATCCGAGTGCCCGAAGCGGCCTCGTAGGTGGTCAAGCGGCCGCCCGCGATCAGGTAGAGGAAGTTGCCGTCCCTGCTGACCGCCACCGAGGAGATG
>VBHN01000230.1 GCA_005881155.1 Chloroflexota bacterium | reverse complement strand
GCCGGGCTCCTGGGCGTGCCCAAGGTCCTGCTGACGACCTCCTGCACCGATGCCCTGGAACTTGCAGCTCTGCTCCTTGACGTGAAGGCGGGCGACGAGGTCGTGATGCCCTCCTTCACCTTCGTCTCGACCGCCAACGCCTTCGCTCTGCGCGGTGCCCGGCCGGTCTTCGCCGACGTCCGCGAGGACACCCTGAACCTCGATGAGGCTCGGCTGTCCGAGGTCGTCGGCGGGCGGACCAGGGTCATCGTGCCGGTCCACTACGCCGGCGTCGGCTGCGAGATGGACGCGATCCAGGAGGTTGCTGACGGCGCCGGCGCAGCGGTCGTCGAGGACAACGCGCACGGCCTCCTCGGCAGCTACCGCGGGCGCTTGCTGGGGACCTTCGGGCAGCTGGCGACACAGAGCTTTCACGAAACCAAGAACATTACCTGCGGGGAGGGCGGGGCGCTCGTGCTCAACGACGAGCGACTGGTCGAGCGGGCCGAGATCATCCGCGAGAAAGGGACCGACCGGGCCCGCTTCCTGCGCGGGCAGGTGGACAAGTACACCTGGACCGACCTGGGCTCCAGCTTCTTGCCCTCGGACCTGCTGGCCGCCGTGCTCTGCGCGCAGCTCGAGGCTCGCGAGAGCATCCAGGAACGGCGCAAGGCGATCTGGGACCACTACCACGAGTCGCTGGCGGGCTGGGCCGGCAAGCACGGCGTGCGG
Source organism: Chloroflexota bacterium (assembly GCA_005881155.1). Taxonomy (GTDB): domain Bacteria; phylum Chloroflexota; class Dormibacteria; order Dormibacterales; family Dormibacteraceae; genus CF-105. The sequence goes on along the minus strand of VBHN01000230.1, from coordinate 3,521 downwards.
CTGCCGACGGTCCCCGGCCACGTCGAGCAGTCCTACCACCTCTTCTACCTGCTGCTGCCCGACGGCGACGCCCGCGATCGCCTGATCGCCCACCTGAAGCAGCGCCGGATCCTGGCCGTCTTCCACTACGTGCCCCTCCACCTCTCGCCGATGGGCGAGCGCTACGGCGGCCGCCCGGGCGACTGCCCGGTGACGGAGTCGGTCAGCGTCCGCCTGGTGCGGCTGCCCTTCTACAACCAGCTCTCGCGCTCCGACCAGGACCGGGTCATCGAGGCCGTGATCGAGTTCAACGAGTTCTAGCGCCGGTCGTAGACGGTGACGCCGGGGTAGCTCTCGGCGACCGAGTAGTCGGCCGCCAGGAAGGCGTCGAACTGCCAGGGGTGGCCGGTGTCGAGCTCGGGGTCGGCGATGTAGACGATCCGCCCGACGTGGTCGAGAAGGGCGGACTCGGTCCAGGCCAGCTCGGACGCGCGCGTGTGGCGCGGCAGCACCCAGTAGGACGGCGTCGAGGGCTCGGTCCCGGTGAGCTGATACAGGCCGGGCGAGGTGGGCAGGAAGGCGATGCCTGAACCGCCCGCGGAGAGCGGCTGGACCTCCTGCAGCTGGACGGCCTCGGCCTTGCGGAGGCAGACCGGCCCGGCGGCGGTCTGGACCTCGACCAGCGGGCTGCCGCCGTTCACGGTGCAGGAGAGCCACCAGCCCGACGGGATCGGGCTCAGCCCGGCCACGAACAGCAGCACGACCGGGGCCAGCCCGGACCAGCGCTGGAGGCGGGAGGCGGCGGCGGTGATCCGGCGCAGGCGAACGGCGACCAGGACCAGGGCGAGGGGCGCCGACAGCCAGGCCACCGGTCCACCCACGCGGGCGACGAAGGCCGACGCCAGCAGCCCGGTGGAGACGATGGCGAGGGCGGCCGCGGGCGACAGCTGAGCGCGCCGGGCCAGCACCTTCCAGGTCTCGTAGAGCGCGTAGCCGGCCACGATCATCGGGGCCACCACGCCGAGCAGCCAGAACATCGGGAACTCCCAGTAGGCGGCCGGGCCCGAGTGCCAGTTCAGGGTGTCGCCGAGGAGCAGCGGGTTCCAGGGAAACGGCAGCCGGTTGAAGTCCTGGTAGCGGCCGAAGGTGAAGCCCAGGGTCTGGTCGAAGAAGCTCGAGACGGTTCCCGTCACGACCAGGTATCCGAGCAGCAGCAGGCCGGCCAACAGCGGTCCGGCGGCCATCCCCAGGAGGGCCGTCCACTCGCGCCGGGTCAGGTAGGCCACCAGCAGGCCGGCGGCGACGCCCGGAGCGACACCCTGGTAGAAGAGCAGCGCCGCCGCCGCGGCCACCCCGGCCAGAACCGGGCTGAAGCGCGGCGGGACGAGAAAGGCCGCCATCGCCACCACCAGGGCCGGTCCCCAGAAGTGGTAGGCGCCGTAGCCGACGAAGGCCGGGAGCCAGGCGCCCCAGAGCAGGGCGACTGCAATCGCCCAGCCGGTCGGCAGCAGCCGTCCTGCGATCGCCGCCAGGCAGACGGTGGCGACCAGCATCGGCAGCAGGAGGAGGAGGCGATCGACCACCAGGCCGGTCCCGAAGAGCCGGAAGGCGAGGGCATAGAGGTAGGCCAGGGGCGGCGCCGTGTAGACCACGAAGTCGCGGTACGGCGCCCGCCCGGCCAGCACGTCCAGGCCCCACATGGTCACCACGCCCTGGTCCTCGTGGAGGGTCGCGATCGGGATCCGGGGCCAGAGGCCGGCGGCCACCACGAGCGCGGGGGCCGTGAGGGGCCAACCGGCGGCGAGTCGGCCGGGCCCAGGAGCGCTGGGCGGCCAGGTTGCCGAGCTGGGTGACGCAGAGCAGGCTGAGCCGGCCCTGCTCCCCGGCCCAGGCGGCGCCCGCCAGCGTGAGCCGGCCGTAGAGCTGTCGACCCGCCGCACCGCGTAGAACGGCGCCCAGCACTAGCTGCGCCTCCCGGTCGGAGTTCAGCCGGAAGGCCGAGAAGCCGACCACCTCGGCGCCTACGACCGCGACCAGTGTCAGGTCGGCGGCTTCTCCGCGCGCGCAGCGCAGGGCCCAGTCGACATAGGCGGCGTCGGCGGCGTTCGGGTCCAGCCGCGGGTCGGCGTGGTAATGGCCGCCGTAGCCTCGAAAGCACTCTTCGGCGACCGAACCGATGGCCACCTCGTCGGCCGGGCCGGCCCCGCGGAGCTCGACGCCCATGGCCGGTTCAAGCTCGTGCAGATCGGCCGGTGCTGCGCTGAAATGGAGCTCGGCATCCATGAAGCGGGCGCCGGCGTCGAGCAGGTCGCGGGTCGTGGCGCGGTCCGCGGCGCCGCAGCGCGCGATGAGCATGTCGAGCTCTAGGGCGTCGGCCTCCTCGATCGCGCGCGCAGCCTCGCCGGGGGCAAGCGTGGCGCGGCCGATGGCGAAGCCGAACCGGGAGCTGTCCAGCGCCGACGGCTGGACCAGGGCGGGCGAGGGCACGGCGCGCGCCAGTGTATCGGGCGCTAACGAGGCGGAGGTAGAGAAGCGAGCAGGCCGGCAAGGGCAAGCACGCCGGCCAGGGCCGCCGCCTCCGGCCAGCCCGAGCGCCGGGCGCGCAGCCCCAGCCAGGCCCCGCCCAGGGCGGCGGCGACCGCCAGCAGCTTCACCCCCAGCGTGAAGCCGTAGGCGGTGAAGGCCAGGTCGGCCGGCGAGCGCAGGTGGAACAGGGCCAGCAGGGCGCCGCTGGCGATCAGCACCGCCACCGACGCGACCGCCAGGCGGCCGAAGGGCCGCAGCAGCGGCCCGCGCTCGGGGAGTGAGACGAGGGCTGCCAGCCCGCCCACCCAGACCGACATCGCACCTTCGTGGACGGCGGTCAAGAGGTAAGCGACCAGGTCCGGGACGCCCTTGATGGTGTGTCCCCCGAACCCGTCAACCAGCGCCAGCGCGACGCCCAGCCCGAGCAGCGTCCAGGCCCCTCTTCCCCGCGCCTGCGGTAGCGCTCCCAGGGCGCCCCAGAGCAGGAGGGCGACTCCCAGCCGGAGCGCCAGCACCCGTCCGAAGGCGGAGCCGAGGACGTCCGCCAGGGACTGGGCGTCGAGGCTGCCCAGGCTGGCCGCCTGGCCGGTCAGCGCCAGCGGTTCGGCCACCACCAGCATGACGAGGCCGGCGTACCAGAGCCGGCGCAGCCGCGACGGCGCGTCCGGCGCCGGCAGCAGCAGCACCCGGAAGGCGAGGACGCCGAAGGCAAGGGCAAACCCCAGGAAGTGCAGCCAGCGGGCCAGGGCCTGCAGGAAGAGCCCGAGCGGCGCCACCGCGCCCAGCTCGTTGCCCTGCAAACCGCCCGCCGTGACCGGCGAGGGATGGCCGACGCTGAACGTGTAGGAGCCCCGCGAGGGATGCGTGTCACGCGCGACGACCCGCCACTCGACGCGGTAGGTGCCCTCCTCCAGGGGTTGGAACTCGCCCAGCCCTGCCACCAGGCTGTCACCCTGGGCAGCGGCCGTGCCCGAGACCCGCTTTCCGCTCGGTGCGTAGACGTCGATTCCCCGGCC
>VBHN01000127.1 GCA_005881155.1 Chloroflexota bacterium | reverse complement strand
ACGCGGTGGCCGCCGACCTCGTCTACCGGGCGGCGCGAGCGGCCGGGGTGGGAGTCGAAGTCCGGCTCTGAAGGTCCAGGTCGTCGGCATCGTCGACGTCCTCCGCGCCTTCACCGTGTCCGCCTACGCCCTGGCCGGGGGGGCCCAGGAGGTCATCTACGTCCCGGAGCTCGAGGAGGCGCGGGAGCTGGCGAAGCGGATCCCCGGCTCGGTGCTCAGCGCCGAGGTGGATGGCTTGCCCGTCGAAGGCGTCGAGATCAGCAACTCGCCGACGATGGTGGCAGCCGCGGACCTCGATGGGAGGACGCTCGTCCAGCGGTCAAGCGCCGGCATCCAGGTCCTCTCCCGCGCCGCGGGCTCGGACCCGGTCTTCGCCGTCAGCCTGGTGGTCGCGGCCGCGACGGCCCGCCGGATCCGTGAGCTCGACCCGGACGAGGTGACGCTCGTGCCGAGCCGCCCTGACCACCCGGAGGACCCAGCCTGCGTCGCCTACCTGAAGGCGCTGCTGGAAGAGCAGCCGGCGAACCTGGAGGCCCTCCTGACGCCACTCAGGAGCTCGGACCGCTACCGCGAGCTGATGGCCGGGACCACGCCCGGATTCCCGGCCTCTGACCTGACCCTCGCCCTCGACGCCGACCGCTTCGACTTCCCCCTGCCCGTCGAGCGCGGGCCGCACGGCTACCTGCGCGTCAGGCGCTCGCGGTGACCCTCTCCCAGTAGCGGACCGGGTGCTCCACGCCGTGGTTCGCCTCGTAGCGCGCCCAGGCCTGGACGTAGAGCCCGCGCATGTGCTCGCCGATCTCGTCCACGACCCTGTTCGACAGGCCCGCCGAGCGCAACCGCTTGGTCAGTGAGTCGACCGCGAAATCGAGCGCCTCGAGCGGGTTCACCCGCATCGGCTCCGGCACCTCGTTGATGTCGTCGAAGGGCAGCTTCTCGTCCGGCCCCACCACCACGTCCACGGCGGCCGGCAGCAGGTCGTAGATCTTCTTGGCGATCACCCGCGCCAGCTCGGGGTTCTCCTCGACGCGGCGCCGCAGCGCCAGCACCCCGAAGCCGATGTGCCGTGACTCGTCGCGGGCGACGGCGGTGAAGCCGGCGATGAATCCGGGCAGGATCCCGACCTTGCGCAGCAGCCGCAGGGTCGTGCGCTGGCCGCCCAGCGCCAGGTAGCCCTCAATGACCAGGTGGTAGGTGACGACCGCCTCCACGAAAGCCACGGGGTCCTTCGGTTCCAGCCGGCAGCGATCGATGGCGTTGACCAGGTCGACGTCGAAGATCCGCCGGTAGCCGGCACGGGTCTTGGGCCGGAACTCGTTCATGGCGGCGTGGATGCCGCCCTCATGGTCCATGACCTCGGCGAAGAAGCGCTGGAAAAAGACGGCGTGCCTCGCCTCGTCGGCGATCTGAGTGGCCAGGAAGATCCGCTCGTCCTCCAGGGGCGCCGCGTGCAGGACCGGGGCCAGGGTGTCGGTGACGATCTGCTCGCCGACGAAGAAGAGGATCATCGTCGTCCGCAGCCCCTTCTGGACCGGGGCGGGGATGTTGCTCCACTGGACCTTGTCCTGGCTGAAATCCAGGTCCGAGACCGCCCATTGCTGGGTCTCCCAGCGGTGGTAGAAGGTGCTGCTGTCCAGGCCCGGGTCCAGCAGCGAGTCCATCTGGATGGCGACGTCCTCGACGGTCACGTTGACCAGCTCCCGGAGCGGGGTCTCCTCAACGCGGCGGATTGCCTCGAGCGTGTCGGCGTCGGTCATTGAACTTCAGGGTAGTCGGTGGATCCACTCCCGCCGGGCGTATTTGCCCGCAACCAGGTCCGCCGCCTTCTCCAGCTCAGGCTGCTCCAACCGGCCCGGAACCGCCCCCGAGGCATCCGCAAGCGCCGCGACCACCTCCTCGCGGGTGGCGTCGAGGAGGGTGTCGAGCGGGGAGACGACCTTGTCGGCGCTCCGCACGCCCTTCTCGGTGACGGTCGGGCGTCCGACCCTGATCAGCTCCCGGAGCGCCTGCTGGTCCATCGAGTAAGCCATGGTCACGTGGTGGAGGAGGGCGCCCCGCCGGCGCGCCTGGGCGGCCCCGGCGATCTTGCCGGCCGGCGAGACGATGTCGTTGAGCGGCCGGTAGCCGGCATCGACCCCCAGGCCGCGCAGCGCTTCGACCGCCCAGCGATCGAGGTAAGCGAAGGAGTCGGCGAACGACATCCCCGCCACCGGCTCGGCCGGGATCGCCAACGACCAGGTGATCGTCCGGCCCGGCTCGGCGAGCATGGTCCCCCCGCCCGAGAGCCGCCGCGTGATCGTGAAGCCACGCAGGGCCGCGGCATCCTGGTCGACCTCGTTGGAGACCGACTGGTTCGAGCCCAGGACGAGGGTGGGCTCGGTCCAACCCCAGAAGCGGAGCAGGGGCGGCCGGCGGCCCGCCGCGACCGCCTCCAGGAGGACCTCGTCCAGGGCCATGTGGGCGTGCGAGGGCAGGTCGAGCTCGAGCGCCAAGGTCAGGTCTGGAACGGGAATCGTGACCCGGCGCACTGCTAGTAGCGACCGGTCCAGAAGCAACGGCGGCGTTTCGTCACCTGGTGATCGCACTTAAGACGGCAAGAATGACTGTGCCGTTGTGTATGCTTTCGCGGCGGATGAGAGGTTCCAAACCGAGCGTCCTGCTGGTCGAAGACGACCACAGCATCGCCCAGCTCTACTCGATCAAGCTGAGGATGGATGGCTATCGGGTGGACATCGCCAACGATGCAGCCACAGCCGCCATCGCCTTCGACCGCGCCCGCCCCGACGTCGTCTGCGTGGATTCGCGCCTCCCCGACGGCAGCGGACGTGACGTGATGGGCGCCATGGTGGGCAGCGGCGCGACGGTGATGCTCCTGACCAACGACCAGGAGGCCTACGATCGGCCGCCGGCCGGGGTTGCCGGAGCGCTTCTCAAGTGGCGAACGACGCCGGCCGCGCTCTCCGACGCGATCGCCGGCCTGATCAGGGTCAAGCAGGCCTCCAAGTAGCGCCGGCGCTCAGGCGCCGAGACCGCTCCGGATCCTCGCCGCCGCATCGTCGAGCGCGGTCCTCTCCACGGGCTGTCCGTAGCTCTCGGGGAAGGAAAGGCTGAACCCGTCGCCGGCATGGCGCGGGATGACGTGGATGTGGAAGTGGGGCACGTCCTGGAAGGCGGCCTCGCCGTCGGCGACGAACAGGTTGACGCCTTCCACCCGCAGGCCCGAGCCCCGCAGCGCCCGGGCCATGGTCTCGGCGATCACCCAGCAGGCCGCGCCCTCGCCCGGCTGCAGCTCGGCCAGCAGCTGGGCGTGTCGCTTGGGAAAGACGAGCAGGTGCCCGGGCACGATCGGTGCGATGTCCATGATCGCCATCACGGTGCCATCCGAGAAGACGACGGAGGCGGGAGCCTGCCCTTCCACGATCTGGCAGAAGACGCAGTCGCTCACCTTGGCAGTTCTACGCGGGCTCGGTCGGCTTCTTGCGAGTCCGGGCCGGGCGAGCCGGCGCCTCGCCGCCGGCGGCCGCGGACGCAGGCGCCTCGGCGGCTGCCTTGCGGGCTCGGCTCCGGCGCGGCTTGGCGCCGTTGGGCGCAACCGGCTCGGGCTGAGCGACCTCGGAGGTGTCGTCCCGCGCGGTCACTTGCTCGACGCCACCCTGGAGCGGTGCCTCGACACCTTCCGGCGTCGCCCCGTTGACGACCACCGCCTCGGCGCCGGCCAGCGTGCCCTGCTGGTCGCGGCCGCGCCGCCGGCGGCGGTTCTGGCGCCGGCGGTCGCCGCGCCGGGGCCGGGACAGCCGCTGGACCTGCGAGCGCACGCCCACCCGCTGGCAGGCCGTGACGACGGCGCCGACGCCGGCCACCAGCCCGTCGGCCTTGGCATGCTCGAAGAGGGGACCGAAGAGCTCGGGCGCGCCCCCGATCACGGTCTTCGAGTCGCCGACTATGACGAGCAGCTTCTTGGCCCGGGAGATGGCGACGTTGACCCGGTTGGGATCGTTCAGGAAGCCGATCGCGGCGCGGTCGTTGGAACGGACCAGGGAGAGGATGACGGCGTCCGATTCGCGGCCCTCGAAGGCGTCCACCGATTCGATGTCGTCGGGCGGCACGATGCCCTTGAGCGCGCTGGTGAGGCGGTTCACCTGCGAGTTGTACATGGCGATCACGGCCAGCTTCGCCTTCCGCACCCGCTTGCGGACGATGGTCGTGATGTCCTTGCAGAGCGCCACCTCGAACTCGTTGGCCACCGACCGCTGCGCATCGCGATACTCCTCCTGGGCGCCGGTGTCGACCCAGACCAGCTCCCGATCGAAGGGCCAGGGCAGAGGCATCCGCGGGTGGGGCGACTCATGGACCAGCTTGCCGTCGTAAAAGAGGTCGGAGACGACCTTGCCGATCGGCTCCCGCATCCGGTACTGGCGAGGCAGCATGATCTTCGACTGCGGCGGGACCTTGTCCCACATCCAGCCGTAGAAGCTGTCGTCGCGGACGATCTCGTCGAGTGGATCCTTGATCTCGAAGCTGAGGGCGGCCTCCTCCATCACGGGGGGCAGCTGATTGAGGTCGCCGATCATCACCCAGCGCTTCGCGAGCGGCATCAGCGCCAGCGCCTCGTTGGACCGGACCTTGTTCGCCTCGTCGAGGATGAGCCAGTCGAAGACCATGAAGCGCAGCCGCGAGTCGATGGCGAGCCGGTTGCAGGTGCCCGCGACAAGGTTGAACTGCTGCAGGTTCTCGCCCTCGAAGAGTGTCTGTCGCAGCCTCCGAGGTACCTTACCCGGCTCGGCGATCCGTGCCTGGCGGACGTGTGAGAAGCCGAGCAGCCGCTCCTGGCCGGTGTCGACGGCATCGTTGGAGTGGGAGCTGAGCAGGATCGAGCCGCCCTGGTGGCGGCCCAGGATCCGCCGGATCGACTCCACGATGGCCGTCGTCTTGCCGGTGCCGGGCGGCCCCTGGATCAGGTAGAGCTGGCCGGGCCGCATGCCCATGACGCGGGCGACGGCCTCCGCCTGCTCATCGTTGGGCGCCGGCAGGTGGTGGGCGGGCCGGCCTTCCAGGGGCATGTAGGGAGGGCTGCCCAGCCAGCCCGGGTCGGCCAGCTCGGCCGCCATGGCGCCGGTGCGCGGCGACCCGATCTGGAGCTGGCGGATCACCGAGCGCTGCGCCTCGAACATCTCCACGCTGGCGGTCGGCAGCACCACGCCCTCATCAGGCAGCGGGTCGTAGCGCCGGAAGGAGACCCAGAGGTCGAAGCCGGCGATCTTGTCGAGCGACATCCCGCGGTACTCGGGGAAGCCGGCCGAGCGGACGGTCAGGGAGTCGATGCCGCGGTAGACCCGGGCATCCTGGTCGCCGACCAGGTGCAGGATGGCGCGGACGAACTCGCCGCCGCGCATGTCCTCGCCGCAGTTCGGGCAGTGCATGCCGTTGGAGGTCGGCACGATCTCCTCGCAGCGGGGGCATTCGACCCACTGCTCGGTCGCCTCGTAGCGGCGGACGGCGGCTTCGGCGAGGTCCTCCCGGAAGTCCCGGAGGTGCTCGACGAAGCGCATCGTGGAATCGAGGATCGGCTCCGACTTGGCCTTCTCGCGGAGCGCGATGGCCGTGAAGCCCTCCAGGTCACCGTCCCACTCCTCGACCAGCTGCAGCTCCTGGTAGCGGAGATGAACGCGCGACTTCTCGATGGGGTAGTCGGGCGACTCCAGCTCCTGGAAGTCGGTCATCTCGAAAGCCAGGCCCTTGGGCGTCCGCCCGAGCCGGCCGGTCAGCAGCGTGCTGTTGAAGAGGCCGATGCACTCGAGCGGCTTCTCCGGCTTGGTGATCGTGTAGCCGATCTCGATCATCTTCTTCTCCTCGAGCACGTCGAGGATCGCGCGGGGGCCCCCGGGGATCATGGCGATCTTCGCCGCGGCCGGGCTGCCCGGTCGAATGCGAACGCCGAGCCGGCCGGCAGAGATCACCTCACCGGGGATGTCCGGGTCCCAGAGGGGGAGGATGTCGCCTGGGTTGGGCGTGCTCATGTTGCTGTAGCTGCCACGGATGAGAGGAGATGAGGAAAGAGGATCAAGTTGAATCCCGAAGGCTTGCGTGCGCTGACGCGAGCCTAGAGTGCGTCGACTAACTTAGCAGAAACCGAGGGCGGATCAACACAAACCGCCCTCCACTGGCGACTTGAACGGCGGCATGGGGGATGTCAAGTCTCCTCTTTTGAACTGGCTCGACGTCAAACGCGGCGCCAAGGCCGGGTTTATCCCGGCCGTTTGAGTCAGTTCCATGACACCTGACGTCGCGCCCCGGAAGGGTTGGGGGCCCGCGGGGGAAACCTCGGTTTCCTCCGCGCTTTAATCCGGTAGTGGTTTTCCGCCCGTCTCGGGGAGGGCCACGAGCAGCAGGGCGCCCACCACGGCCACGACGCAGAGCATGACCAGCGAGCGGGCAAAGCCGAAGCTCGGCTCCATCCTCCCCAACAGTTGGAGCCCCGCGATCCCCCCGATCGCCCCCGCCACCGTGGCGACCGCCTGGGAGGTGGCCCGGGCCCGGGTGGGGAACAGCTCGGCGAACCACGCGCCCAGGACCGGGGTGGCGGCGCCGTCCACGAACACCCAGGTCGCGTTGCCCGCCCAGAAGGCGATCGAGCCGCCCGCGTAGGTGACCGCCGCCAGCCCGGCGCTGAGCGTCCAGAAACCCACCCCGGGCAGCCGCCGGCCGCGCCGGTCGGAGAGCCAGCCCCCGAGCAGGTAGCCGGGGATGGCCAGCGGGGCTGACGTGAAGAGGACCGCGCTGACCAGGTAGGGCGGGAAGTGGAGGTAGGTGGTGGCGTAGAGGGCGCCGAAGATGCCGCCCGGCTCGAACGCCACCCAGGTCAGGGCGCCGCTCAGCGCCATCACCGCCAGCCGGCCCCGCCATTCGGGCCGGAGGAGAAGCAGCACCGGGTGTTCGGCGGGGCCCGCCTCCTGCCAGACCCGGCTCTCCGGCAGCCAGCGCCAGACCGCCGCGGCGACCAGGATTCCGGCCCCGCCCAGGAAGTAGAGGTAGCGCCAGTGCGGGGCCAGCAGGGGATAGAGGACGGCCGTGATGCCGGCGCCCGCCCCGGCCCCGAAGGAGAGGGCGGTGACCAGCAGGCTCCGATGCCGCCGCGGCGCCGCCTCGACCACCAGCGTAAGCGCCAGGGCCACCGCCGCAGAGGCGAAGGCGACCGCGACGAGCCGCGCGAAGGCGAGCCAGAGGAGGGTCGGCGCCAGGCCGGAGAGAACGTTGGCGGCCGCGAACCCGGCCGTGACGATGGTCAGCGTCAGGCGGCGGCCGCGCCGGTCGGCCATCGCGGCCAGGGGCAGGGCCAGGACGCTGCCCAGGGCCAGCACAGAGATGGCCTGGGTCAGCTGGGCGACCTTGGCGTGGAAGTCGGCGGCAATCGCCGGCAGGGCGAGGTAGAAGACGGTCCCGTCGAAATCGACCAGGGTCCCGACCAGGCCGGCCAGGATCAGCACCCGCCAGGGCCAGTCCCGAAGCTCCTTCAAAGCAGCCGGAGCTTGCGCAGCAGGTAGGGTCCGGGTCCGATGTAGCCGCAGGTCGCCCCGATGTGGGCCAGGGAGACGCCAACGAGAGAATGGGGGCCGGGCAGCAGCCAGAAGGCGAGGCCGAGCGGGATGCCGACCAGCGCCGTGGCCGCCACGTCCCACCACCACCAGCCTCCCAGTCGGTGGTAGAGAACGTAGGCCGCGGTGCCGACCAGGAAGCCGGCCGGAGCGCCCAGCAGCGCGCCGACGCCGCCCTGCAGGAGACCGCGGAAGAAGGCTTCTTCGAGGGGCCCGTTGAGGATGTAGTAGCCACCCTGGAGGAGCGCGTCGGCAGCGTCCTGGGGAACCCGGATCGCCCCCCGTCGCCGGGTCAGCAGGGCCTGCGTCAGGGTCGCGGACAGGAAGAGCACCACGAACCCGAGCAGCCCGAAGGTCAGCTGCACGCGGAGATCGCCGCCGGCGACGCCCAACCAGGACGGGCGCCAGACCAGGGCGACCAGGGCGACCACGGCGGCGAAGGGGAGCAGCCGCTGGGCGAGGTCGGGCCGAACCCAGGCCAGGGTGTCGGCCGCCCGCGTCCAGGTGACCCGGTGCTCCTCGCGGCGCGCCGCGGTCGACCTCATCGAGCGCACGAACGCTATGGTCGCTCAGTGGGCGGAGCGGAGCCGCAAGACGGCCCCCAGGAGCGCTACTTCGAGCGCCGGCAGGTGCGGGAGGCGATCGCCTGGGCCGAGGAGGGCGGCATCGCCGTCCACCGCAACTTCGACCACTACCAAGGCACCCGCTCCGCGCGGGGCTTCGTGATGACCCGGCCGTTCCTGCACGTGATCGGCCTGCGGCCGGTGCTGGCGGAATGGGCGGAGGCGCGCGGCATCCCGCCCCAGGCGATCCAGCCCGAGAAGCGGCGAAGGGTCGCCCACATCGACGTCTTCGGCGACTTCGCGCTGCAGCTCCTGGCCCGGTTCGACCCGGTCGAGGCGGCGACCGCCAGCTTCCGGCTCTTCACCAGGGTGGGCTCCCAGCTCTACGCTCGCCTCAGCGCGGGCGTGCTCGAGGATCCCGAGCTGCTCGCCCTCGCCGCGACGGCGCCGGCCGGGCAGCCGCCGCCCAACCTGCTCTTCGCAGCCGTCCACTACCTGCTGCTGCGCGGGGCGAGCCACCCGTTGGCCAGGCTCTACCCGAGCCTGAACGGCGGGCGCGACCTGGGGGAGGACGCGCTCCCGGCCTTCCGAGACTTCTGCCTGCGGCACCGGGAGCAGATCGAGGCCCTGCTCCAGGAACGGACAGTCCAGACCAACGAATCGGCGCCAGCGCTGGCCTCAACCTGCTCGGCGACCGCTACTGCGTCGCCTACGGCGACCGGCTGCTGGGCGATCCCCACTCGGCGGTGCGCATCGACTGTCGGCTGAAGGGCGACCTGCGGCCGCCGCTCGAGACGGCACCCATCGCCTGGCGGTTGGGCGTCGACCGAAACCCGATCGACGTGACCGACGCCGAACAGGCTCTCTGGCTGCGCGCCTTGGTCTGGCCGGATCAGCCGTGGCGCGCCGAGCTGCTGCTGGCCGCGATCCGGGTGGCCCAGGAGGACCCGGCCGAGGTGCTCCGCGGCGACGCGCTGGACCTACTCCCGGAGATCATCGCCCGGGTGCCCGCGGATACGGCGCTCTGTCTCTATTCGAGCTTCACTCTCTACCAGCTCGGCCCCTCCCAAAGAGCCACGCTGGATCGGATCGTGGAGCGAGCCGCCGACTCCCGCCCGGTCCACCGCCTGGAGCTGGAGTGGCACCCCGGCGAGAAGCCCTACCTGGAGCTGGAGTCCTTCGGCGACGGCCCGCGGCGCCGGGTCCGCCTGGCGAGCGCCCACGACCACGGGGCCTGGCTCGAGTGGCTGGATCGCGACTCAGCTACGGTGTAGCGCCGAGATGACAGTTCTCGCCACCGGCTCGGTGGCCTTCGACAACATCCTCACCTTCAACGGCCGCTTCCGCGACCACATCATGCCCGACCAGGTCCACATCCTGAACCTCAGCTTCCTGGTCGAGCGCTTCCAGCGCCGGCGGGGTGGCGTCGCCGCCAACTACGCCTACAACCTGTCCCTGCTGGGGCACCCGAGCGCGATCCTGGCCACCGCCGGCGAGGACGGGGCCGGTTACAAGGAGTGGTTGGAAGGGCTGGGCGTCGACTGCAGCGGACTGAAGCTGCTGGAAGGCGAGACGACCGCAATGGGCTTCACCACGACCGACCTCGACGACAACCAGATCACCGGCTATTACGGCGGGGCAATGAACCGCGCCGGGGAAGTTGGCCTGGCCGACACCGAGGTCAAACCGGCGGCGGTGATCATCGGGCCCAACGGCCCGGCCGGGATGTTCCGGCTGGTGAGGGAGTGCCGTGACGCCGGGATCCCGTTCGTCTTCGACCCCGCCCACCAGCTGCCGCATCTGAGCGCGGAGGACCTCGAGGAGGGCTGCCGCGGGGCCTGGATATTGATCGGAAACGACTATGAGCTGGAGCTGATCCGGCAGCGATCGGGACTGACCATGGAGCAGCTCCAGGAACTGGCCGGGATGGTCGTGACCACACTCGGGCGCCTGGGCTCGCGCATCTCCACGCCCGCCGGCGTGATCGAAATCCCGCCCGCGCCGGCCCGGCAGGAGGTCGATCCCACGGGCGCCGGTGACGCATATCGGTCAGGCCTGGTCGCGGGCCTGCTCCGCGGCCTGGGGCCGGCCGAGGCGGGACGGGTCGCCTCGCTGGCCGCCGCCTACGTCGTCGAGCAGCAGGGCACCATCGAGCACAGCTACACGCTCGAGGAGTTCGCCGAGCGCTACCGCTCCGCCTTCGGCGCCGCTCTCCCGGAGGCTCTCGCCGCCAACTGAGGCAGGATGCCCTCCGCCTCCTTGACGGTCCGTTCGACGACCTCGCCCGCGCTGGGAAGATCGTTGATCAGTCCGACCGCTTCGCCGGCCATCAGGGCCATCTCCTCGCGGTCGTCCTCGCGCCGTCCCGCGGCCAGGCCCTGGCCTAGCTCGCGTCCTCGCCTGCGGACCTCCTCCTCCTTGCCCAACCAGCGCTCGAGGAAGGCGTTGCGGATGGCGCGCACTGCCGCCGGCGACGGCCAGGGCGCCTCGTTGGCGAGGTCGATGATGGGCGAGTAGATGGTGTCCTGACCGCCGGCGTCGAGGATTGCACGCTTCCACCCGTCTGGGATCGGGGCCTCACGAGTGGCCAGGAAGCGGGTGCCCATCAGCACGCCCTCGGCGCCCAGTGCCAGAGCTGCCGCCAGCCCGCGGCCGTCCGCGATCCCACCCGCCGCGACCACCGGGACGTCGCCGACCGCGTCGACGACCTGGGGCAGCAGGGTGAAGGTCGAGAGCAAACCCACGTGCCCGCCGCCCTCGTGGCCCTGTGCGACGACCAGGTCGACGCCAGCCCGAGCAGCCGCAACCGCGGTCGGGACGTCGTGGGCCATGTGCACCACCAGGGCACCCACCTCGTGGGCGGCGTCGACGTGAGGCGCAGGGTCGCCCCAGGCGGTGGAGAGGACGGCCGGCTGAAGCTGGAGGACGGTCTCCACCTTGGCCGCGGAGCTCCAGAGCAGGAGATTGACCCCGAACGGCATCGGCGTCAGCTCGCGGATCAGGGCGACTTCCGCCTCGATCGCCTCCGGCGAAAGCGTCGAGGCGCCCAGGATGCCGAGCCCGCCGGCGCGCGAGACCGCGGCCACCAGCCTGGCGTCGGTGCCGCTCGCCATGCCGCCGAGGAGGATCGGGTGGCGGATGCCGAGCAGGTCGGTGACCCTGGTCCGCATCAGCGTTCAGCTCCCGACCAGCGCCAGCGGCCGCACCGGCGAGCCGGTGGCGCCGATCAGCTTCAGGGGCGAGGCGACGAAGAGGAATTCGTAAACCCGCTCGCGGGCCAGCTCCTCCAGGTCCAGGACCTCGATGATGTGGATCCCGCTCTCGACCAGCAGGATGACGTGGACCGGCAGCGTGCTGTGGCCGGCGCCGGCGGCCAGCCACTCGAAGGCGATCGTGTCCGACCCTGCGACGTGCACCCGACGCTCGGCCAGCCAGCGGGCCGCCGTCTCGTCGGGACCCGGGACGCCGGTCGGCCAGCCGACGTACGCCGCCTCGTCCTGGTAGCGGCCGACCGGCCAGCCGGTCCTGAAGAGCACGGCATCACCCTCGCCGATCTCCACCCCGTGCTGGACGCAGGTTGCCTCGATGTCGCCGGCGGTGATCTGCCGGCCCGGGTCCAGGGCCTCGCGGCCCTCGGCGGCTGCGACGTCGAGCAGCACGCCGCGGGTGACGATGGGCGCGATCGACTCGGCGCCGTGGACCTGGAACCTTGAGCCGCGCGAGGCCTGGTAGGCGTCGTGGCCGCCGTGGATCTTCCCGTCCTTGGAGAAATGGGCGAAGGCGTCGATGTGCGTGCCGGTGTGTCCGCTGGTGCTGATGAGCTCGTTGGCGCTGGCCGAGCCGTCGGGCCGGGTCACGTCTCCATGGCGGCGGAGCAGCGCCATCCGGAAGTTGGGGTGGCCGGGCGCGACCGGAGTCGCCGCCTCGAGGGGTCGCCCGAGGTCGAAGACGCGGTAGTCGGTGGGGATCACCCGAGCGCTTTCTCGAGCTGGTCGACGTGCAGCTCGAGGTGTCCGATCAGGGCCTCCCGGGCCACGTCCGCAGCGCGCATCGTCACCCGCCCGCCATCCACGACCACCTCGCGACGCATCGCGGCCGCATCGGCGCCGCGTAGGTAGTCGAGGCTGCGGCGATGGTCGGCCAGCGCCATCTCGACCAGGGTCCGCGGCGCTTCTTTCGCCAACTGCTCCCCGAGCACGTCGCGAAGGTTGACATTTCCCAGGAGGTCGAGCTCGGTCATCTGGCCGCTGCCGATCTTGTAGGTCAGCATCCCGTAGAACTTGCTCAGCACGGCGATGTGGGCGAGCACCTCGTTCGGGCTCCAATCCTGCTGCTCGCCGGTGCCTTCAGGCACGCGCGGCCCGAGCTCCGCGAGCCGCTGGGAGGCGCGCTCCAGCCGCCCCACCAAGTTCATCCGTTCGTGGTCGACCAGCTGGTCGCGGTACAGATCCAGGTCGGTCTCGGTGAAGCTTGGGCTCTCGATCTTCATTTCCTTGCCTCCTCAGCCTCGGCGTCGAGCCTGCGCGCGCTCGAGCGCCTCCCAATGGGCGGAGTCCGTCCAGGCCCGTGCGAAGTCGGCGGTCGCCCGTTCCGCCAGCTCCGGGCGCGCATACGGGAAGGCCGCCTCGGCGGCGCTCTTGATCCCTGCGAGGGCACCTGGCGGGACCGCCGCCAGCTCCACGGCCAGCCCGGCCGCCCGCTCCTCGAGCTGCGCGCGCGGCACCACCTCCTCGAAGAGCCCGACCCGGAGCGCCTCCTCGGCGTCGATGGTCCGGCCGGTGGTCAGAAGGTGGAGGGCCCGCCCCCGTCCAACCGTCTGGACCAGCCGCTCGATGCCTCCCCAGGCCGGCAGCAGGCCCAGTGTCGCCTGGGTGAAGCCGATCTTGACGTCGGCCGCCGCCAGCCGGTAGTCGCAGGCGATCGCCACCTCCGCGCCGCCGCCGATGGCATGGCCGTTGACGATCGCGACGACCGGGAAGGGCAGGGCCGGGATGCGGTCCAGGGTGGCGCGCATCCGGCGCGCCATGTCCAGCGCGAAGGGCTCCTCGCGCACGCTCTCCAGCTCTTTCAGGTCCCCGCCGGAGACGAAGGCGCGGTCCC
>VBHN01000126.1 GCA_005881155.1 Chloroflexota bacterium | reverse complement strand
GGGCCGCGCCGACACCTACTTCACCGGTCCTCGGGTGGGCCACGCCAGCGCCGCCGACCCGTACTGCCCGCGGCTGCGGGCGCTCGCCGTCGCGACCGGCCGCGAGCTGGGCGTCACGATGCACGACGGCGGCACGGTGGTCGTGATCAACGGACCCCGTTTCAGCACCCGCGCGGAGTCGCGGTGGTTCGCGGCCCAGGGCTGGGAGGTCGTCAACATGACGCAGTACCCGGAGCTGATCCTCGCCCGGGAGCTGGAGCTCTGTTACCTCAACATCGCGTTGATCACCGACTATGACGCCGGGCTGGAGGGAGCGCCCGACCTCCCGCCGGTCAGCGTCGCCGAGGTCGAGCGCTTTTTCGCGAGCAACAACGACCGCGTGCGCGAGCTGATCCTGCGCCTGGTCCCGAAGCTGGACGGGCCGCGCGAATGTCCCTGCCCGCACGCCATGGAGCACGCGTTCATAGGTGGCGGTGGCTGACGGCCTGGTCCTGGCCCTCGACCAGGGCACGACGGGCACCACCGTGGTGGCCGTTGGGGAGGACGGCGTCCCCCGCGGCCGCGGCTACCGCGAGATCACGCAGCACTACCCGCGCCCCGGCTGGGTGGAGCACGACCCGGAGGAGATCTGGCAGTCCGTGCTGGGGGCGACCGGCGACGCGCTGAGGGCGGCCGGCGCCGCCGCCCGGAACGTGCTGGCGGTGGGCATCACCAACCAGCGCGAGACCCTGGTGCTCTGGAACCGCCGGGATGGCCGCCCCCTGCACCCGGCGATCGTCTGGCAGGACCGCCGCACCGCCGCCGCGTGCGACCGGCTCCGCGAGGCGGGGGAGGGCGAGCGGGTGCGGCGAGTGACAGGGCTCGTCATCGACCCCTACTTCACCGCCACCAAGCTGCGCTGGGCGATCGACAACGTCGAGGGCGCGCGCCAGGCCGCCGCGGGGACGATCGACAGCTGGCTGGTCTTCCGGCTGACCGCCGGCCGCCTCCACGCGACCGACGCCTCGAACGCGTCCCGAACGCTGCTGCTCGACATCGACGGCGGCACCTGGAGCGAGGAGATGGCTGACCTATTCGGGGTGCCCCTCGAGGGGCTGCCCAGCGTCGTGGCGTCGAGTGGGGAGGTCGCCCGCACCGATCCCGCTCAGTTCGGCGGCATCGAGGCGCCGATCGCCGGCATCGCCGGCGACCAGCAGGCGGCTCTTTTCGGCCAGCTCTGCCTTGAGCCGGGCATGGCCAAGAACACCTACGGCACCGGCTCCTTCGTGCTCCTCCAGACCGGCCCCGAAAGGGTCGAGTCGAAGACTGGCATGCTGACCACGATCGCCTGGCTCCGGGAAGGGCGGCTCAGCTACGCGCTGGAGGGCGCCATCTTCGTGACCGGCGCCGCGCTGCAGTGGCTGCGCGACGGCTTGGGCGTGATCAAGACGGCTGCCGAGGCGGGGCCGCTGGCCGAATCCGTCGCCGACAGCGGAGGGGTCTTCCTGGTCCCGGCCTTCACGGGATTGGGCGCGCCCTACTGGGACGCCCACGCGCGCGGCGCCATCCTGGGCCTGACCCGGGGCACCTCGCGCGCTCACCTCGTCCGTGCCGCGGTCGAAGCCATGGCGTTCCAGACCGCTGACGTAATCGAGGCGATGGCAGCGGACGCCGGCCGCGGTCTGCAGGAGCTGCGAGTCGACGGTGGCGCCAGCGTGATGGACTTCCTCTGCCAGCTCCAGGCCGACCTGCTCGGGATCCCGGTCCGGCGCCCGAAGCTGATCGAGACGACCGCGCTCGGCGCCGCCTACCTGGCCGGCCGCGGGGCCGGGGTGTGGGGGAGCGAGGGCGGGCCGTGGCAGCTGGACCGGGAGTTCCTCCCGGCGATCTCGCGCGACCAGGCCGCCACGCGGCTGGCTGACTGGCGGCGCGCTGTCGAGCGCGTCCGCGGCAGGCAATAAGATTCCCAAGCGTCTTGAAGCACCCGAACCTCTACGCCGACGAGCTCTGGAAGCGCAACTGGCCGCTGGCGCCGGTGCTGCTGGTGGTCGGGGCGGTGCTGGCCGTGATCTACCAGCACAGCAAGGACCTGCCCCTGCTGCTGGCCGAATGCGTGGGCGGCTCCGCCCTGATCCTGATCTTCTTCGGCGGCTTCCGCTACTTCAGCCACGTCCGCGTCACCGACCGTGGCCTCCACTTCCACTGGACGTTTCCCTTCACGAACACGCTGGTCCCGTTCGAGGCCATCCGCAGCACGCGAGTCGGCGAGCTGCGGGCCCACTACCCCGACAACCGGAAGAGTTACGTGAACGCGATGACGAAGCCGCTGCTCGACAAGCCGGCCTTCTTCGCCAAGCTTGGTGGTGACGAGGCCACCGTGGCCAGGCTGAGCCGGCGGCTCGGCCGCCGCTACGTCGTCGACGGCACCATCGCGGTGCCGGTGTCAGATCCGAGATCACTGTCCCAGGAGGTTTCCCAACGGCTACCGAATCGCCAACAGCAGCAGAACCTGGGCGGGGCCAAGCGCCCCAAGCGCCGGCGCTAGCACCCCGGCAGCGGTTCTACCAGCGGGTCGGGCTCGAGCGGCCGGACCTGGTCGCCCTGGTCGTACTGACGGCGATCGCCTTCGTCCTGCGCTTCTTCAGCCCCCTCCTGCCGGACCTCTACGCCCACCCGCAGGGGCACTTCGACCTGAGCAACTGCGTGGTCAACACGCCGGTCGACACCCAGGGGACACCCGGAACTCTATGCGGCCTCGCCTACCCCTACCAGCGCGGCTACAAGGCCAACCCGACCGCGGCTTACGCACCGCCGCACGGGGAGATCTTCGACGAGATCTACTTCGCCGACTTCGCTCACAACGACCTGAAAGGGATCTCCTACTTCGACCCAGAGCCGCCTCTCGCGAAGCTCTTCATCGCCGCGGGCGAGTGGCTCTACGGCGAGTACCGCGTCGTCTTCGAAGGGGCGCAGGGCAATGCCGCCGACCTCGGTTTCACCCCTTTCGGCTGGCGCTGGATGGAGGCCATCTTCGGGACCCTGGTCATCCCCCTGATGTACCTGCTCGCCTTCCGGCTCTGGCCGAACCGCGCGTTCGCCAGCGCGGCGGCGGTGCTGGCCTGCTTCGACGGGATGTTCTTCATCCAGTCGCGGATCGGGATGATCGACATCTACCCGATCTTCTTCATCCTGCTCGCGTACTGGATCTTCCACATCCACCTGCAGAGCAGGACCCCCCGCTCGTCCTTGATCACGCTCGTCATCACCGGCGTGGCCATCGGCCTCGCCATCGCGGCCAAGTGGATCGCGCTCGCGGCGCTGGCGAGCATGCTCTTCATAGTCGCCGTGCGTTTCCTGCGCCGCCACGTTGACGTCTCGTTGCCGGCGGAGGGCGGTCCCTGGCGCTGGGGGAAGAGCGAGGCCGAAGGTCCGGCGCTGCCCGGCGGCGCGTCTCTCGCGGCCTACCTGCCCCTGGCCTTGGCCGCGTTCATAGCCCTTCCGCTGCTGATCTACGTCGCCAGCTGGTTCCCCTTCTTCGAGCGCGGCCAGTTCCACAGCCTGGGCGACCTCTGGGCGTACCAGGTCAGCTCCTACGAGTACCACGCGCACCTGACTGCGACGCATCCCTATGGGTCGCCCTGGTACAGCTGGCCCTTCCTCTACCGCCCGGTCGCCTATTACTTCGAGAACTCGGGCCTCGGCACCGACGCGATCAGCGGCCAGCCGCTGGTGGCCGGTATGGCCAACCTTGGCAACCCCTGGATCTGGTGGAGCAGCATCCCCTGCGTGCTCCTGCTGCCGTACTTCGCGCTCCGCTACAAGAGCTACCCGGCGGCCTTCATCGCCATCGGCTTCTTGACCCAGTACCTGCCCTGGTCGCACATCTCCCGCGTGCTCTTCCTCTACCACATGTTCGGTGGGCTGATCTTCATGATCCTCGCGCTCGCTTTCGTGCTGGCGCGGATCGCCGACGGGGTGGTCGACCTGCAGGTGGGCTCCTGGGTCGCGCGACAGCTCAGCGGCCAGCTGGTCCTTCTGACCTGGCTGGCGGTCGCGATCGGCTTCTTCATCTACTTCTACCCGGTCTGGACGGGGCTGCCGATCGGCGACCTCGAATACCTGAAGGGCTTCGGGACGGGGCGCATGTGGTTCCCGTCGTGGATCTAATGTCCTGCCCTTTCTGCTGCTGACCGCCTGCCTGGTCTGCGGCTTCGGCCTGAGCTACCTGAGCGGGCTGGAGCTGCTCTTCGAGGAGCGGATCTTCTTCGGGACCGTGATCGGGGCGATGGCCGTGACCCTGGCCGGGTTCGGCGTCGCCAGCCTGGCCGGCTTCAGCGCCGCCGGCGTCTGGGTGGGAGTGGCAATCGCGCTGGCGGTCTCGGCGGCGGGTTGGTACCTCGGGCGCGGGCGCGTCCTTCCCGACCTGCGCAGCGCCGCCGGCCGCTGGGCGCGCCGGCCGACCCTTCCCGGGCACCCGTGGCCGCTGCTCCTGGTCACCCTGGTGGCCGGCGCGTACGTCTACCAATTGCTGGCCAACGCCTACCACCTGCTGCCCAGCGGCCTCTATTCGGAGAACCAGGGCACCTGGGCTGACTGGGCCGCCCACCTGAGCTACGCGGGCTCCTTCGCCTACGGCCGGAACTTCCCGCCCATGCTCCCGCTCGACCCCGGTCACCACCTCACCTACCCCTTCCTGGTCGACTTCCTGGCCGCCTCCTTGGTTCCCCTCGGAGCCTCCCTGACCAGCTCCCTGGAGCTCTCCAGCGGCCTGCTCGGGTTCGCCTTCGCCGGCGTGATGTACCTCGCCGGCGTCCGCCTCACCGGCAGCCGGCCGGTGGCGGCGTTGGCGCCCTTCCTCTTTGCGCTCAGCGGTGGCCTCGGCTTCAGCTACTTCTTCGGCGACCTGCAGTCGAGCGGCCTCACCGCCCTGACGCACGTACCCCGCCACTACACCTCGATGGTCGACCAGAACATCCAGTGGCTGGCGCCGCTGCTGGCCAGCATGCTGCCCCAGCGCTCGACCCTCTTCGGCTTCGCGATCGTGCCGATCGTCTGCGCGCTGCTCTTCACCGCCCGGGAGCAGCCGGGCTGGCAGCCCTTCCTCTTCGCGGGGGTGCTCACGGGCCTGACGCCCGCCTTCCACGTTCACGCTTACGGGACGCTGGTCGCGCTGGCTGGCTTCTGGGCGCTGCTCAACCGGCGCCGGGAATGGTTCCACTTCTTCTGGCCGGCCCTGGTCTTGGGCGTCCCGACCGTGCTCTGGCTCCTGCCCGAGGGCGGCGCCCACATCCGCGTCCAGATCGGGTGGCTGGCGGCGGCGGACGGCAAGCACGACTCGGTCTTCTGGTTCTGGATCAAGAACCTCGGGCTCTTCATCCCGCTGCTGGCGATCGGGCAGTTCGTGCGCGGCCTGCTGCCCACGGCCTGGGCGACGCATTTCGCGCCGATGTGGCTCTGGTTCCTGGTGCCCAACATCTGGCTGTTCCATCCCTGGGATTGGGACAACCAGAAGTTCTTCGTCTACTGGGCGCTGCTCGGCTCCTTCCTGGTCGCCGCGGTGGTGGTGAGGGTCTTCCGGGCCGGGATCGTCGGCGCCGTCGCGGCGCTCGGGTTACTGGTTGTCTTGATGCTGGCCGGCGGCCTGGACGCCGCCCGCGACGCCAACTTCTCCGTCGGCGGCTACGAGTTCACTGACACGGCCGGCCTGCAGGTCGCGGCCTGGGCGCGGTCCAACACCGACCCGAAGGCCATCTTCCTGACCGCTCCCGAGCACAACAGCGCGATCCCGACCCTGGCCGGCCGGCGCGTCGTGCTCGGCTACCCGGGCTGGATCTGGACGTACGGCATCAACGACTGGGTCACGCGGCAGGACGACGTGCAGACGATGCTGCAGGGCAGGCCGCAGAGCCTCGACCTGGCCCGCCGCTATGGGGTCGCCTACGTGGTCATCGGGCCACAGGAGAAGCAGCCGCCGTTCGCGGGCAACGACGTCTACTGGCGGGCCAACGCGGTGCTGGCGTACTCCAACGCGGAGTACCACGTGTACAAGCTGGGCTAGCGGTCGTCCTCGATCCCGAGGCGGCGCAGGATCCGCCGCAGCTCGCGGTCGGTGCGCTCCAGGCGGTGCAGGACCTGCAGCATGACCTCGTCCTGGACCTCCAGGTGGTTCATCACCGACTTCAGCTCCTCCTCGGCCTTGACGCCCTCCTGGTAGGCCTGCTGCGCGCCCAGCCGGTCGCGCTGGGCGGCGCGATTGAGCGCCATCAGGAGGATGGGGACCGCGAAGGCGGCCTGGAAGCTCAGGACCAGGTTGAGGAGCAGGAACGGGTAGCCGTCCCAATGTTTCAAGAAGGCGACCGCGTTCAGCACCAGCCAGAGCGCCAGCAGGACGGCCTGGAAGACCACGAAGGTCCAGCTGCCGATCATCTGCCCGAGGTCCTCGGCGATCCGCTCCCGGCGGGTGGTGCGGCGGTCGACCTCCTGGTTGATGTCCCGGACCGGCGGGTGCTCGTGAGTGTGTCTGACGAGCTGGCGGGTGATGTCGTCCAATTCGCGGGCCACGGTCATCGGCGATGAAGCATACCGCCTGGCTACAAATAAGAAGCAAGAGGGGGCAAGCCCCCTCTTCCAGAACTCCCCTCTCGGCGCGACGCTTTGGTGTCGTTAAGTC
Source organism: Chloroflexota bacterium (assembly GCA_005881155.1). Lineage (GTDB taxonomy): Bacteria > Chloroflexota > Dormibacteria > Dormibacterales > Dormibacteraceae > CF-105. The sequence goes on along the minus strand of VBHN01000126.1, from coordinate 2,367 downwards.
AACTCAAACGGCCGGGATAAACCCGGCCTTGGCGCGACGCGACTCTCCTTGGTCAGAACTGGCAACCGCGGCAGAAATTCAGGGGCTCTCGGTTGGAGCCCAGCTGGCTGATCCGGTGGCCGCAGCGCGGGCAGCTCTGGCCGCCCTTGGCGTGCACCTTCATGAAGCTCCGGTTCTGCTTCGACTCGTCGTAATCGGGGTCCGCGAGGATCGCCTCGACGGCCCGCCCGAGGGTGGCCGGCAGGGCGCGAAAGAGCTCTTCCTCCTCCTCCGGCCGGAGCGTCGCCCGGCGGCGCAGCGGCAGCAGCCTGGCCTCGAACAGGACCTCGTCGGAGTAGGCGTTGCCGACCCCGGCCAGGAAGGACTGGTTGCGGAGCAGGTCCTTGAGCTCATCCCGGTGGCGCCGCAGCTGCTTTCGGAACCAGTCCAGCCCGAGCCCGCCGACCGAGTCCGCCTCGGGCCCCAGCTCGGCCCAGGCCGGCACCTCCCGCGCCGGGTCCTCGACCCAGTAGATCCGGCCCATGTCGCGGAAGTCCGTGTAGCGCAGCTCCTGCTTGCCCTCCAGCCGCAGCGAGAAGACCCAGGTCGCCGGTGGCTTGGAGTCAGCCTCGTCGAGCTGGAAGCGACCTCCCAGCATCGGATTGATGACCAGGCTGCGCTCACCAAAGTCGAAGACCAGGTGCTTGCCGCGCCGCCACATCCGGTCGATGCGCCGGGCCGGGACCTCGCGGGCGAAGTCCTCGACGGGGTAGCGCAGCAGGTGAGCCTTTTTGGGGTTGACCTCGGCGGCGGTGACCATCCGGCCCTCCAGCTGGGGGCCCAGCTTCAACCGCAGGGCTTCAAGTTCGGGCAGCTCGGGCATCGCCGAAAGTATCAGCCGAAGGCTTCAGCGGTAGTCATGGGAAGTCGGCAGCTCGGCGTCCTTGGGCTGCAGGCCCAGCACCGATTTCGCCAGCACCGAGTGGACGCCGTCCTGGCGCTGCATGACGCCCTCTATGACCAGGATCGAGTTGGAGTTGGCGACCTTCCGGTAGCGCTCGTAGACGTCGGGCATGAAGGTCACGTTGACGTGGCCGAGCTCGTCTTCGATGGTGAAGAAGCGCAGCTTCTTGGCCGTTCCCGGCGCCTGGCGGACGATCACCAGGCCGCCCACGCGCAGGGTTCGGCCGGTCGCCACCTTCTGCGCCTGGAGGCTGTCCAGCACACCCAGCGCCTCCAGCCGGTCGCGCCAGTAATGGACCAGGTGGCGCCCGGTCGAAAGCTCGCTGATCGCGTATTCGAGGCGGGTGTTCTCAATGGGCGTGACGCCCGGCAGCGAGGGCGGCGCGGCGTTGAGCCGAAGCGAGGATTGCGGGTCGAGGCCCCGCTTTCGCCCTCGTGCGCGCTGTCCTTCCTGCCAGCGCCAGAGCAGCTCGCGGCGGGTGGTCCCTAGCGACTCGAAGGCGCCGACCATGACCAGGTTCTGGACCGCCTCGGCCGTGGGCGGGTTGCGGCGGAGCCGGTCCTGGAAATCGTCGAAGCTCGTGAAATCCCCGCCGGCGCGCTCTTTGAAGATCGCCTCGCGCGGCTTCACGCCCAGCTCCTTGACGTAGTTGAAGCCGAGCCGGAGGGCGTGGTCGCCTTCAGGTAAGCAGCGGTCGGCTGACCGGTTGATGTCGACCGGGAGCACCGCGGTGCCGTGGCGCTTGGCATCCTCGACCAGCACCGAAGGGTGGTAGAAGCCCATCGGCTGGTTGTTGAGCAGCCCGCAGTAGAACTCCGCCGGATGGTGGAGCTTGAGCCAGACGGTCTCATAAGAGGTGCGTGCGAAAGCGGCGGCGTGGGACCGGCAGAAGCCGAAGGCCGCGAAGCCCTCGATGGCGTGGAAGAGCCCCTCGGCGGTCTCCGCCGGGACGTCGTTCTGGAGACAGCCCTCGATGAAGCCCTCGTGCAGGCTTCGCATCTCGACCCGCGAACGGTGCCGGTTCCTCGCCCGCCGGAAGCGGTCCGCCTGCCCGGCCGTCATCCCCGCGACCGCGATGCAGATCTCCAGGATCTGCTCCTGGTAGAGGATCACGCCCAGGGTGTCCTTGAGGATCGGCTCCAGCAGGGGATGGGCGTAGGTGATGTCCTCTTTGCCCTGCTTGCGCCGGATGTAGGGATGGACGGCGTTGCCCTGGATGGGGCCGGGCCGGATGATCGCCACCTCCACGACGAGGTCGTTGAACTCCTTGGGCCGGGTACGGGGAAGGGTCTGCATCTGCGCCCGCGACTCGATCTGAAAGACGCCGATGGTGTCCGCCTCGCTGCAGACGCGGTAGACCTCGGGGTCGTCGAGTGGAAGCTGGTCGAGGTCCGGCCGCTCGCCCGTCTTGTGTTCGACAAGCT